>NZ_JBHVRR010000047.1:38145-44036 GCF_042885635.1 Streptomyces sp. NPDC058045 | reverse complement strand
CCGCCCCTTTTGTGATGTTGGGTGCGCCCCCCCTCAACCCAATAGCGGGTAGGGGGGGGGGGGGGGGGGGGGGGGGGGTGGGGGTTGGGCCCGCCCCCGCCTGGGGGGCGCCACAGCCCGTCACTTCACCATCTGCCGACTTCCTTCGGCAGCGGGTGCCGGATGTCAGCCGTTGCGCTTCCAGCGCGGCTTGTCCTCACGACGGCCACCGCCGAAGGAACCGGTCCCCCGGTGGTCGTCCCGGCGGCCGTACGGGCGGTCGTGCCCACCGGAGCGGCGGTCGTCCCGGCGCACACCCGGCCGGTCGTCCCGGCGGTCGCGGTTGAACGGCCGGTCACTGCCCCGGTGCCCACCACGCTCGTCGCGGCGGAAGCCACCGCGGTCGTCACGACGGTCACGGTTGAACGGCCGGTCATCGCGACGCTCATCCCGGCGGAAGCCGCCACGGTCATCACGACGCTCCTCCCGGCGGAAACCACCGCGGTCGTCCCGACGCTCGTCACGACGGTCACGGTTGAACGGCCGGTCGTCCCGGCGCTCGTCACGACGGAAGCCACCGCGGTCGTCCCGACGCTCGTCGCGGCGGAAGCCACCGCGGTCGTCGCGACGGTCACGGTTGAACGGCCGGTCATCACGACGCTCATCACGGCGGAAGCCGCCACGGTCGTCCCGACGCTCGTACGAACGACCACCGCGGTCGTCCCGACGCTCGTCGCGGCGGAAGCCACCACGGTCATCGCGACGGTCACGGTTGAACGGCCGGTCATCGCGACGCTTGTACGAGGACTGCTCGGGGCGGGACTCGGCCGGGGCCTGGGCGGCCGGGGCCGTCGGGGCCTGGGCCGCCGCGGTCTCGGTCTCGGTGCCGGACTCGGGGAGCACCAGCTCGCCGGCCTGTGCCGGTACCGCCACCTCGGCGGTCGCCGCCACCGCGGCCTCTGGGTCTTCGCCGCGCTCGCGGGCGGCCCGCGCGGTCAGCCGGTCGGCCTCCTCGCGCAGCTCGGTGGCCCGGCGCTGCGCCCGGTCCAACTGCTTGCTCAGGTCCTGCACATCGCGCTCGGCCTGCTTGGCCGCGTTGCCCGCGGACTCGGCCTGCACCTCGGTCATCGACCGGGCGCCGGTGATCTCCGCGACCTCCGGGTCGAAGGCGCCGCCCCCGCCGACGATGTGCCGCGAGGCGTCCACGCCCGCGTCCTCCATCAGCCGGAAGATCTGCCGCCGCTGGTGCGGCAGGGCCAGCGAGACAACGGTGCCGGAACGGCCGGCCCGCGCGGTACGGCCCGAGCGGTGCAGGTAGTCCTTGTGGTCACCGGCCGGGTCCACGTTCAGCACCAGGTCGATGTCGTCGACGTGGATACCGCGCGCGGCGACGTCCGTGGCGACCAGCACGTTCACATAGCCGTCCTTGAAGTCGGACAGGGTGCGGGTGCGGGCGCCCTGCGTCATACCGCCGTGCAGCGCGTCCGCCCGCACACCGGCCTCGACGAGCTGCTCGGCGACCCGGTCGGCGCCGAGCTGGGTGCGCACGAAGATGATGGTGCGGCCCTTGCGCGCGGCGATCGCGGCGGTCACCGGCGCCTTGTCGCGCGGCTTCACGATCAGGATGTGGTGGGTCATGGTGGTGACCGCACCGGCCGAGGGGTCGACCTCATGGGTGACCGGGGCGTTGAGGTAGCGCTTGACGAGGGTGTCGATCTCGTTCTCAAGGGTGGCCGAGAACAGCATCCGCTGGCCGCCGGCCGGGACCTGGTCGAGCAGTTCGGTGACCTCGGGCATGAAGCCCAGGTCGGCCATCTGGTCGGCCTCGTCCAGGACGGCGATCTGCACGCTGTCGAGCGAGCAGGCACCGCGGTTGATGATGTCGCGGAGTCGGCCGGGGGTGGCGACGAGGATGTCGACGCCCTTCTCCAGCGCGTAGATCTGGTTGCCCATGGACGTACCGCCGCAGACGACCTTCATCTTCAGGCCGAGGACGTCGCCGTAGGGCTGGAGGGCGTCCGCGACCTGCATGGCCAGCTCGCGGGTCGGGGTGAGGATGACACCCCGCGGGTGCTTCTTCGCGGTGTGGCCGCCGGCCAGGGTGGACAGCAGCGGCAGACCGAAGGAGAGGGTCTTGCCGGAGCCGGTGCGGCCGCGGCCCAGGATGTCCCGGCCGGCGAGCGCGTCCGGGATGGTCGCCGCCTGGATCGGGAACGGGGTGGTCACACCGTTCTGCGCGAGCTTGCGGACGACGCCCTCGGGCAGGCCCAGATCAGCGAAGGTGACGGCGGGGGCCGCTGATTCGGGGGCCTCGGCGGGCTCCGTGGCCTCGGCGGGCTCCGTGGCCGCGTCGGTGACCGCCCCTGCTGCGACGGCCTCCGCGGCGGCGGTGACGGCCTCGTCGGCAGCGGATTCGGGCAGGGCGATCTGGTCAGGACTGGAAACGGACATGCAGATGTGAACCTTCCGGAGTTATCGGCAGCACGCGCCCAAACTCCGTGAAGTCATCTTCAACCGCCTCGATGCGGTCAGCCACGGCAAGGGAGAGTACGCGCCACGCTCGGGGCGCTCTCGGTTCCCGTGAGAGGAGATCTCGCTGAGGAATGCGCGCCAGGCAAATGGGATCAAACGATCTACCACCATACGCACCCCCCACCCCCGAGCGCAAACCGGTTCCCGCGGACCGTGAGCACGTCCGGCACCGGGGATCAGACGGCGGCGCCCGCGCACGGTGACGGCTCCGCCTCCCGGAGCGCGGGGCCGGGAGCGCGGCCGGCGGCCGAGGGGGACGCCCCGGCGTGCGGGGCCGTGTCCGCGGTGCCGGTGCCGCCCGGTACGGAGGCGGATCGCGGTACCCCGTCCGGGATCGAGGGAGACCCGGGGAGGCCCGGCCCGGTACCGGTACCCGGACCGGTGCTGGTCGGCGTGGCATCCGTCGGCCGGGGTGACTCGGTCGGGGTCGGCACCTCCGTCGGACCGGGCGACGCGGAGTCCGAGCCCCCGGGCGAGGGCGTACCGCTCCCCCCGGGCGCGGGTGAACCGGAACCGTCCCCGGGCACCCCGCCGCCCGCGCCCGAACCACCTGAACCACCTGAACCACCCGCGCCGGAACCGGAGTTGGAGCCGGTACGGGAGCCGGAGCCGTCGGAGCCGTGTCCGGGACCGGTGCCCGCGCGCCCCGCCCCGTCCCGCCGCCCGCCGGACCCCGTACCGGCCGCCGTACCGCCCACTGTCACCCCGTCCGCCGCGGGGCCGCCCTGGGGTGCGCTGCCGCCGTCCGGGACCGCGGCGCCGCTGGACGACGGGGAACGATCGGGCCGCGGTCCGCCCCCGTCGTCCTCGTGCCCCACGCTCATACAGCCTGCCGCGCCGGCCGCCGCCAGTACGGTCGCGGCCAGCCGGACGGGAACGTTCAAGCAGCGCACGTAAGCCACCTCCGGGACACGGTTCGCTGACGGCCCTGCCCAACTCCCGCGCCCCGCACGAGGACACGCCCGCCCCGGCCTCCCACACCACCCCTTCACGACCACCCCGGCGCCCGGCCGCTCAACTCCCCTGCACCCACCGCCCGTTGACCGTCACCCTCACCCGTACCCCAGTGCGTGCAGCCGCTCGTCGCCGATGCCGAAGTGGTGGGCGATCTCATGCACCACCGTCACCTCGGTCTCCTCGACGACCTCCTCCCGCGAGCCGCACATCCGCAGGGTGGGCCCCCGGTAGACGGTGATGCGGTCCGGCAGTACGCCCGCGTACCACTCGCCGCGCTCGGTCAGCGGGGTGCCCTCGTAGAGGCCGAGCAGCTCGGGGTCGGACGGGTCCGGCTCCTCCTCCACGAAGACGGCCACGTTGTCCATCAGCCGGGTGAGTTCCGGTGGGATCCGGTCCAGCGCCTGCGCGACCAGCTCCTCGAACTCCTCCCGCGTCATCTCCAGCACCCGGCCTCCTCGCCACCGCACACCCCCGGTTCGCCCCGGCTCACCGCCATTGTCGGCCACCCGCCCACCGTCGGCCCCCGCATAACCACCCACACTCCGGGGCATACGGGACCAATGGCCCGCGACCACGCAGCCACCCGAGCCCTCCGCCGTCTCGCCGCCCGCCTCTCCCCCGCGCGCCGCGCTCCCGGCGGACGTCTCGACGCGCCGGCCGTCGCCACGGTCACCGACGAGGGGCCGCTGCGGCGTCTGCTGCACGCCCTGGGCCTGGCCGGTGTGGTCCTGCTCGGCGCCTGGCTCGGACTGCTCGCCGCCGGCGGCGTGCGCACACCGGTCGGGCCGATGGACACCCGGATGACGCTGCGGCCCTCCCTCACCGGCGGCACCAAGATCAACGTGTCCCCGCTCGGCGCCCTGGAACTCCGCTCCCACACCGCCCCCCTCCGCCTGGACGTGGACGTCGACCGGCTCGACCCGGCCCGCTCCGGAGTCCTGGTCCAGCACCCGGAACGCTTCTCCGGGCTCCAGGCCGAAGTCACCCGCGACGTCGAGCACGGCACCCGCGATCTGGCGCTGCGCTCCACCCTCGCCACGGTCACCGGCGCCACCGCGCTCGGCCTCCTCGTGTACCGCACCCCGCGCCGCGCCCTCGCCTCCGGCGGTCTCGCCCTCGCCCTGCTCGCCGCCTCCGGCACCACCGCCTACGCCACCTGGAACCCGAACTCCGTCCTCGAACCGAAGTTCTCCGGCCTGCTCGGCAGCGCCCCCTCGGTGGTCGGCAACGCCCGCAGCATCGTCACCGAATTCGACGTCTACCAGAAGGAGTTGGCCCGCCTCGTCACCAACGTCACCAAGCTGTACGACGTCACCTCCACCCTCCCCGCCTACCGCCCCGACCCCACCACCATCCGCGTCCTGCACGTCTCCGACATCCACCTCAACCCGGCGAGCTGGCACATCATCGCCTCCCTGGTGAAGCAGTACGACATCGATGTGATCGTGGACTCCGGCGACACCATGGACCACGGCACCGCCGCCGAGAACGGCTTCCTCGACCCGGTACCGCACCTCGGCGCCCCCTACGTCTGGGTCCGCGGCAACCACGACTCCCGCGCCACCCAGGCCCACCTCGCCCGGATGAAGAACGTCCATGTCCTCGACGACGGGCGGGCCGTCACCGTCGCCGGGGTCCGCTTCGCCGGGATCGGAGACCCGCAGTACACCCCGGACCGCTCCGCCCGCCCCGGCGGCGACGCCGCGGAACACCTCGCCGGCGCCCGCCTCGCCTCCGCCCTCCGCGACCAGAAGGCCGCCGGGACCCCGGTGGACGTGGCCGTCGCCCATGAGCCCACCGCCGCCCGGGAGACCGACGGCACGGTGCCCCTGGTACTCGCCGGGCACCTCCACCACGAGGACATGGAGGTCCTCCCCCTCGGCACCCGGCTGCGCACCGAGGGCTCCACCGGGGGCAGCGGACTGCGCGCCGTCGAGGGCCGCCACCCCGACCCGATCGAGGCGTCCGTGCTCTACCTGGACCGCCCCGGCCACCGCCTCCAGGCCTGGGACCAGATCCGGCTCGGCGGGCTCGGCCTGTCCACCGCCGAGGTCAGCCGCCACCTCCCCAAGGAGAACCAGCCCGGCGCCGACGGCACCACCTCCCCGCCCGCCACCCCTCCGCACTGACCCCCGCCGGTCCCCCGCGGAAACCGTTTTGGCGATCCCTCCCGCCATCCCATATGCTTCTCCACGTCCCCGACGCGCTGCGAAGCGCCCAGGCGGGCCGATAGCCCTCATCGTCTAGCGGCCTAGGACGCCGCCCTTTCAAGGCGGTAGCACGGGTTCGAATCCCGTTGGGGGCACGCAACACCACGTGGGGGACTTCGGTCCCGCACCGCGCAAGGTCCTGTGGAGCAGTTTGGAGTGCTCGCCACCCTGTCAAGGTGGAGGCCGCGGGTTCAAATCCCGTCAGGACCGCTG
>NZ_JBHVRR010000047.1:0-38046 GCF_042885635.1 Streptomyces sp. NPDC058045 | reverse complement strand
AAGTTCCCCGTGAACTTCGTGGCTGGGTAGCTCAGTTGGTACGAGCGATCGCCTGAAAAGCGATAGGTCGCCGGTTCGATCCCGGCCCCAGCCACCATCGTGAGAACGTCCCGGACGGCATATCGTCCGGGACGTTCTCGTTGCATCCCCGAGCAAAGGCCCGCCCGTGGCTGCAGTCGGTCCCGAGGGTTTCATGTGCTGACACGGTGCTGACGTGTCAGCACGGAAACTACGGAACTGTAGTGATTCCGGTCTGCCGAGCTCCTCCCGCTCCCGCGCAGAACCCGTGCTGCTCCGGAGTCCGACACATGCTGTCCTGTCAGGCGCACAGCAGGGGGACGGTGCACTCCGCTGGGTGGTCTGCTGCAAAGAAAGCGACGGTCCGCAGCGGAACCTCAACTGTAGGTCGGCCGCCACCTTCACGCCCCCACATCTGTACGTTATCGTGTACATCATGAAGACGATGAGTGTCACCGAGTTGCGCGCCGGTATCGCCGACGCTCTCGATGCGGTCGAGAACGACGCCGAGGAACTGGTCATCACCCGGACCGGCCACGAACCGATGGTCGTTGTCTCGCTCGCCGAGTACGAGGCACTCAAGGAGACGGACTACCTGCTGCGGTCTCCCGCAATGGCCGAGCGCCTCCGCAGGTCCATCGAGCAGGACCGGGCGGGCCACGGCACAGTCCGCGAACTGGTGGACCCCGATGACGAAGCCGGGCAGGGGGCTGCGTGAAGGTTCTCTTCCTCGACGACGGCTGGAACGATTACCTGTGGTGGCAGGCGAATGACCGCAAGCTCCTGAAACGCATCAACCAGCTCATCGCCGACATCGACCGCGGCGGCCACGAGGGGATCGGCAAACCTGAACCGCTACGGAACGACCTCTCCGGCTACTGGTCACGACGCATCAACTCCGAACACCGATTGGTCTATCGCCTCGACGAGGACGACGCCATCCACATCGTGGCATGCCGCTTTCACTACGAACGCCGATGACGGCACACCACCCGCAGCCATGCACGCCCCATCACGCCTGCACGCCACGGGAACAGCCCTGCCCCAGGCAGCCCACCGACCACTCTCACAGGCCCGAATTCGCGACTGCGATGACCAGGCAGCCCGTGCTGACGTGTCAGCACGGGGACAGGATCGAGGCGGATCGAGCCAGACCCAGCAGGGCGCAGGGGGCGTAATTACGGGACCTGAGCGCGTTCCCGCAGGTCAGCGAGGTAACGATTTCGGGTTCGAATCCCGTTGGGGGACGTGAGGGACTCCGGTCCCGCACCGCGCAAGGTCCTGTGGAGCAGTTTGGAGTGCTCGCCACCCTGTCAAGGTGGAGGCCGCGGGTTCAAATCCCGTCAGGACCGCTGAAGTTCCCCGTGAACTTCGTGGCTGGGTAGCTCAGTTGGTACGAGCGATCGCCTGAAAAGCGATAGGTCGCCGGTTCGATCCCGGCCCCAGCCACAGCCAAGGCCCCGATCTTCGGATCGGGGCCTTCTTGCATTCGGCCGGCTCTCCGCCGCTCGTGGAATTCGGGTCGAGAACATATGCGTCAGATCGTGCACTAAGCGTTCGTTGGCCCTGGTGGGATGACTGACAGTAGATCAAGACGTCCGGTCCGCCGGACCGTCCGTCCGAGCGATCTTTCTCGGGCTCACGCATCGGTGCGCCCGGCCCGTCCGGGGGCGCGACGAGGAGCGGCCGACGGGCCGGGAGGATGAGCTGCAAAGGCGGAAGTCCCCGATCACGCGGATCGGGGACTTCACCAAGCGAGCCGGCCCGGTGGCCGGGGGCCCCGCCGTGGCTCCGGGTGCCTGTGTCCGTTTTACGCGGCCGGGTTGAGTTCGGCTTGGCCGAACAGCAGGGCCCAGCCGGTGGGGAGTTGGTGGAGGATGCGGGTGGTGAGGTGGGGGCCGGCGTGGGCTGTGACGGCGGCGAAGACGGAGCCGGTGTCCCAGCGGGTGGTGGCCAGGGAGGCGCCGGAGCGTGCGGCGAGGTCCTTGACGAAGGCCCAGCCGGTCAGCGGCTGGGGGTCGGGGATCTGAGCCGCCAGGACGCGGGCGGCCTCCAGGGGCAGGCAGGCTGCCAGGTCGACACGTTCGTCGCCGGTCAGCTGGCGTCCCAGTCCTGCCAGGACCAGGCGGACGGCTTCGTCCGCTCGCTCGCGGGTGGGGTAGGCGCCTGCGTAGCGGACCCTCTCCAGCATCTGCTCGTACGCCGTCGAGTACGGCTGCTGGTGCTCAAGCGGTACGCGCACGTCGGTGATCACTGCGGTGCAAGCCTTTCGTCAAGCCAGGGTTGGGTGGTGCCGGTGTGCGGCACCGGCGGTGGTCAGGTGGGCTGGGGGTGGCCGAAGAGCAGGTCGTAGCCCGCGGGGAGCTGGAGCAGGATCTCCTTGAGGAGGTCGTCGCCGGCGGTGTCGGCGACCGTGGACAGCACGGCACTGACGTCCCAGGTCGCGGTCTGCTCGGTGGCACCCTCGATCCACGCGGCGGTCGCCCGCACGAACCGCTCCGGGGAAAGCGGTTCGGCGCTTTGCAGCGGGTTGAGCAGGATCAGGGCGAATTCCTCCGGCAGGCGTGCCGCGAGCTGGGCGCGGACTTCGCCGACCAGGTGTGCGCCGAGCAGGGCGAGCACCACGCGGGCCGCGCGTTCGGCTTCCTCGGCAGTGCCGTACTCGCCGCGTTCCCTGACGTGGTCGAGGAAGGCTTCGCGTAGCAGAGTCATCTGAGCCGCCACCCCTTCTTGTTCTTCACACTGCCCACGGGGTGCGGAGGGCGGGCTGGGGGGAGATCAGGTGCCCGTCCTCCGCACCTGTCCGGCCGGTGTCAGCCGGAGATCTCCTTGTGGCCGGTCCCGACGCCGATGGAGATCTTGCGGGGCTTGGCGCGCTCGGCGATCGGGATGCGCAGAGTGAGCACGCCAGCGTCGTAGTCGGCCTTGATGTGCTCGGTGTCGAGGGTGTCGGCGAGCACGATCTGGCGGGAGAAGACGCCCAGCGGCCGCTCGGACAGCTCCATCTGCACCTCGTCGGCCTTCGTCACCGGTCGGCGCTCGGCCTTGACCGTCAGCATGTTCCGCTCGACGTCGATGTCGATCGCGTCTGCGGTGACACCGGGAAGGTCGAAGGCCACCACGTACTCGTCGCCCTCGCGGTAGGCGTCCATCGGCATCGCCGACGGCCTCGACCAGGTCCCCGGGCCCATCAGCTGCTGCGTCAGCCGGTCCAGCTCACGGAAGGGGTCAGTGCGCATCAACATCGTGAAAACACCTCCAGCAGGTTCAGGCAGTTACTGCCAATGCGCCTCACTGACACCGTTGTAACATGTCATCCGATGGATGACAAACACGATGTCATCAAACCGATGACAACCCCAGGGAGGTGTACGTGACCCCGGCCGACCAGCCGTCCACGACCGGCACCGACGCCCACAGCCCGGCGTCCTTCCTCGCCGCCGCGGCAGCCCTCAACGCCATAGACGACGCCTTGCGCGAAGCCCAGCAGGAGACCCCGAACGCTTCCGGTGCCGGGCCGGGCCCGGAGCAGGCCCTGGCCTCACTGATGCTGTTGCGGCAGGTCCGCGAGCGGCTCGCCGGATGGGAGACCTGCCTGATCGAAACCGCCCGCGACGCGGGCGCAAGCTGGGCCGACCTCGCCCCGCCCCTCGGCGTCGCCAGCCGCCAGGCCGCCGAGCGCCGCTATCTGCGCGGCCGCCCCGGCCCGACCGGAACCACCGGCGAACAGCGCGTGACGGCCACCCGCCAGGCCCGTGCCGCCGACCGCACCACCGCCGCCCGGGCCCGCCACAACACCGCCGACCTGCGCCGTCTCGCCGGACAGATCACCGCACTCACCGACCTGCCCACCGCGGCCCGCCGCCCGCTCAGCGAACTCCACGCGGCCCTCGCCCACGACGACCCCGCCGACCTCATCGCACCCCTGACCGCCGCCCGCCCCCACCTGATCGCCGCCCACGCCGACCTCGCCGCCCGGCTCGACACCCTCACAGCCCCGTAGTACGAGTCAACGCCAGCCGCCCGCCGGCGACGCCGGGCCTGTGGTCTTCAGGTTGCCGACCCAGCCGCACTTGGCCGCCGCCGACCGCGCGGTTTCCGCCTCGGGCGGAGTGCGGGGGCTCGGCAGCGCGGCCCCCGCGGAGGCGAGCGCGAGGTGGGAAGTTCATGTCCAGCTCGAACACAGCGTGGACAGCAGCGTGTAGCGCACGGGGCCCGCCGGCATCCTCGTCGGTCAGATCTCCAGCCGGGTCCGTGTCGCTGCGGACAGTCGTCCGACCCACCATCGCGGAGGGAGGGGGGAGCTACGAAGGCATGTTCTTCAACCGCGAACATCCCGCCGGTGCGCCGCGTATCACCGGAGACAGCGAACGTCACTACGGGGAGCCGTTCTTCAGGTACAAGAAGATCGACCTTGGGAATGGTGCGACACCGGGAGGGTTGCGCGTGCAGGTCACTTCCGGGACCAAGGACTGTACATGGAAGGCTTTCCGGGTCACATACGTCGACTCAGGGGGCACCCACACGCAGGACATCACGAACCAAGGGCATGAATTCAAGGTCCACGGGATTTCTGCCCACCCGAAGCAGGTCTTCTCATACACGCTCAAAGGCCTCGTGGAGTGCACCCCTGTTGAAGTCAGCCGTCACAGGTGCTGAAGGGGCCGGTGTCCGGCGGTAGGCGGGCAGCGCGCCGCGCAGTGTCTTCGGCTTGAGATCGCGGTGTCGCCCGCCAGTCGGAACGGCGAGCCGCAGCACCTCATCATGATCGGTTTTGATGTATCCGTCGGCGACGTATGTGAACAGGTCCCGCACGAAGCCTTTGAGGATGATCCGTCACCACGGATATACGAGGTCACGGGTACCTGCCATCACAGTTACATCACCAGGTCGTCAATTGAACGTTTATCCCGCGCTGCGAATCTCTCCATCGCGCACGAGGGAGGCGCGAAATCTTCGCGCATCACCCGCGCCACCCCCAATCAGAACACCGAAGGAGAGCACGTGCAGTCAAGAATATCGACCTCTCCCGCACCGTCGTCTCCCGCCGCCAGCGTCAAAGCTTCCCTCGCCGCTGTCGCGCTCGTCGCCAGTACCCTCGCCGGACTGACCACGTCGGCAGCTGCCGCCGACGCCCCCGGCAACCCGGCACCCCTGAGCACACAGCAGCGCTCCGACCTCGTCGAACAACACCTGAGCATCGGTCGTACCAGCGGCGGCCAGGCCGCCCTCGTCAACAGCGCCCTGGCCGACCGGGGCGTGACCTCCACAGCCGCGCCGGGGGCCGTGACACTGTCCTGGAAGCCCTACACGGCCGACGCCCGCTACACCATCGTCCGCGGCGAAACCCCCCTCACCACCACCAAGCCGGGCCAGGCCACCTTCAAGGACACCAACGCCACCGCCGGAGCCTCCTATCAGTATCGGATCATCCCTGAGCTCAAGGGCGACACCTCCACCGCCCGCACCTGGGGCCTCACCGTCGCCGTGCCCGAGGTCATCCGCGGCGAGACCGAAGCGGCAGCCGTCCAGCGCACCGCCACCACCCAGGCCGCGGCCGCCAAGGCGGCGGCCACCACCACCTTGACGTGGACGACGTTCATCCCCCAGAAGTACATCAACCAGCCCATCCCCAAGGCGTGCAAGTACTGGGGCTCGAAGTACGTCTACGGCGGCGACAATCGCGGCTTCGACTGGAAGAGTTCCCGTTACCGCACCTCCGCGTCCGCCGTCATCAACTGGAAGAGTCACAAGGTCAGCGGATACACCTCGGTCAAGGCCACCCACGTCTACAAGAAGTCCAACAAAAGGCTGGTCGCCAAGAAGACCGCCAATGCCAAGGGCATGAAGGTCAAGAAGCTCGGCGCCGGCTCCGGATACGCCGACATCCGCATGGTGACCCACTCCACCAACCCGTTCTGCGGCGGTGTCGCCAAGGTCAAGGGAGCCATCGACGGCGCCCTGACGTTCCACATAACCCGCGGAGGCTGGGAAATCCGCTCCGGCAACCACCGGCAGATGCCCAACCACGAGATCTACATCTACAACGGTGGCCGCGTCACCTGGGTCTACAAGAGCAAGTACGCTTCCCCGCTGTGCCTCGTCGGCTCCGCGATGTGCGACCTGAAGAACCTCACCGGCTACTACGGCAAGTACAAGTAAGCATCCGGGTATGAGGAAGGCCCCCTGCGCCAGGCGCTGCCGGGGGCCTTCCTCATACCGCGAAAAGCTAGGCGAAGACCTTCTTCCAGGCCATCCCGCCGAAGCCGAACACGAAGAAAACGTAGCCGGTGTACAGGGCCCAGATCCATAGCATCCCGCCCCACTCGCCCCACGTCGTGGCCACGACCGTCACGGTGAACAGCGCCAGCAGAGCAAACGTCAGCCCAGCTCCCGGCCAGAAGTCGGAGCGCAGACCGTCATAGCGCCCGAAGGCCGCCACCACGCCGACGACCTCACCGACCAGCAGCAGCGGCACCAGAACCATCCGGGTACCGAACGTGAAGAACAGCCCGTCCGGCTCCTCCGAGAACCCCCACAGCATGGTCGTCACCGTAGCCAGCAGCCACGGCACCATGGCCACCCAGATGACCAGCGGAAGCACCACACGCCTGACCAGCATCGCAGCAGACCCCCAAACAGCATTGCTCACCGAGCCCACGCTACCCTGCCCCGCCACAACGCAAGGCGGGTCTGTCCTGCCCACCAGCGCCATGCCGCTGAACTGGGAGATCATCGTGCTTCCTGGGCTCGCACTCCGGGCAGCCCCGAGAGAACCAACGGGCCGCGCCGAACTCCACGAGACTTGCCGCGCGATCCCCATTCGCCGCCAGCCCCGGCATCGCCTGCTGCTACGTCTCCGGCGCCGGCCCCGACCGCACCGGTAAGCCCCGCACGATGTGGATCGGCGTTGAAGGCGAAACCGAGAACGCCCTCCTCGGGCTGACCCCAGGCGCCCACATGTTCCGCCCCGGCTTCCTCACCCCTGCCCGGCACCCTCCACGGGCTCCTGCTGTGCGTTGGTCCACCGGCCCCTGACACCGCACTCCCCACTGCTGCGCCGCCCAGCGCTGCGGCAGCTTGTTCCTTAACCTCTGGCCTCGAACGATGTCTCGGGTGCCCCGTGCGTGGCCCATCTCCTTCTGGACGCCCGCCCGTTGTCGGCCCGTTGGTACACAATGCTCGGCATGGCGAGTTTTGAAGATCAGGATCTGACCGACGCCGAGTTCCGCGAATGCGACCTGACCCGCGCCCGGCTGATCGGCGTGGTGATGCGGGACGTCGTGATCGACGGGCTGGTCAGCAACCTGGTGGTCAACGGCGTGGAGGTGACGTCCTACGTCGAGGCCGAACTGGACCGGCGGTATCCAGTTCGGTTGCTGATGCGCTCAGATGACCCAGCCGATCTGCGGAAAGCCCATCGATGCCTACGGGATGACTGGGCGAGGACGGTCGAGCGGCTCCGCGCGATGCCCGCGGGCTCCGAGCACCGGCGTGTCGATGGCGAGTGGTCGGCAGTGGAGACCCTGCGCCACCTGGTGTTCGTGCACGACTCGTGGTTTCGCCGCTGCTGCCTGGGATCGACCCGGCCTTTCACCGGGATCGGGCTGGCGTCCGACTTCGTGCCCGACCAGGAGGAACAGGGCCTCGATCGAGCGGCGACCCCAGGCCTCGACGAGGTACTGGCCGTGCGAGACGAACAGTCCGCCGAACTGGAGCGCTGGCTCGCGACCGTGACGGTCGACGAGCTGTCCGCAGCCGCTCCCGTTCCTGCGGGACCGGGCTGGCCGTCGTACGCCGTGGGCAAGTCGGTGGTCGAGTGCCTGCGGGTGGTGCTGAACGAGGACTGGGCACACCACGGGTTCTGCGTCCGTGACCTCAACGTGCAGGAACGCTGAGACGTCAGCAGCAGTGCGCAAATCGCCGCTCGACACTTCCCGCTCATCACGCTCCGGGACACTGCGACATCGACGCGGAATCCCGGAATCATAGATATCGGGGGCACGCAACACCGCGTGGGGGACTTCGGTCCCGCACCGCGCGAGGTCCTGTGGAGCAGTTTGGAGTGCTCGCCACCCTGTCAAGGTGGAGGCCGCGGGTCCAAATCCCGTCAGGACCGCTTGCAGATCACTCAGGTGAACTGCGTGGCTGGGTAGCTCAGTTGGTACGAGCGATCGCCTGAAAAGCGATAGGTCGCCGGTTCGATCCCGGCCCCGGCCACAGCCAAGGCCCCGATCTTCGGATCGGGGCCTTCCCGCGTGGTGTCGCGAGGTGATCGCGTGGTGAATTTCGCGCCCGGATGGAGTGCTTCGGCGCTCCGCGGTCTCTGTTCTCCGTAGAGGGCCTGGACACCTACGCAAGCGAACGGGGATGGCAACGGCATGTGGCTGACTCAGTTGCTGGAGCGCAACCGGCAGTGCTTCGGCGGGCGGGTGGCGTTGGCTGACGCCCGCCGGTCGCTCACCTGGGAGGAGCTGGCCGGCCGGGCCGAGGGCCTGGCGGTGGCGCTGGCCGCGCTGGGTGTGCAGCACGGTGACCGGGTCGCCGTGCTCTCGCGTGACCGGGTCGAGGTGCTGGAGACCTACTTCGCGCTGGGGCGGATCGGCGCGCTGTTCGTGCCGATCGACCCGGCTCTGGTGCCCGGGGAGGTCGTCGAGATCGCGGGTCACGCCAAGGTCGTCGGGATCGTCGGCGAGGCCGAACTCCTCGAACGTCTCGACACCGCACCCGGCACCCTCCGCCTCACCGGGCACTGGCGGCTCTCCTTCGACGACGCCCGGTACCGGGACGCGGCCGCGGAGGTCGCCGAGGAACCCGTGGTGCGGGCGGACGACCCGGTGGCGATCCTGTACACCTCGGCAACCGCGGGCCATCCCAAGGGTGTTGTGGTGGACCACCGTTCCGTCAAGGACATCGCGCTCGGCTGGCTGGCGGTGGCCGGGCCGCCCGCGGGGGCCGTACTGGTCGCCTGCTGCCCGCTGTTCCACGGGACGGTGGTGCTGACGCTGGCCTATCTGGCGGCGGGGGCGACGGTGGTGATCCCGGGTGCGGACGCCGCGCCCAAGGACATCGTGGCGAGCGCGCGGCAGCACCGGGCCACCCACCTCTGGCTGGTGCCGGAGACGCTGCGTGCCGTGCTGGAGCAGGTCGGCGCGCACGAGGACGCCGCCCTGCCCGACTCCCTCACCGAGATCCTCTACGGGGCGGCCCCGATGCCCATCGAGCTGTACGCGGCGGCGGCCCGCGCGTTCGGCTGCGGCTTCCGCCAGGTCTACGGGCTGACCGAGGCCGGTGGCCCGTTCGTCACCTTCGCTCCCGGCGAGCACCCGGACCCGCACGGCGTACTGCCCGAGGCGCTGCCGGTCGGCCGGGTGATCCCCGGGATGTCGGTGCGGGTCGCGGACGGGGCGGGGCGGGCGCTGCCGGCCGGGGAGCGCGGCGAGATCCTGGTGCGCGGCGACGGCCGGATGCGCGGTTACTGGCGGGACCCGGCGGCGACCGCCGAGGCGCTGGTGGCGGGCTGGCTGCGGACCGGGGATGTCGGTCACCTCGACGAGAGCGGCTGTCTGCATCTGCTCGACCGGTTGACGGATCTGATCATCCGGAACGGGCGGAACGTCTACCCGGCGGAGATCGAGCGTGTGCTGCGGCGGCATCCCGCCGTCGCGGACGTGGCCGTGGTCGGTGTCGCCGACGCGGTGGAGGGGGAGGTCCCCCTCGCCCTCGTCGTGCCGGTGCCCGGCGTGGACGCCACCCTCGCCGACATCATGAGCCATCTGGCGTCCGAGACGGCGGCGTACAAGACGCCGAAGGACGTGCGGCTCGTCGAAGCGCTGCCGCGCAACTCCGCGGGCAAGGTGCAGAAGCGCCTCCTCACCGCCTGAGCCGCCGTCCGACTCCGCGCTCCTCGCAGTCCCCGCACTCCTTTGGAGGCCTTTCCGACATGTGTGCCGCTCCGCTGCTCGCGCCGAGGCGCCCGCCGCTCTGGACGCCGGCGGACTGGCGCCGCCGGCCGGCCGCGCAGATGCCCGACTGGCCGGACCCGGAGCTGCTGCGCCGGGTCCGCGCGCGGCTGGCCGCCTCCGCTCCGCTGGTGCCGCCGCACGAGGTGCTGGACCTGCGGCGGCTGCTGTCGCGGGCGGCCCACGCGGGTGCCTTCGTCGTCCAACTCGGGGACTGCGCCGAGACGTTCGACGCGCCCGCCTTCGCGGAGACGGCGGCCCGGGTGAGTCTGCTGCACACCGCGGCCCGTGCCGTCGAGGTGGCGCTGCACCGCCCGGCGATCCCCATCGGCCGTATCGCCGGCCAGTACGCCAAGCCGCGCTCCTCTCCCACCGAGAAGGTCGGGGATCTCGAACTGCCGTCGTTCCGCGGGCACTTGGTGAACGATCCGGCGCCGGATCCCGCCGCCCGCGTCCCCGACGCCATGCGGCTGCTGGCGGGTTACCGGCACGCCGACGGTGTGCTCGGCCTGCTGCGGGAACTTGCCGCCTCGGGGATGGCGATGCCGGGGGCGCTGGCCAGTCACGCGCCCGCGGTGTGGACGAGCCATGAGGCCCTGGTGCTGGACTACGAGGAACCGCTGGTCCGCCGCGACCCCGCCACCGGTCTGTGGTGCCTGACCTCCACCCATCTGCCGTGGATCGGCGCGCGCACCTGCGACCCGGAGGGCGCGCATGTGCGCTTCCTGTCCGGTGTGGCCAATCCGGTCGGTGTGAAGGTGGGGCCGGCGACCGACCCGGACCGGTTGGGCGCGCTGTGTTCCCGGCTCGACCCGGGCCACCGGCCCGGCCGTCTCGTCCTGATCTCCCGGATGGGCGCGGAGCGGGTGCGTGAGGTGCTGCCCCCGCTGGTGGCGGCGGTGGAGCGGCTGGGGCATCCGGTGGTGTGGGTGTGCGATCCGGTGCACGGCAATACGTTCACCAGCGGCACGGGGCACAAGACCCGGCACACCGACACCGTCGGCGAGGAGATCCGCGGGTTCTTCGCCGCGGTCCGCGAGGCCCGCGGCTGGCCGGGCGGCATTCATCTGGAGGCCACCCCCGCCGAGGTGACCGAGTGCCTCGGCGGCTCCCCCGCCGTGTCCGAGGACGATCTGCCGCTGCGCTACGAGACGGTGTGCGACCCGCGGCTCAACGGCACCCAGACCGCCCAGGTCATGGAGCTGGTGACCGACCTCTGCCGGGCGGGGTGAGTACGGCCCTCGACCACTCAACTCTCAGGCGTCGAAGTCGAGTTCGACCTCCGCCGAGGCGGCGCGCGCACGGCAGGCCAGGGTGTAGCCCTTGGTCAGTTCCTCCTGGTCGAGGGCGTACTGCCGGTCCATTCGCACGCTGCCGTCCAGGACCTTGGCGCGGCAGGTGCCGCACAGGCCGTCCCGGCAGGAGTACGGCGTCTCGGGCCGGACGCGCAGTACGGCGTCCAGGATCACGCTGTCGCCGGGTTCCATGGCGATCACGGTGGTCCGGCCGCCGAGACGGGCGGAGACGCGGGCGTGGGTGGAGGGGGCGGTCCGGTCGGCGGCGGGCGGTGTGCCGGTGCCGCCCTCGGCGGTGAAGAGTTCGCGGCGGATGCGGGCGGGCTCGGCTCCCCACTCCGTCAAGGTGGTACGGGCCGCCTCGACCAGTCCCCAGGGTCCGCACAGGTAGAAGTAGGTGCCGTCGTCGGGCTGGGCGCCGAGGAGTTGCAGCAGGCTCGGCAGCCGCTCGTGGTCGATGCGGCCGGAGAGCAGGGTGGCGCCCTGTGTCTCCTGGGAGAGGACGTGCAGGACGAAGAACCGGTCGACGTGGGCGTCCTTCAGATCGCCCAACTCGTCCGCGAGCAGTACCGACATGGAGGTCCGGTTGGCGTAGACGAGTGAGACGCGGCAGGTGGGGTCGTCGCGCAGGGCCGCCGCGGCCATGGTGAGGAGCGGGGTGATGCCGCTGCCGCCCGCGACGAGGACATGGTGGGCGCCGCGGTGCTCGGCCAGTCGGAAGCCGCCGCCGGGCGGGGTGACGTCGAGGGTGTCGCCCGCCGCGAGCCCGGTCATGGCGTACTCCGCGAAGCCGCCGTATCCGAGGCGTTTGACCACGATGCGCAGGCCGGCGTCGGGGGTGGGGGGCGGTGGGGTGCAGATCGAGTAGGTGCGGCGGATCTCCTTGCCGCCGGGGCCGCCGAGGAGGTGCCGGACTCCGATGTGCTGGCCCGGCCGGTGGGCGAAGGTGTCCGCCAACTCCGCCGGCACGTCCAGGCTGATCGCGACGGCGTCGTCGGTGATCTTGTCCACGGCGGTGACCCGTAGTGGGTGGAACCCGGTCACACGGCGCGGGGCCGATGCCATGGCGTCACTGGCCCTGTGGTCGCCGCTTCTCATTGCGTGTCGTCACATCGCTCTCATATGCGCGAAGTTCTCGTGGCAGGCCGCGCACACCATGATCGACTGGCAGCGGGTCGCGCCGAACGGGCTCTGTGGACGGGTGGCCGCGGAGCCGCAGTTCGGGCAGGGGACGCCGATCCCGATCCGGACCGGCAGGGGTGCGTCGGCGGCGCCCGGCGGGGTGATGCCGTGGCCGGCGAGCTTCCGCAGGCCGTCGGAGCTGATCCAGTCGGTGGTCCAGGCGGGCGAGAGCACCTGCCGCACCCGCCCGTCCGGATACCCGCACTCGGCCAGCACGGCCCGGATCGAGGCCAGGATGGGCTCCATCGCCGGGCAGCCGGTGTACGTCGGGGTGATGGTGACTTCCATGACGCCGTCGTCCGCGAGCGCCACCTCGCGGATCACCCCCAGGTCCCCCAGGGAGATCACCGGGAGCTCCGGGTCGGGGACCGCGTCCACCCGCTTCCTGACCTCGTCCGCCGTGCCGCGCGTACCGGTGGTCACCAGGTGCCTCCGGGGTGCTGGCGGTGCACTGCCTGGAGTTCCGCGATCAGGGGGGCGAACGCCTCGGTGTGCAGGCCCTCCCGGCCGCCGCCGGCCCGCCAGCGCGGGGTGGGCAGGGTCAGCCCGGCCTCCGTGAGGACGGCGGCCACCGACTCCTCCCACACGGGGTGCAGCCGTGCCGGGTCGACCCCGATGGAGTCGGCGTCGAGTCGCCGCACCAACTCGTCGCTGTCGAACAACTCGGCGGTGTACGGCCAGACTTGGTCGAGGCCCGCCTGCATCCTGCGGTGGCTCTCCTCGGTGCCGCGGCCCAGGCGGACGGTCCACTGCCCGGCGTGCAGGCAGTGGTAGGCCACCTCCTTGGCGGCCTTGGCGCCGAGCCCGGCGAGCACGGCGTCGGCCGACTTCGCCAACTCGGTGTAGAGCAGCCGGCTGTAGTGGGCGAAGGCCAACTGCCGGGCGATGGTCAGGGCGAAGTCGCCGCCGGGGATCTCCACCAACAGGGCGTTGCGGAACTGCCGTTCGGTCCTGGTGTACGCGAGTTCGTCCTCGCCGCGACCCGTGCCGTCGAGCGCGCCCGCGTGACCGAGCAGGGTGCGGGCGTGCCCCAGCAGGTCCAGGGCGATGTTGGCTATCGCCAGGTCCTCCTCGATGGTGGGCGCGTGGGTCACCCACTCGCACAGCCGCTGGCTGAGGATCAGCGCGTCGTCCCCCAGCCGCAGCGCGTACCCGGCGAGGTCCGGCGCCGCCCGTACGGCCTCAACTGTCATGGCTGCCCGCCTTGTTGAGCACCACATAGTGGTCCGGGTAGCGGTACGGCTTGTCGGCCGCGTTGCTGAACAGCGGGTCCTTCTCGTCCGGCGAGGAGGCGCGTACGTCCTCGGAGGACACCACCCAGATGGACACCGAGTCCCCGCGGCGGGTGTAGAGGTCCCGGGCGTTGGCGAGCGCCATATCGGCGTCGGCGCCCTGCACGGAGCCCACATGCTGGTGGGACAGGCCACGGCGCGGCCGGATGAACACCTCCCACGGTGCCTGTGAGTTGGCCACCCGACGGGTCATGGAGTCCGCCTCCCACTGCTGTCTTCCGCCCGGCGTTCTTCCCGGCCCACGGCGTACGCCTCGACCGCCTCCCGCACCCAGGCGCCGTTCTCGTGGGCCGCCACCCGGTGGGCCAGCCGCTGTCTGGCGCACTGCGAGTCGTCGGCGAGCACATCGCGGAACTGCCGCCAGTCGATGGGGCTGAAGTCGTAGTGCCCGCGCTCCTCGTTCCAGCGGATCGCCGGGTCGGGCAGCGTCAGCCCGAGTTCCGCGGCCTGCGGCACGGCGTTGTCGACGAAGCGCTGACGCAGTTCGTCGTTGGTGTGGCGCTTGATGCCCCAGGCGATGGAACGCCGGCTGACGGCCGCGCCCATGGCCGCGGCGCGGGAGTCCTGCCCGCCGCCCGCCGCGGTGTCCGGCGGGCCGAACATCAGCGCCACCGCGGGCAGCCACCAGCGGTCGACGGCGTCCTGAGCCATCTCCTTCTGCTCGGCCGTACCGCGGCACAGCGACCACAGCACGTCATAGCCCTGCCGTACGTGGAACGCCTCCTCCAGGCAGACGCGCTGCATGGCCCGCCCGTACGGCCCGTAGGAGGTGTGGCACAGCGGCACCTGATTGACGACGGCGGCACCGTCCGTCAGCCAGGCGATCGCCCCGGTGTCGGCCCAGGTCAGGGCCGGGTGGTTGAAGGTCGCCGAGTACCGCTGGCGTCCGGTGTGCAGGGCGTCGAGCAGTTCGGCGCGGGAGACGCCGAGGGTCTCGGCCGCCGAGTACAGGTAGAGCCCGTGCCCGGCCTCGTCCTGCACCTTGGCCAGCAGGCTCGCCTTGCGGTGCAGCGAGGGGGCGCGGGTGAGCCAGGCGCCCTCGGGCTGCATTCCGATGATCTCGGAGTGGGCGTGCTGGGCGATCTGCCGGACGAGCATCCGCCGGTACCCGTCGGGCATCCAGTCCCGGGGCTCGACCGGCTCCCGGGCGGCGAGGAGCGCCTCGAAGTGCTCGGCCAGGCGCGCCTCGTCGTCCGGTGCCGCGGTGGCCGCGGTGGCTTCCGCCGCGTCGACGGTCACGGCCGGTCTCCCGCTCCGGCGCCGGCGGAGACGGTCCCGTCACCCGCCCCGGGAGTCGCCTCGGCCTCCTGACCTTCCTCGGGCGCCGCCTCGGACTCCTGGAAGCCGCCCAGGAAACGCGAGTGGAAGCGCCGCAGCGGGCCCGGCGCCCACCAGTTGGCCGAGCCGAACAGCGCCATCAGCGACGGGACGAGGAGGGCGCGTACCAGGGTGGCGTCGATGATCACGGCGATGGCGGTGCCGAAGCCGAGCTGCTTGATGAAGACGAGGCGGGAGAGCACCAGGGCGCCGACCGGGATGCAGAACAGGACGGCGGCGAGTGTGGTGATGCGGCCGACCTTCTGGAGGCCGGTCGCGACGGCCTCGCGGTTCGGGATGCCCCGGTCCACGCCTTCCTTGATCCGGGAGAACAGGAAGACGGTGTAGTCGGTCGACACACCCAGCGTCAGCGCCAGCAGGATGATCAGCATCGTCGGCTGGAGCGCGCCCTGGCTGCGGAAGTCGAACAGGCCCTCCAGGTTCCCGTCCTGGAAGACGAGGACCAGGATGCCGAAGGTGGCGCTGAGGGTGAGCAGGTTGGTGACGACGGCCTTGATCGGGAGGACCACCGAACCGGTCATGGCGAAGAGGACCAGCAGCGTCGTCAGCGCCATCACCACGATCGCGAGCGGCAGATGGCCGCCGAGGCTGTCCTGCATGGCGCGGAAGAGCGCGGTGTTCCCGGTGGCCTCGGTCGGGAACGGCGCCTGAGTGTCCTTGATCTTCCGCAGGGTGTCCTGAGCGTCGAGGGAGAGGGGCGCCTTCTTCAGCGAGACGTCCGTCTGCCACAGGCCCTTGCCGAGCTCGCGGGGCGGGGCGACGGTGGCGACCCCGTCGATCTCCTTCAGCTTGCCGGCGTACTCGGTGAGCTTCGGTCCGGCGCCGGCGGGGGCCTCGTGGATCAGGTTGACCGGGGACTGGAGGGAGCCGGGGAAGTCCCGGTCAAGAGTGTCGTAGACCTTGCCGGCGTGGGAGTTCTGGGGCATGGCCGCGGAGTCGATGCCGGTGAACCTGATGCCGAGGAAGGGCAGTCCGAGCACCAGCAGGACGACGCCCGCGCTGATGGCGGCGGTGACGGGCCGCTTCATGACACCGCGGGAGAAGCGGTACCAGCGGCCCTCGGTCTCCGGCTCCTCGGAGGTGCGCTGCCAGCGCTTGGGCGCCCACTTGTTGACGCGCGGACCGAGGACGGCGAGCAGCGCGGGCAGGCAGACGAGGGCGAAGACCAGGGCGCCGAGCACGGTGGCGATTCCGGTGACGCCCATGGTGCGCAGGAAGCGCTGCGGGAAGACCAGCAGGGAGGCCAGCGCCGCGGCCACCGTCAGACCGCTGAAGAAGACGGTGCGGCCGGCGGTGAACAGGGTGGTGCGCACGGCCTCCTGGGTGGACCGGCCGCGGCCCAGCTCCTCCCGGAAGCGGGAGATGATCAGCAGGCTGAAGTCGATGGACAGGCCGATGCCCAGCGCGAAGAGCAGATTGAGGGCGAAGATCGACAGGTGCATGGTGGTCATCACCAGGCCCATGCAGCCCAGCGCCAGTGCGATGGTGCAGATCGCCCCGCCCAGCGGGATCAGGGCGGCGATCACTCCGCGGAAGATGAAGAGCAGCAGGATCAGCAGGATGGGGAAGGCGATCGCCTCGGCCTTGCCCAGGTCCTCGCTGGAGATGGTGCTGCCTTCGACGTTGGAGGCGGTGGGGCCGCCGAGGGTGACCTTGTCGCGCAGCAGCGGGTCCCCGTCGATCTTGTCCTGGAGTTCGGTGACGGCGGTCTTCACGCCGTCACCGGGTGCGAAGCTGCCGACCGCGGCGACCAGATAGGTCTCCTTGCCGTCGGCGGACACCATCTGCGGGTTCTTCGCCGAGGCGTAGTCGTACACGCCCTTGACCTCGGGGCGGGACTTGAGGACCTCGATGGCGCGGCGGACCGTGTCGGGCTGCTCGGCGGACCTCGGGTCGATGGGCCGGTCGGACTTCACCAGGACGACATAGCCCTGCTCCAGATCGGAGCCGGTGGCCTTCTCGACCTTGTCGAGGACCTTGACCGCGGCCGAGTCGGAGTCGTCGTAGTCGTCCACACCCATCGTCATCTTGGTGAGGGAGCCTCCTCCGACGCCCAGCCCCACCAGGATGAGGACGCCGACGAGCAGCAACAGACGCCCGGGCTTCCTCTCCAAGAAGCCGTTGAGCCTCTTGAACACCTTGACCACTCCTTTGTCTTCTCGTGCGCGGCAGTGTCCCCGGAGAAGTAGGAGTGTGCGGCAGCGGTGAGCAATCCCCAACCCTCGTACGGAAGTTCAGACGCCGGTCGCCGTGCGGCCGGTTTGAAGGAAGTTTCAACGGCGGGGAGTGCACGGGCGGCTTGGCGCCTCTTTCTCACTACTCCCGTGCGACGACAGCGAAGACGACAGCGAAGAGGAAGGAACGACGATCCCGTGGCTCCACAGGTGGGCGCCGTCACCGACGCGGCATTGCAGCCGTGGCTGCAGGCACTGCGCGATCTGATCCCGATGCCGGAGAAGTACCGCCGGTCCGAGGTGGACCGGGCCGGCGCCCGCGCGCTGCTCGGCTGCCGCGACTTCGTCCTCGACGGGCTCCTCACGGCGGGCATCCCGCACACCGGCGGCGGCGAGGCGGTCCGGTTCGACTACAACGACCTGGCGAACGTCGCGCTCTACTCCGGCGCCATCACCAGCGTCCCGCTCGCCGGCCAGCGCATGATGATCCGCTACGCCTCGGCCGCGCCGGAGACCTGGATCGAGCCCCGCGGCTGGAACGTCGAGTGGAAGCTCAACTGCCGTAACTCCCACTGCCCCGGCGGCCGTTGGCGGGTCGTCCTGCCGACGCCGGAGGTCTTCGGCGGGCGGATCGACTCGCTGGACTGCGACCAGGAGTCGGTGACGGAGAACGGCGTGCTCACCGTGGCGGACAGCCCGGCGGTGCGCCTGACCGGGCGGGTCTCCACCGCCGGCCGGCACACCCCGCTGAAGTCGGCGGCGGCCCGCCGGCTCTTCGACGACACCCTCGCCGATCTCCTCGACGGACGCTTCCGCTTCCAGTGGATGCACCCCCGGCTGCGGGTGGACGGGGCCGAGGTCGAGCGGATCGGGATCATGGACTGCACCGTGTGCGCGCTCCGCCTGCACCGCCTGGCGCTCGCCGAGGGGCTCACCGTGCGCACCCGGCGCGGGCGGTTCCTGGGTGTCCTCGACGCCGAGCACTCCTGGCTGGAAGTGCTGGACGAGGACGACGTGTGGAAGCCGGTCGACCCGGTCTTCGCCCTGCTCTCCATCCGGCACAAACGCGCGCGGGAAGGCTTCACCGACTTCTGCGCGGGCTCCGTACCCAGCCGATTCCTGCCCTGGACGGTGGCCGCGGGCGAGCCGCTCGCCGAGCACCACTGCCCGGTCGGGGACGGGTCCTGGGACAACACCTTCAGTGGCACAGCAGCGAAAGGCAACGCATGAGCACCGTACGGGACATGCTCGTCGAACTGACCGGGATGCCGGAGTTCGCCGAGGGCATCGGGGACGACGCCGACCTCAGCGCCAGCGGTATCGACTCCGGTGACCTGGTGCGCCTGGTCCTGCTCATCGAGCAGCGCACCGGCGCGGAGGTCACCGCCGAGGACATGGACGGCCTCTCCACCATCGCCGACTACGAGAAGTTCGTCGCCGAGCGCGGCAGCGCGACCCCTGCGGACGGTGCCTGATGTGGCTGACCCAGCTTCTGCAACGCAACCAGCAGTGCTTCCCGGACCGTACGGCCCTGGTGGACGAGCGCCGCTCGATCACCTGGTCCGAGCTGCACGACCGCACCGCCCGGCTCGCGGTGGGACTGGCCGGACTCGGCGTCCAGCACGGTGACCGGGTCGCGGTGCTCTCGCTCGACCGGATCGAGGTCCTGGAGAGCTACTTCGCGCTGGCCCGCCTCGGCGCCGTGTTCGTACCGGTCAACCACAGCCTGACCGCCGACGAGGTGACCGCCGTCGTCGAGCGCACCGGCGCGAGCACCGTCCTCGGTGAGGCCGACCTCCTCCAGCGGCACCCGGACCTTCCGGTGAAGCTGCGGATCGCCTTCGACAGCGAGGAGTTCGAGGGCCTGGCGGACACCCCCGGCACGGCGGAGTTCGCCCCCGTGGCGGACCACGCGGTGGCGGCGATCCTGCACACCTCGGCCACCACCGGCCAGGCCAAGGGCGTCACCGTCGACCACGCCTCGTTCCGGGCCATCGCGCTGGGCTGGCTCGCCGTGGCCGCGCCCACCGACGACATGGTGCTGGTCAACTGCTGCCCGCTGTACCACGGCAGCATGGTGGTCTCGCTGACCTATCTGGCGGCGGGCACCACCGTGGTGCTGATGCCGGGCTTCAAGCCGCAGAAGGCGCTGGCCCTGATCGAGGAGCACGGCGCCACCCATGTGTGGCTGGTGCCGCAGATGCTCCGCTTCATGCTCCAGGCCAAGACCCTGGAGAGCGCCGACCTGTCGAGCCTGCGGGAGGTGCTGTACGGCGCCGCCCCGATGCCCATGGAGGTGTACGCCGAGGCCGCCGAACGGCTCGGCGTCGGCTTCCGCCAGGTGTACGGCATGACCGAGGTGGGCGGCCCCTTCGTCACCCTGGGCCCGGCCGAACACCCCGATCCGCAGGGCGAGTTGCCGGAGATCCTGCCCGCGGGCCGGGTCATCCCCGGTATGTCCGTACGGGTCCTGGACACCGACGACACCGAGCTCGGGCCGAACGCCGTCGGCGAGGTCGTCGTCCGCGGCCCCGGCATCATGCACGGCTACTGGAACGACGCCGCCGCCACCGCGGAGGTCACCGTCGACGGCTGGATCCGCACCGGCGACCTCGGCTACCTCGACGACGCCGGCTGGATCCACCTGGTCGACCGGCGCAAGGACCTCATCATCCGGGCCGGGCAGAACGTCTACCCCGCGGAGATCGAACGCTCGCTGCGCACCCACCCGGCGGTGCTCGACGTGGCGGTGGTCGGCGTCCCGGACTCCGACTACGGCGAGGTGCCGATCGCGTACGCCGTGGTCGCGGAGGGCACGCAGCCAAGCGAGCTGATGAGCCACGTGGCGCGGCAACTCGCCCCGTACAAGCGCCCGCGCCGTATCGAGCTCATCGACCAGGTGCCCCGGAACCCGGCCGGAAAGATCCTCAAGAAGCTACTGCGGGCCTGACCGGCGCATCGCGCCACCCGCCGGCATCGTGCCCACTGGAAGGAAAAGAGATGGACAGGCCACTCGGGGTCGACATTCGGTACACCTCGGAGCAGACCCTCAAGGTGTCCGACGACATCGAGCTGTACTACGAGCTGCAAGGCGATGAAGGACCGCACATCACGCTGGTCAACAACTTCTTCATCATCGCCCCGATCTGGCGCAACTACACCGCCCAGCTCGCCCGGAAGAACCGCGTCCTCACCTACGACCTGCGCAACCAGGGCGCCTCGTCACTGAAGACCGACCTCGACTGGGACGACCATGTCACCGACCTGCTGGCGCTGCTGGACGGCCTCGGAGTCGAGAAGACGTATCTGGTCGGCACCTCCACCTCGGCGTTCATCTGCCGGGACTTCGCGCTGCGGTACCCGGAGCGGGTCTCCGGGCTGATCATGGTGGGCCCCGCCTGCACCCCGTCGGACGGCCTCAAGCGCCGCGCCACCGAGAAGGCCTGCATCAACTCCCTTGCCAACGGCGGCACCAAGGCCCTGTGGGACCACCTGTACTCGGTGGTCTTCGCCGAGGACGCCATGCGCGATATGGGTGCCGCCGGCTATCTGGGACTGCGGGAGGCCTTCACCGCCGTCCACCCCGAGGAGCCGATGCTCGCCAACCTCAAGGCCGCCCTCCAGGCGGCCGAGGGCCCCGAGCTGCTCTCCCAGATCAAGGTGCCGACCCTGCTGCTCCTCGGCGACCAGGACCCGCTGTGGGAGGAGGGCAACGCCGCCCAGGCCGGCCGCCTCATCGAGGACTCCACCACCGTCTGGATGGACGGCGTGGGCCACCTGCCGTACATGGAGGACGGTGACGGCTTCCAGGTCGAGATCCAGAAGTTCCTCGACCAACTCGCCGAGCGCGAAACGGAGTTGGCCCCCGAGACCGGGGCTGCGACGGCCGTGACGGCCGCGGTGGACGACGGTGCGGACCCGGTGGTCGCCAAGCTGGGCGAGCTGCTGCGCATCATCGTCGCCGACCGCACCGACCTCCCCGAGTCGGGCCTGGCGAGTACACCCCTGTCCTCGATCGGCCTGGAGTCGTGGGCCTTCACCCAGCTCCTCGGACATGTCGAGGAGGCCTTCGGCATGGAGTGGGACATGGACGTGCCCACCGAGGTGTTCGACAGCCTCGACACCATGGCCGACTACCTGCGCCGGCACCACCACACCGCTGTGACCACGGCCATCTCCAAGGGGGAGCACCAGTAATGGTCTTGACCGGCAATCAGCACCTGGTCACCGGTGCCACCGGCTTCGTCGGCGGCGCCATCGCCCTGGAGCTGCTGCGACGCACCGACGTACGACTCGTCTGCCTCGTCCGCGGTGAGGACGACCGGGCCGCGACCGCGCGACTGCACCAGGCCCTGACCCACGCGGCCGAGGTCTACGACCTCAAAGACCTCGCCCCCGCCATAGCCGAACGCACCCGCGCCGTGGCCGGGGACATGACCGACGCCGAAGTGGCCACCGCCGCCGAGCGCATCGGCACGGTGGACGCCGTCTGGCATGTGGCCGCCTCACTGAAGTACGAGGACCGGCACGCCGACGAGATCACCCTGATGAACGTCACCGGCGTACGGAACGTCCTCGCCCTCGCCAAGGCCCTCGGCGAGCCGGTGTTCAACCAGGTCAGCACCGCGTATGTGGCGGGCAAGCGCACCGGCCTCCAGATGGAGTCCTCCCCCGAGGACACCACCTGGGCCAACAACGTCTACGAGGCGACCAAGACCGTCGGCGAGCAGGCCGTACGGGAGTCCGGGCTGCCGTGGCGCATCCTGCGGCCGTCCATCGTCATCGGCCACAGCGTGACCAAGGGCGCCACCAGCTTCACCGGCATGTACGGGTTCGTCTCCTCCCTGCTGCGCTTCAAGCGCTCCGTGGAGGCCGAACTGGGCAATCTGCTCTCCCACCGCCATGTCCCGCTCATCTCCGACCCGGGCATCGAGTGCGACCTGGTCCCGGTCGACTTCGTGGCCCGCAACGCGGTGTCCATCGGCGTCTCCGGCGAGCTGGGCCGCATCTACCACCTCGACAACTCCGCCTCCCCGGAGGTCGGCCAGGTCATCGAGGAGATCTTCGACCTGGCGGGGCTGCGCCGGCCCCGGTTCGTGACCAGCCAGGGCATGTTGACCGCCATCGACAAGAAGCTCGACGAGGGCATCCAGTTCTACGCCTCGTACATGATCAACGGTAAGCACTTCGACCGGACGAACACCGATGGCGTGTGCGGTGCCGAGGCCTCCGCCTTCCCCATGGACCGCGCGGTGATCCGGGAGTTCGTGGAGTGGTACCTCGACCGCATCCGGCAGGACGGCCGCGGCTCCGCCCCCAAGCGCGCCGACTTCGCCTACCGGGAAGCGCGCACCCCGCAGACCGTCGGCTGACCGCTCGCCGCACCGTCCACCCGCACCCGCGTACCAGCAGCCCACCCCCTGAGAGGAGAATCAACGGTGCCGGTCCCCGCTGATCTGCCGAAGCCTGGAAAAATGTTCTCGCTGGGACTGATGACCCAGCAGGCGGCGCTCCGCCATCCCGAGTCGCTGTTCTACCTGGACAAGCCGTTCGACCTGGCGCCCGAGCTGGGGACGCGGCCCACCTACGCCCAGATCGCGGACCTGGTCGAGAACACCGCGGCCCGGCTGTACGCCTCCGGGGTGCGCCCCGGCGATGTCGTGGGCGTCTACAAGAGCCACAACGCCGACCTGCTCTTCCTCGCCTGTGCGGTGGCCCGGATCGGCGCGGTGCCGGCCATGCTCGCGCCGTTCCTGGAATGGGAGACGGTGGCGATCATGATGGACCGGCTGCGGCCGGCCCACTTCGTCACCGACGCCGCCAAGATCGCCGTGTCCGGCGAGCACGGCGAGCGGCTGCGATCCAGGGTGCCGTCCGTGGTGCTGGCGCAGGGGCGGGCCGCCGGGCTGCCCTCGCTGGAGGACGCCTCGACGGACGAGCGCCCCCCGTACCACGACATTCCCGGCGACGATCCCGCGCTGATCACCCACACCTCCGGCACCACCGGCGTACCGAAGATGGTCCCGGCGGCGCGGCGCGGCACCCAGCTCCCGATCGACATGCAGGCCCGGCTGGCGCGCTGGCTGCGCTACCAGGAGACGTACGCGATGTGCGTCTCCTTTGTGCACTCCCGCACCTACGCGGCGCTGGCCACCGCCCTGGAGCTGGGCATCGGCGTCGCCGCGCTCACCGACGCGGACGTGGACAACGTCCGGAAGGTCTTCCAGGAGTGCAGGCCGGGCGGGATCGAAGCGCACCCGAACATGTACACCCACTGGGAGGAGCTGGCGGAGGAACCGGACGGGCCGCTGGCGAACGTGCGCATCTTCATGAGCACCTTCGACGCGATCCACCCGCGCAGCATCCGCGTCATGCTGGGCGCCAGCAAGCGGCGCTGGCCGATCTTCCTCCAGTCCTACGGCCAGACGGAGACCGGACCGGTCACCATGCGCCTCTACACGCGCCGCAACATCCGCCGCGCGGACGGGCGTTGTGTGGGCCACCCCTTCCCCGGCATGACCAAGGCGCGCATCAGGCCCCGGCCGGGCATCGACACCGGCACCCGGCACGGCTTCATCGAGGCCACCTCCACCGGCCTCGGCATCACCTACATCGGCCAGCAGGAGCTGTACGACGAACGGCGCGACGGTGAGTGGTGGAACCTCCAGGACATCGGCTACAAGTCGCGCTGGGGCTGTCTGCACCTGCTGGACCGCGAGTTCGACCAGTCGCCCGAGCTGGCCAGCCTGTTGGCCGCCGAGGACACCATCCTCGACCAACTGCCCATGCTCACCGAGGCTGTCTTCGTCCCGCTGCCCGGCGGCATCCAGCCGGTGATCTGCACCCGGCGCGACATGCCCTTCGACCGGGAGGCGTGGGCCGCCGCGGTCGAGGGCCTGCCGAAGGTCGCGGACCCGGTGCACATCGCCTGGCAGCACATGCCCCACACCGCCACCTGGAAGGTGAAGCGGAACGTGCTCGCCCAGCGGCTGACGGACGGCGCCATCCCGGCCCTGGACGAGGTGAAGCCACTCCTATGACCGGAAACGGAGCGGACGTCCGGCCCGACGAACGCACGTGGGTGACGGACGGCGGAATCCTGGTCGAACGCCGCCGCACCGAACTCGAAGTGGACACCGCCGCACAGCAGTTGGAGACCGCACTCGACGAGCGCCGCGGCGCGCTGTTCACCTCGGACTACGAGTACCCCGGCCGCTACCGGCGGCACGGCGTCGGCTACACCGACCCTCCAGTAGAGATCGTGCTGCGCGGTCTCAACCGGGTGGAGGTCCGCGCCCTCAACGCACGCGGCGAGGTACTGCTGCCGGTGCTGCGCGGCGCCGCGGGGAAGTCGCTGGACGACGTGGGGCCGCTGGACGGCGGCGAGGGTCCGGGCTTCGCGGGGACCGTGGGCGACATGCCCGGGCAGGACCTCCTCAGCGAGGAGGTCCGCACCCGGCGCCGCAACGCCTTCGACTTCCTGCGCGCCGCCCAGGACCTGTTCACCGGGCCGCCGGACCCCCATTTCGGCCTGTACGGCGCCTTCGGCTACGACCTGGTGCTGACCTTCGACCCGGTGCCGCTGCGGCAGCGGCACGACGAGCAGGACCGCGACCTGGTCGTGCACATTCCGGACTCGGTGACCGTCCTCGACCCGGTGGCCGGCACGGCCTTCCGCTACGACTACGAGTTCGAGGTGGAGGGCCGCGGCACCGCGGGCCTCGCCCGGCACACCCCGCCGGCGCCCTTCACCGCCCCCGCGTCAGCCACCGGCACGGACACCGACACGGTCACCGACACGGTCACCGAGACCGACCATCCGGCCGGGGAGTACGCGGAGTTGGTGCGCACCGCCCAGGAACGGTTCCGGGCGGGCGACCTGTTCGAGGTGGTGCCCAGTCGCACTTTCCGGCGCCCCTGCCGCACCGCCCCGTCGGAGCTGTTCCGCACCCTGCGCGGCCGCAACCCCTCGCCGTACCAGATGCTGATCAACCTCGGTGAGGGCGAGTTCCTGGTGGGGACCTCGCCGGAGATGTTCGTGCGGGTGCACCCGCGGGAGGGCGCGGACGGCAGGCGCTGGCGGGTCGAGTCCTGCCCCATCAGCGGGACCGCGGCCCGCGGGCGCGACGCGCTGGAGGACGCGGCGCAGATCAAGGCGCTGCTCGGCTCGGAGAAGGAGGAGTCCGAGCTGACCATGTGCACCGACGTCGACCGCAACGACAAGGCCCGCGTCTGCGAACCCGGCAGCGTACGCATCGTCGGCCGCCGCCAGTTGGAGATGTACGCCACCCTGATCCACACCGTGGACCACGTCGAGGGCATCCTCCAGCCCGGCCGGGACGCCCTGGACGCGTTCCTCACGCATATGTGGGCGGTCACCGTCACCGGCGCGCCCAAGCGGGCCGCGATCGCGTTCATCGAGGAGCACGAACGCTCCTCGCGCCGCTGGTACGGCGGGGCGGTCGGCCGCATCGGGTTCGACGGCACCCTGGACACCGGGCTGACCATCCGCACCATCCAGATCCGCGACGGGGAGGCGGTGGTCCGCACCGGGGCCACCCTGCTCCACGACTCCGACCCCGACGCCGAGGAACGCGAGACCGAACTGAAGGCCCTCGCCCCACTGGAAGTCCTGGAGGGACCCCACCCCGGGACCGGCCGGGCGGAGAGCACCCTCCGCGTGGTGCCCGCGGTGTCGGCGCGGCCGGACGTACGCGTACTGCTGGTCGACCACCAGGACTCCTTCGTCCACACCCTGGCCTCCTACTTCCGGCACGCCGGCGCCCAGGTCTCGACGTACCGGAGCGGCTTCGACGCGGACCTGGTGGACGCGCTCGACCCGGATCTGGTGGTGCTGTCGCCGGGGCCGGGGCGGCCCGCGGACTTCGACACCGCGCGCACGCTGCGGATGGCGGAGGAGCGGCGCATCCCGGTGTTCGGCGTCTGCCTCGGACTCCAGGCCATCGTGGAGTACCTGGGCGGGCGGTTGGACGTACTGGACCGGCCGTACCACGGCAAGCCGTCCACGATGACCGTGCTCGGCGGCGGCGGCACGGTGCTGGCCGGCCTGCCCGAGCGGATGACGGTCGGCCGCTACCACTCCCTGTACGCGAACCGGGCGGCCCTGCCGGCGGAGCTGCGGGTCACCGCGGAGACCGCCTGCGGTGTGGCGATGGCCGTCGAGCACCGCACCAGACCGCTGGCCGCCGTGCAGTTCCACCCCGAGTCCCTGATGACCCAACTCGACGACCACGGCCTCACCGTGATCAACAACGTGGTGGCCGGATTCGCCCGGCGCCCGCGGCTCGCCCGCGTGTGACCGGCCGAGAAAGACAGAAAGGCGATTCGACATGGCGGCACCTGCCACCGACGTCCAGCGGCTCTGGACGGCGCCCGGTGATCTCGCCGACGAGAACCGGCGCGAGTTCACCGCGATGCTCCGCTACTGCCTCACCGAGGCCAGCAGCCACCGGCTGCTCCTCGACGAGGTGCCCCGGATCGAGTTCTCCGCCGCCGACTCCGACCGGGCCGACCGCATCGAGCGCATGATCGGGGAGGCGTACCGGCGGTTCGGCGGCCCCGTCAAACGCCGCCGCAGCACCAAGCTGGACCAGTGGGACCTGCCGGCGCAGGCGAGCGGCACCGCCCGGGAGGACGGCCGTATCGGGCCGGGGCTGTTCGTCGGCGGCCCGAAGACCGCACGGCTGATCCGGGCCCTGGAGCGGGTCTTCGGCGAGATGGCCACCCGGCTGGGCGCGGACGAGTACACGGTGCCGGCGATGGTGTCGTGGTCCACCCTGGAGAAGGCCGACTACGCGCACAACTTCCCGCAGCACGTCACCGCGGCCTCGGTGGTGCGCTCCGACCTGGACGCGCTGGACCGGTTCTCCGCCGCCGGGGACCAGCGGGCGCGCGAGGCCGAGTTGGAGATCGCCCCCGTCGTGCTCTCCCCGGCGGTGTGCCTCAGCTTCTTCGAGCGGTTCGGCGGCACCCGGCTGACCGAACCGCTCACGGTCACGGCGACCGGCCGATGCAGCCGGTACGAGGGCCAGAGCGACACCTCACCGACGCGCCTGTGGTCGTTCAGCGTGAGGGAGATGCTCTTCCTCGGCGACCGTCCCTCCGCCCGCGCCTTCCGTGCGGCCGCGATCGAGGAACTGGCCGCGCTGGCCACCGAGTTGGCGCTTCCGTGCCGGGTCGCGCCCGCCGGTGACCCGTTCTTCACCAAGGAGCGCCCCGAACTGGCCAACTTCCAGGCCGCGATGGACGTCAAGTACGAGCTGGTGGGGCGTATGGCGCACGACGGGTCGGGGGTCGCCGTCTCCTCGCTCAACTACCACAACCAGCACTTCGGCAAGGGCTTCGAGATCGGCTTCGGCGACCAGCCCGCCTTCTCCGTCTGCCTGGGCTTCGGCCTGGAGCGCTGGGCCGAGTGGCTGTCGGGGTACCTGGACGACGACCCGGCCACCTGGCCGGCGCTGCTGCGCGACCGGTGCTGAACACCACCCTCGACGGGGCGCGGGCGGAGCGGCTGCTGCTCGGCCTGCGCCCCGTCGTCGAGGAGCACGGCCTCTCCCTCGGCGTGGCCACGGCCGGTGATCCGGACAACGCCCCGGCCGGGCCCGGCGAGGAACGCCTGCTGCGGGACATGCTCCCCGCACGCCGCCGTGAGTTCGCCGCCGGGCGGTGCGCGGCACGCCGCGCCCTGGTCCGCGCCGGCCTCCCGGCCGGGGAGATCCTCGCCACGGGACGCCGCCCGACCATGCCGCCCGGAAGCGTCGGCTCGATCACCCACACCGGGGACACGGCCGCCGCCATCGCGGCCCCCCGGCGGTACTACCGGGCCCTGGGCATAGACCTGGAGCTCCGCCCCCTGCCCCGGGAGGCGGCCCACGTGGTGCTCACCCCGGACGAACGGACCTGGGCGAACCACGGCCCGGGGCACGAGGCCGAGGGCCGGTTGCTCGCCTGCTTCTCCGCGAAGGAGGCCGCCTTCAAGGCGTTCTCCGCGCTGCTGCCACCGGAGGACGCGCCGACCACACTGCTGGCGATCGCCGTCCGGCCCGCACCGGGCGGCTTCCGAGCCTGGCCGAGGCGCCTGCCCGACCGCGCCCTGGACATCGCCGTCCGCCCACTGGGCCCCGGAGTACTGAGCTGGACCGCCGCACCATGAGGCTTAGCCGCGGCGGTACGGGGCGACGCCGTGCACGCTCACGAGGCGCCCGCCGCGTGGTCGCGCGGCGCCCTCGCGATCCCTCGCGTCAGGCGGAGCGCTGGTACCAGGCGTCCTGGAAGTTCCTCCGGGCGCGGAACAGCCGCGAGCGGACGGTGCCGACCGGCAGTTCGAGGACCGTCGCCATCTCCTGTTCGCCCATGCCGTAGTAGGCGCGGAGGGTGAGCACCTCACGGTGGTAGTCGGGCAGACGGTCCATCACATCGGAGACGTCGACGGAGACAAAAGGATCGGGGCCGTGGTGCAGCTCCGGCAGTTCGTCCGTGGTGCGCTGCCCGATCCGCTTGGAGGTGCGCACGGCCTCCCGCGTGGTGACCGCCCTGACCCAGCCGTAGAAGGCCGCGGGCTCCCGCAGGCTCCGGATGCCGCGGTAGATCGCGACCAGCGCCTCCTGGGTGGCGTCGGCACTGTGTCCCTGGGCTATCGGCAGACAGAGCCGCCTGACGAACGGGGTGATGTGCAGGAGCAGGTCCTCCATGGCCCACTCGTCCCCGCTCTGCGCGCGCTTCAGCAGGATCGCGATATCTCTGAAGCCCGTGCCGTTCTGGTGTGTCATTTCGAGCACGCTCCTGAACTCAACGTAGCCATAACTCAACGTGCGGATTTGTGGCATACGGACGGCAGCCGGTGGCGAGGCGCGGGTTCACGTCAGAAAAGGAGCGGACTCACAGGTATCCGGCACGCCTGGCATAGAGGTGCCCCAAACACGACGTACTTCGGAGAAAGTCCACTCGACGCCTCGCGCCAAGCTGGCCGACTTCCCTTGGATGTCGGCAGGATCGAGCGGCCGCTTCACGCCCGGGACTCACTCGGTACGACAATTCTCCACGTTCTATCCCCCACGGTCTGGATCGACAATACGGAGCGCGGCGCCAGAAACCACAGAAAATCCCCCACCAAGAGCCGCGCTCAGGACGTCACTTTAGGCAGCCACACCCGTCGGCACCCCTTTGGAACGTTGCGGAAACAAGCCATGGCAGATGCACGCCAGCCAGTACATTCGTCCGGCATTTTCGAGATATGTATCCGCTCGACGGGGCGGGCGCGTGGCGGCCAACGGCATCCGCCCGCCACGAGGCGACACCCGCCGCGCGGAAGCCGATCCGGAACCGGGACAACACGGTCAAGGACTCGACGCGAGCGGCGTCTTCCAGCAGACTCACCCGCTCTACCTGACTGCATAACGACGAAGCCCATGGTCAGCGAGTTCGACAAACCGACCACGGACCGACCGCAAACGCTAAGCTGAGTGACCGCCAGCTGAGCTGTCACCATGCCGGGGGGCGAATAGTGGTGAATGCCGAAGATGCCGTACTCGGGGGCAAGATGTCCGAGCCTTCGAGGCTGGCCATCTATCTGGAACTGCTCGCACGAGGCGAGGTCGAATCGGCGAATCTGGCCAGCGAATTAAACCTGTCCCCCCAGGAGGCCGAGCACGCCTGCTCGTCTCTTGAGAATCTCGGCCTGATAGGACGAACCCAGCGGGAGAGCGAGCAGATAGTCCCGGCCTCACCGGAAGCCGCCCTGCTGCGCATACTGCGCCGCCAGCGGAATTTCGTGGAGCACCACGTCCAGGAAATCCGGCATCTGGAAGAGGCCGTCAGAGTCCTGGCCGATGTGTACATACCCGCGGCCGCGGCCCAGCGGTCGGAGATCCAGATCAGCACCGCCTCGGGCCGGAACGAACTGCTCCAGGCCCTCAACGACCTCTCCGAGACCGCCCAGGGCGTCGTGTCCTCCATGCACACCGGCCCGACGCCGTCCCTGTTCGAGCTGCACCGGAGCCTCGGCCGCGACCTCGATCTGGTCGAGCGCGGCATCACCGTCCGCCGCCTCCACCTCCAACGGCACGCCGCCGCGCCGGACTCCGCCACCTATCTGGAGGCGCTCGCCGACAGCGGCGTCGCCCTGCGGCTCGCCCCGGTCCTGCCCATGCACATGTTCATCGCGGACACCAGTCTGGCCCTGCTGCCGCTGACCCCGGAAGCCCCCGACGAGGGCATGGTCGTGCTCCGCGGCACACAGTTGGTCCGCTCGTTCATGACCCTCTTCGAGTACATCTGGCACAGCGCGACGCCGTACACCGTGGGAACGCCGGACAAGGACCGCGTCAGTCTGTCCCCGGAGCAGATCGCCATCGTCCGGATGCTGGCGGAGAGCGTCAAGGACGAGAAGATCGCCCGCGACCTCGGCGTCTCCCTGCGCACCCTCAGCCGTCAGATAGCGGAGCTGATGCAGCGACTCGGCGTCAGCAGCCGCTTCGCCGCGGGGGTACGCGCCGCGCAGTTGGGCCTGCTTGACCCGGTGCCGTCAGATCTCGACCAGCGCAGCGCCTGCTGAGCATCCGCACCGCACCCCACCGGGCGGCCGACGGATGGCAGGTTTCACTCGTAACCAGCCACGCCATCCAGTAAGTTACCGTCTAGTAATTCATGGTGCAGGGTTCGCAGCAGAGATTCGCAGCAGAGAAAGGAGAGAGCTGATGCAGATCGCCGCGATAGTGGTCTCACTGGTGGTCAGCGTGGCCGGTGTCGCACTGGCGACCCGCGCCTCCGTCTACCTCTACCGGTTCATGAGAACGGGGCAGCCGGTGCCTGCCGGTTCCCGCACGAACGCCCCCGCCCAGCGCTCGGCCACGCTGGTCAGGGAGTTCCTCGGCCACACCCGCATGACCCAGTGGCGCCTGGTCGGCTTCGCCCACTGGTTCGTGGCGATCGGCTTCTACACCCTCCTCCTCAGCCTGGTGTCGGCGTACGGAGAGCTGTTCAACCCCCACTTCAGCCTGCCCCTCGTCGGACACTGGGTCGTCTATGAGGTCTACACCGAGCTGCTGGGCGCACTGATCGCGCTGGGCTGCGCGACCATGCTCGTCATCCGGATGCTGAGCCGGCCGTCCAAGCCGGGCCGCAAGTCGCGCTTCGCGGGCTCCACCAGTTGGCAGGGCTACTACGTCGGGTTCACCATCGTCGGCATCGGCCTGTGCATCGTGATGCTGCGGGCCCTCGGAGGCGCCCTGGACCCGTCCGGCTACGGCGTCCGCCACCTCGTCTCGTACCCGATCTCCAACGGCCTTGAGGGCCTGAGCACCCACACGCTGGAGAACCTGGTCTACCTGTTCGCCGGCCTCAAGGTCACCCTCTCGCTCGCCTGGGCCTGCACCATCGGCCTCAACCCCAGCATGGGCGTCGCCTGGCACCGCTTCCTCGGCTTCCCCAATATCTGGTTCAAGCGGAACGCGGACGGCTCCACGGCGCTCGGTGCTCTCCAGCCGATGACGTCCGGCGGTAAGGAGATCGACTTCACCGACCCTGGCGAGGACGACGTCTTCGGCGTCTCCCAGGTCGAGCAGTTCTCCTGGAAGGGCCTGCTGGACTTCTCCACCTGCACCGAATGCGGCCGCTGCCAGTCGCAGTGCCCGGCGTGGAACACGGGCAAGCCGCTCTCCCCGAAGCTGCTGATCATGTCGCTGCGGGACAACGGCCACGCCAAAGCCCCGTACCTCCTCGCCGGTGGCGGTAAGACGGCGGAGGGTGAGGAGAAGGGCAGCGAGGCACAACTTGCCGACGTACCCGCGGCAGCACTGGCCGAGGCCGAACGCCCGCTCATCGGCACCCTGGAAGAACAAGGCGTCATCGACCCCGACGTCCTGTGGTCCTGCACCACCTGCGGCGCCTGCGTCGAGCAATGCCCCGTCGACATCGAACACATCGACCACATCGTCGACATGCGCCGCTACCAGGTCATGATCGAATCCGCCTTCCCCTCCGAAGCCGGCACCATGCTCAAAAACCTGGAGAAGAAGGGCAACCCCTGGGGCCTGGCAAAGAAGCAACGCCTGGAATGGACCAAGGAACTCGACTTCGACATCCCCGTCGTCGGCAAAGACATCGAAGACCTCACCGAAGTCGACTACCTCTACTGGGTCGGCTGCGCCGGCGCCCTCGAAGACCGCGCCAAGAAGACCACCAAAGCCTTCGCCGAACTACTCCACATCGCAGGCGTCAAGTTCGCCATCATGGGCGGCGACGAGAAATGCACCGGCGACTCCGCCCGCCGCCTCGGCAACGAACCCCTCTTCCAAGAGTTGGGCATGGAGAACGTCGCCACCCTCAACACCGCCTTCGGCGAAGAACTCGACGACGACGGCAACACCACCCCCGACTCCCGCAAACCCAAATCCGCCAAGAAGATCGTCGCCACCTGCCCCCACTGCCTCAACACCCTCGGCAACGAATACCCCCAACTCGGCGGCGACTACGAAGTCATCCACCACACACAGTTGCTCCAACACCTCGTCGACGACGGCAAACTCACCCCCGTCACCCCCGTCGAAGGCCTCATCACCTACCACGACCCCTGCTACCTCGGCCGCCACAACAAGATCTACACCCCACCACGAGAAATCATCGGCAAGGTCCCCGGCCTCCGCAACGAAGAAATGCACCGCCACAAAGAACGCGGCTTCTGCTGCGGCGCCGGCGGCGCCCGCATGTGGATGGAAGAACGCATCGGCAAACGCATCAACGACGAACGAGTCGACGAAGCACTGTCATTGAACCCCGACATCGTCTCCACCGCCTGCCCCTTCTGCCTCGTCATGCTCACCGACTCCGTCAACGGCAAGAAAAACGACGGCAAAGCCAAAGAATCCATCCAGGTCGTGGACGTCGCCCAACTCCTCCTCGACTCCGTCAAGACCCCGGCAGACCCGGCCGGTGAGGCGGACCTCGCGGATGAGCCGGAGCCCGAACCGGTGAAGTAACCCCCGACAGCGACATGTTCAGGCTCCCGCGCCGACCTGCCGGCACGGGAGCCTGATCAGTAACCAGCAAGGGTTCTGACGGCGCGCTGGGGAAGTCAGTCGCCCTCGACTTCCAGCATGGCGAGGCCTTCCAGTCTGCGTCCCGCGGATCGGGCTTCCTCCAGCGCGGAGGCCAGACCTGCTTGCAAGTCCTGGCCGTACTCGCCCTCGGTGAAGCGCGGCATTCCCTTCGCATTGCCCGAGACTCGGCTTATGGCATCGGCCAGATCGCCACCGCCCAGAGATCCAAGAGCCTCAGCCTCTGCGAGACACTGGTCGATCTTGCGCGTCCGAGCCGCATACTGCTCCAGAGCCTCGACGCGCTTTGTGACGGTCTGGAACGCGGAATTCAAGGCGGCCTGCTGCTCGTCCAGCCGCTGCCTGCCGTCAGCGCTCAGCACATGGCGGGCGGCAATCCTCAGTTTTTCGGAAGGCCCCTGCAACAGCGCGAGATCCTGGGCCACGATCCAGAGCTGCATGGGCAGTTCCGTCTGATTTTTGACCGTGTCGAGGAGCCCTCTGGTATTCGCCGCCGAATAGAGGATCACATCGACCGACGACCGCGCCCGGAAGATCAACTGCCGTGACGCGTCGGACAGTTCCTCGGTTCGCACATACTGCTCACGCTGGTCGATGGCGGCCTGCCAACTGCGGATGTGGATCCCCTCATCACGTGCCCACTTCTTGGCCCCCGCCTCCCAGATCCCGGCAAGAACACAAAGGGAAGTGAGCATCAGCAGAATCCCGAACATGCTCGCCATGGGCCGCCACTCGGTCAGGAGCACAAACCCGACCACGCAGAGAACGGCACTGATTCCCGTCGTCCAGCAGACGGTCTCCGCCCGCATCGGAGCCCAATCAGGCCTTTCCGGCGCGGGGGAACGAGGCACCGGAAAACGCTCGAAAGGCAGTCGCATCAGCCGCTGGCGATCATTGGCGTTCATATCGGGGCGAAAGACAAAAGACACGACGGTTCCCCCTTGGCGTACGAAGTCGTGGAGGGACACTCGGATCATACTCGTGACGCACAGGGCGACCCCGGGCAGCAAGAAAGATCCGCCATCTCAGGGCGTTTTCGCGCCGCTCGGGTCAGGCTGTACGGCGACGGCTCTGAGTGACCGCTCTGGGTGACCGCTCTGGAGGAGGGGATCGGGTGGACGGTTCGCGGGTTGAGGGCAGGGGTGCAGGCAGGGTCGAGGCGATCGCGGCGGGGATGGCGGCGGCCGGGTGCGGTCCGGATGTCCAGCGGGTGCAGACGCGGTATCGGGCCTCGCTAGTGGCGGGTGCGGGGATCGAGCCGGGGGCGCGGATTCTTGAACTCGGTTGCGGCCAGGGCGATATGACCGCGGTACTGGCGGAGGCGGTCGGGCCGCGGGGGCGGGTGACGGCGGTCGATGCGGCCGAGCCGGGGTACGGGGCTCCGGTCACACTCGGGGAGTCGGCCGAGCGGCTGGCGGCGGGTCCGCTCGGCCCGCGCATCGACCTCCGCCTCGGTACGGACGTACTGGATCCCCAAGTCGGCTTCTGCGACGGCGAGTTCGACCTGGTGGTGCTGGCGCACTGCGGCTGGTACTTCGACTCGCTGGGGAAGCTGGCGGAGACGCTGGCCCGGGTGCGGCCGTGGGCGCGCCGCCTCTGGTGGACCGAGTGGCATCTGACGCCCACCTCCGGTGGCCAACTGGCCCATCTGATGGCGGTGTTGATCCAGGGGCAGATCGAGGCGGCGGGTTCGCACGGCTCGGGCAATGTGCGGACGCCGTTCTCCCGCGAGGAGTTGCTGAGGCTGCTGCCGGAGACGGGGTGGACGGTCGACGGAGGTGGACTGGCCGACACCGCCGGTCTCCAGGACGGTGACTGGGAGATCGCCGCCTGTCTGGAGATGGGCGCCTCAGCGGAGCGTCTCGCGGTCCTGCCCGAGCCGGTACGGCGACTGGTGCTGAGCCAGCTCGACGTACTCCGTGCGGTGGCCGCACCCGCCGACAACCGTGCCCTCGCGGCCTATTCGGTCACCGCCCACCCCTCCCGGTGAGGGCGCCTCATCCCCCGTCGCGGTCCCGGTCCCAGCGCACCGGGGTCGTGGTGCCGTCCACCCAGTCGCGACGGAGTTTCGCGTACCCGACGCTGTCGTGGAGGGTGCCGGAGGGGTCGGGCCAGGCCTCGCGGTAGTGGGCCTCCTGCACATAGCCGCACCGGTGGAAGGTGCGGCGCATCGCGGTGTTGTCCTGCCGGGTGGTGCCCTCGATTCGGCGGGCGCCCGGGCAGGCGGTGAAGACATGGCCGGTGAGCCAGTGCAGGGCGTGCCCGCCGAGGCCGTGTCCGCGGTGGGCGGCGCGGATGCGCAGGTCGAAGAGGGGGGTGTCGTCGTCCGGGTCGATCAGCCGCAGCAGTCCCGCGGTGGCGCCGTCCCGGAGGATCCAGAAGGCGTGGCCGCTCCAACGGCCATCGAGCCAGCCGCGGACGGTGGCGGGGTCGGGCCGGGGCACCGTGTGGAACGGCCATTCCTCCTCGGTGAGGAGTACGAGCAGCCGCGCCCGCTCGGCGCCCGCCTCCGCCCCGTCGCCCGCAACCGGCCCCACACGCCGGAAGGTCACAGTCACGCCGGGCAGCCTAGGACCGCGCCCCCGCCACCCGAAAACGATTTACCCAGGTCGCCCGATGAGAACGGACTGCGGGGCGGGGTGAGCGGTCCGTCGGGTGGCCGGAAACAGTAGCCTCGGAGGGGCCGCGGGCGAGGAGTCCCCGCAGCGACACAGATCACCACGCGGATGACTACATTGCTGCGCGTAAGTGGGTAGTCTCATACACACCCCACAAGTTACCGCATAGTAATCTCCGCCTCGCAGGCCCGAGGAGCCCCCCATGCAACTCGCCGCGATCAGCGTTTCGCTGGTCCTGATGGTGGTCGGCGCGGCGCTGTTCGTCCGAGCCATCGCGCAGATCTACCTCTACATGCGACTCGGCCAGAGCGTCCCCGCCGGCACCCGCACCGACGAGCCCGTGCAGCGCACGGTGACCGTGGCCAGGGAGTTCCTCGGCCACACCCGGATGAACCGCTGGGGCGTCATCGGGGTGGCGCACTGGTTCGTGGCGATCGGCTTCTTCACCCTGCTGCTGACCATCGTCAACGCCTTGGGCCAGCTCTTCCGGGCGGACTGGCTGCTGCCGATCATCGGCGACTGGACTCCGTACAACGTCTACGTCGAGTTCATCGGCACCATGACGGTCCTCGGCATTCTGGTGCTGATTGCCATCCGTCAGTTGAGCCTGCCGGGCCGGGCGGGCCGCAAGTCCCGCTTCGCCGGGTCCAACTTCGGCCAGGCGTACTTCGTCGAGGCCGTGATCCTCATCGTCGGCGTCTGCATCGTCACCCTGCACGCGCTGGAAGGCGCCCAGCACCATATCGACGGCTACCAGGCCTCGTTCTTCATCTCGTACCCGATGGTGTCCTGGCTCAAGGGCACGGACATCGGCACGCTCCAGAACCTCACCTACCTCTTCGCCGGGCTGAAGATCGCCACCTCCTTCATCTGGATGATCACGGTCGCGCTCAAAACCGATATGGGTGTGGCGTGGCACCGCTTTCTCGCGTTCCCCAATATCTGGTTCAAGCGGAACGCGGACGGCTCCACGGCGCTCGGTGCTCTCCAGCCGATGACCTCGGGCGGTAAGGAGATCGACTTCACCGACCCTGGCGAGGACGACGTCTTCGGTGTCTCCCAGGTCGAGCAGTTCTCCTGGAAGGGCCTGCTGGACTTCTCCACCTGCACCGAATGCGGCCGCTGCCAGTCGCAGTGCCCGGCGTGGAACACGGGCAAGCCGCTCTCCCCGAAGCTGCTGATCATGTCGCTGCGGGACAACGGCCACGCCAAAGCCCCGTACCTCCTCGCCGGTGGCGGTAAGACGGCGGAGGGTGAGGAGAAGGGCAGCGAGGCACAACTTGCCGACGTACCCGCGGCAGCCCTGGCCGAGGCCGAACGCCCGCTCATCGGCACCCTGGAAGAACAAGGCGTCATCGACCCCGACGTCCTGTGGTCCTGCACCACCTGCGGCGCCTGCGTCGAGCAATGCCCCGTCGACATCGAACACATCGACCACATCGTCGACATGCGCCGCTACCAGGTCATGATCGAATCCGCCTTCCCCTCCGAAGCCGGCACCATGCTCAAAAACCTGGAGAAGAAGGGCAACCCCTGGGGCCTGTCAAAGAAGCAACGCCTGGAATGGACCAAGGAACTCGACTTCGACATCCCCGTCGTCGGCAAAGACATCGAAGACCTCACCGAAATCGACTACCTCTACTGGGTCGGCTGCGCGGGTGCCCTCGAAGACCGGGCAAAGAAGACCACCAAAGCCTTCGCCGAACTACTCCACATCGCAGGCGTCAAGTTCGCCATCATGGGCGGCGACGAGAAATGCACCGGCGACTCCGCCCGCCGCCTCGGCAACGAACCCCTCTTCCAAGAGTTGGGCACGGAGAACGTCGCCACCCTCAACACCGCCTTCGGCGAAGAACTCGACGACGACGGTAAGTCCACTGCCGACTCCCGCAAACCCAAGTCGGCCAAGAAGATCGTCGCCACCTGCCCCCACTGCCTCAACACCCTCGGCAACGAATACCCCCAACTCGGCGGCGACTACGAAGTCATCCACCACACGCAGTTGCTCCAACACCTCGTCGACGACGGCAAACTCACCCCCGTCACCCCCGTCGAAGGCCTCATCACCTACCACGACCCCTGCTACCTCGGCCG
>NZ_JBHVRR010000046.1:0-44421 GCF_042885635.1 Streptomyces sp. NPDC058045 | reverse complement strand
GGTCCTGGTGCGTGCTCTCGGTGTGCCGGCCGGACTCCCTCGTACTGGACGTACTTCGGCGTTCGGCCGGTGCAGCGAGAGTGCGTGCCAGGGCCCGCGACGCCACGGAGATCCAAACGACACGGCCTAGCCACCCGGGACCGTCCCGCGGTGCCGCCTCCACCAGTCCCGCACCGGTCCGTCGAATTGGTATTCCAAAAGGGTGTGCACACCTCTGGACACCCTGATCCCGGTCAATCCAGAATGATAACTGGATACCGTATGCAATGGCTGGTTGCGGTCGTAAGCTCGACTTGATGCTCAGCTCAATCGCTCAGCCGCGTCCCGGCTCGGCCTCAGCTCGACGGCCCAGCTCTCAGTGCCCAGCGCTCACTGCTCAGCTCTAACTGAATGTCCAGTTCCGCGCTCGACTCCGAGCCGGCCCGAAGCCCTTCTTCGGGATCACTCTCAGCTCTCACGGGGCCAGCCCGACGTCCGCCCCCAGCTCGTCCCTCAAGGAGCCGGTATGACGCGCACAACCCGTCCGGTCGCCCTGGCCCGTAACGGGATGGTCAGCTCGCCCCACTACCTCGCCTCTGCCGCCGGTCTTCAGGTGCTGCGGGACGGCGGCAGCGCGGTGGATGCCGCGATCGCCGTCAACGCGACCCTCGGCGTGGTCTACCCGCATATGACGGGCCCCGGCGGAGACGCCTTCTGGCTCATCCACGACGCCGCCACCGGCAGCGTCCAGGCCCTCAACGGCAGCGGCCGCTCCGGCGCCGCCGCCACCCGCGACTTCTACACCAGCAAGGGCCTCACCGAGATCCCCTCCCGCGGCCCGCTCGCCGCCGTCACCGTACCGGGCGCCGTGGACAGTTGGTGCACCGCCCACGAGCGTCACGGACGCCTCCCGCTGTCCGCCCTGCTGCGCGCCGCGATCGACTACGCCAGGGACGGCTTCCCGGTCTGCGACAGCTACGCGGCCTGCGCCTCCGACGTCGCCGAGGTGCTCCACGCGCACCCCCTGACCAGCAGGACCCTGATGCCGGAGCAGCGCCTCCCGGCCATCGCCGACGTCCTCACCCTGCCCCGCCTCGCCGCCACCCTGGAGACCGTCGCCGAGAAGGGCCGGGCCGGCTTCTACGAGGGCCCGGTCGCCGCCGAGATCGCCCGCAGCCTTCAGGAGGCCGGCGGCCTGCTCACCACCGAGGACCTCGCCGCCCACCACTCCGACTGGCAGGACCCGATCTCGACCACCTACCGCGGCTATGTGGCATACCAACACCCGCCGAACTCCCAGGGGTTCGCGCATCTGATGGCCCTGAACATCATCGAGAACTTCGACCTCTCGGGCCTCATCAGCAGCAACGACCCGCGCTATGTGCATCTGCTGGTCGAGGCCACCCGGCTGGCGTTCGCCGACCGCGACCGCCACCTCACCGACCCCGCCTTCCACGAGATCCCCATGGACCGGCTCCTCTCCAAGGGGTACGCCGCCGAACTGGCCTCCCGCATCACCATGGACCGCGCGGCACCCCTCCAGCCCGTGACGCGGATGGGTGGCGACACCACGTGCAGCGTCGTCGTGGACAAGGACGGCAACGCCTCCTCCGTCATCCAGAGCCTGTACCACGAGTTCGGCTCCGGCTTCATCGCCGGCGACACCGGCGTCCTGCTGCAGAACCGCGGCTCCTTCTTCTCGCTCGACGCGGACCACGTCAACAGCCTGGAGCCGAACAAGCGCACCTTCCACACGCTGATGCCCGGCATGTTGCTCCGCGACGGCCGGCTCGACCTCGTCTACGGCACCATGGGCGGTGAGGGCCAGCCGCAGACCTCCAACGCCCTCGTCACCCGCGTCGTCGACTTCGGCCTCGACGTACAGCAGGCCATCGACGCACCCCGCTGGCTCTACGGCCGCACCTGGGGCGACGACCGCCGCGACCTGCGCATCGAGAACCGCTTCCCCGCCGAGGCCCTCGAAAGCCTCCGCAACTGGGGCCAGCCGGTACAGCAGTTGGGCGACTTCGAGGGCGTCATGGGCCACGCCCAGGCCATCCGCGTCGGCGACAAGGTCCTGATGGGCGGCGCCGACCCGCGGGGCGACGGACTCGCGCTCGGCTGGTGACACCCGTTCCCGCGACCTCTCCGGCAATCTGCTCTTCGGCGCCTTCCAGCACACCACCGCACAAGCCGCCGGACTCAGCACCGCCGACGTCCTCGGCGGACAGACCACCGGTGGCGCACTCGGCACCGTGATCGCCCCCGGCAAGATCCTGCTGGGCACCACCACCGCGCGGATCGCCGGCCGCGCAGGACAAGTCCTGCGGATCATCCTGCCGTTGGCACTCGGCACCACCGCGATCGTCGGACCGGCGCGCCTCCTGCTCGGCGGGGCCTCTGCGTCTTCGCCGCCACCATGCTCACCTCCCCGTCCTGCGTTACCGCTCCCGACCGCGTGACTGAACCCGGGAACCGGACCCACCACCTCTGAAAGGGAGCACGTATGTACCACGAGCTTCTCGCCACGCCCGATAACTGCCAGTGGGGCTACTTCGACAACTCCGTGAAGCCGAACCTCACCGTCTCCTCGGGCGATGTCGTGGCCATCGAGTGCCTCACCCACCACGGGGGCGAGGCGCCCGACCTGCTCTTCGACGACGGGGTGCGCGCCGTCTACGAGGCCATAGCGGAACAGGACCGCGGCCCGGGCCCGCACATCGTGACCGGCCCCATCGCCGTCACCGCCGCCGAACCGGGCGACGTTCTGGAATGCCGCTTCCTCCAGGCCCGCCCCCGCCCCGGCCTGCCCTACGGCGTCAACTTCCACGCCAATTGGGGCCTGCTGTACCCCCCGACCCGCGCCCCCATGGAGCACTCCACCCCCGGCGAACTGGAGGGCGAGGAGCATGTGGTCGTCTACGAGGCCGACTGGGAGTCCTACACCGCCCGCGGCGTCTTCCAGTACTCGTATCCGCACGCCGAGCCGCTGCCCAGGCCCGGCATCCTGATCCCGCCGGAGACCACCAGGCGGGAGCCCGTGCTGAACGGCGCCGCGGTCCCGCTGCGCCCGCACATGGGCACCGCGGGGGTGGCCGGCCGCCAACCCGGCAAGATCCACACCGTGCCGCCGGGCGGCTTCGGCGGCAACGTCGACAACCGCAGCTTTGTGCCCGGGACGCAGATGTTCTACCCGGTGCAGGTGCCGGGGGCGCTCTTCTGGGCCGGTGACACCCACTTCGCCGAGGGCGACGGCGAGATCTCCGGCACCGCCATCGAGGGCCACCTCAATGTGCTGGTCCAGTTCGTCCTGCACAAGCAACTCGGCATCCGCACCCCGGTGTTGGAGACGGAGACCGAGATCATGGTGCACGGTTTCCACGAGAACCTGGACGAGGCGGTACGTATCGCCGCCGCCGAGACCGTGTTCGAGATGGGGCGCCGCTGGGGCCTCAGCCAGCGGGAGGCGTACTCGGTGCTCAGCGTCGCCGGCGACGCCCGGGTCACCCAGGTCGTCAACGGGGTGAAGGGCGCCCACTTCGTGGTCAGCAAGAACATCGTCCGCCAAGCCCCGCGGAGCGGCTTCGGCTCGGCCGGGCAGTGACCCGGCGACCGGCGGCGGGCCGGGCCGCCCCGGTGATCCCACCGGGCTCCCGGCCCGCACCGGCACGGCCGTGACAAGCGGAGCTTGCGTGCCGCGGCGGCTGCCCGGGATCATACGGGTGCCCGTAGGCAGTGCCCTAGACGCCCCTCACAGATCGACGCCATGCCGAAGACCAGCACCCCCGCACCCACCGTCCCCGACACCGCCTGGCTGGGGCGCGGGCGCCATCTCGGGCCCGAGCCCGAGCAGGACGTCCGGCGCAACCTGATCGCCCTCAAGGCGGCCGGCGTGATCGACGACTTCCTTGACCTGGCGCCGCCGCACGCCGAGTCCACCGAAGTCGGCCCGCTGCCTGACCCGTTCGGCGCGGAGAGCGGCCCGCCGCTCCCGGAGACCACCCGCCGCCGCTTCGAGGCCCGCTGGCGCGTGGACGAGACGGTCACCGTCCGCGCCCAGTTGACCACGTACGAGGTGGCGGGGCGGCGGCGTACCGGGGAGGCCGTGAGCTGGGTGCTGGCCGCGGAGGCGGAGCGCCCGTGGGAGCTGCGCTGGCCCTCCCCGGCCACCATGTTCTGGCCGGACAGCGACCGCGTCCTCTGGGACTACGACGTGGTGCCCGGCCCCCGCGTGCGAGCCGTCAGCCCGCTCCCCGCGGACGACAAGGAGATGCGGCGCCTGCTCAAGGACTGCGTCCGCCAGAGCTGGAACATCCATGTCGTCGTCCATGAGGCGATGACGCCCGACGAACGCGGCCGCCGTCCCTTCGCCCTCTATCTGCCGCCCAGCCTGCGCCACCGGGTGGTCGAGCACCGCGCCGCCCCTGAACAGTCCCAGATCGCCGACTGGGCGGTACGCGACCTGGGCGTACGGCTGCCCCGCGGCGGCGCCGTCGTCCTGCCCACCGCCACGGGCGGGCCCGGCCCCGACCCGGAGCGCTTCGCGGTGCGCAATGTCTTCCTCGACGGTTCGGAGCCCACCGAACTCGTCCAGAAGGTCATCGCCGTCGCCCTGCGCCCCCGCCCCGCCACCGCGGACACCGAGCACGCCCTCACCGAACTCCGCGGCCGCTGGCACCTGCTCACCATGGAGGAGGAACTGGCGCACACCCGGGAGCTGGTCACCAAGTACGCCGACGCGCTGGAGGCCATGACCAAGTCCCGCGATCTGTACCGGGAGGCCGCGGAACGCGCCCAGGCTGCCCTGGCCGCCGCGCCCCGCCCGCCCGTGCCCGCTCCCGCGACCCCGGCCGACCCGGCCGCCACCAGGCAGGACGGCTCCCCCCTGAGCGCCCTCACCAAGGCCTTCGGCCGCTTCCGCGACGGGGGCAAACCGCCGTCGTAGCCGGCGGAGTCGTCCTGTGCCGCTGAAATCGCCGCCCAGGCCGCTCGGCTCAGTGCACGCAGAACTCGTTCCCTTCCGGATCGGTCATGATCACCCAGCTTCCGGAGGGCTCCGCCACGTGCCGCTGGACGCGGGCGCCGAGGGCCGTCAGGCGTTCCACCTCGGCCTCCCGCTGTCCGTCCGGGCCGTGCAGGTCGATATGGAGGCGGTTCTTCCCCGGCTTCTCCGCGGCCTCCGGGACACGGTTGAACAGCAGACGTCTGGCGGTACCGACGCCGCAGCGCGGGTCGTACGGATCCTCGGGGTGGCGGACCGCGGCGGCGTCCCGCCAGGCCCGGCGGCCGTGGTGCTCGACGACGGCCTCCTCGGTGACGGCGCCGGCGTCCAGCAGCCCGGCGATGAGAGCGCTGTGGTCCTCGACCTCGTAGTGGAGGGCCGCGGCCCAGAAGTCGGCCTGGGCGTGCGGGGCGGCGGTGTCGACAACGAGCTTGAAATGTACGGGTGATGGACGAGATGCAGCAGTTGCGTTCATGGGTCCACTTATAGTCCCCGCCACTGACAACGGGCCTACGTCCGGTCCTCCAGGGCCTCGACCAGCCGTGTGCGGAAGGCGTCCGGGTGCGTGGTCAGCCCGATGTGCCCGCCGGGGAATTCGGCGAGCGGGGTGCCGAGCCGCTGGGCGAGGAACGTGACGGCCCGCTGCGGCAGTTCACCGGTCGAGTCCGCCCCGCACGCCGTCACCAGCCGGTCCGCGACCCCCGCCAGACGTTCCAGGTCCGGGGAGTACGCCATGAAGCCGGGCACGATCCGGCCGAGGAAGTACGGCAGATTGGCCCTGGTCCGCTCGGCCCGCGCGGCGGCCTGCGGCGGCAGCTCGACCGCGGCCGCCGGGGGCGGCGCCCCGTCCGCGGTGAGACCGGCGGCGAACTCGGCCATGGCGGGCCCGAGTCCCTCGGTACGCAGAGTGTGCTGGACCCGCGCCAGGAACTCCCGCTGCGTGGCCGCGTCCGGCAGCACCTCCACCACCGGCGGTTCGTGCACCACCGCACGGGCGACGCGCTCCGGGTGGGCGGTGAGCAGATGGAGCGCGGTGACGGCGCCCGAGCTGGCCCCGAACACCTGGGCCGGCTCGCCGGGGGAGAGGTGTTCCAGCAGCCGCAGCGCGTCCTCGGCGTGATCGGCCACCCGCTGCCGCGCGCCGGGGTCGTCCAGCGGGCTGCGGGAGAGGCCGCGCGGATCGTAGGCGGCGACGGTACGGGTGGCGGCCAGGTCGTCGGCGATGCCGTCGTAGGAGGCCGCGTCGCCCGCGCCACCCGGGATCAGCAACAGGAGCGGACCCTGGCCGCGGACCTCGTAGTGCAGGGTGGCGCCCGGTACGCGCAGGCTGCCGGTGGTGGGCGGGGTCATTCGGGGTCTCCTTGCCGGGGTCGGGCTGGTGCGTCAGGCCTCGGCGAAGGCGAACAGGGCGTCCCGGCCGGAACGTCCATCGGTGGGCTCGGCGATGCGGAGGGTGACACGCCCCAGGAATACGCCCACGGGTTCCGGGCGGGCAACTGGATTTGCCGGCACGGGACTTGGGCACATCGGCGGCGGGGCGGGCTCCGTTTCGCCGGGCACCGGCCGCCGCACCACGGGAGGGGATGCGGCGGCCGGACTCACCCCCCGGAGGGGGCGCGGGTCAGCCGGCCGTGCGCGAAGGGGCCAGGCAGCCACCGCAGTTGTAGAAGGTCACGTCCCAGTGGTTGCCCTCGTAGTAGTAGACGTTCCCGCTACCGGACTTCCACTTCGAGCCGCCGATCGAGCTGAAGTGCTTCTTGACGTAGCTGGTGACACAGCTGGTCATGCCGATGTCGACCTTGTAGCCGTTCCAGTGGCTGTAGGTGCCGCTGGCGTGGCCGGTCTCGGTGCCGCCGGTGAGGCGGATCGCGCAGCGGCTGGCCTTCTTGAGCGTGATCACACCGTTCACGGTGCTGGAGTTGATCTTGTCGAAGGAGGTGCAGTTGGAACGGTTGCGGTTGGAGCAGCCCCCGCTGGAGCTCCAAGTGATGCCGTTGGCCTTGAACTTGGCGGTGGCCTGGGAGTGCGTCAGCTTCGCCTGGACGCTGACATCGGCCTGGGCGCTCTGCGCGGCGTAGCCGACGCCGGGGGCCGCGAGGACGAGGGTCGCGCCGACGGCGACGGCGGCGGCACCGAGCCGGGTGCGGGTGGAGCGGAATCTGTGGGGGGTCTTCATGGGTTCGTCTCCCTGGTCCGGGGATACTTGGTCCGACGCGGGACGGCGGACGCTCCCCGTGGGACGCGCGTCCTACCCGCATCGTGAAATCCCGAGACTCGCATCGTTTGCAGGTACACGTCAACGGCCCCGTTGGTGCCCGTCCGCAGATCCTACGGACGGGGACGGCAGCTCACGCTGAGCCACCATCAGGGGCCCTGCTCGGACCGGCAATGCCCTTGTGAGGAACGGGAGTTGGACGGCGAGCGGGTCAGATCCGGCGCCCGGTCAGAGCCTGCGGGAGGCCGTCCCCGTCCCGCCGCCTCCGCGGCCAGGACGGCCCCCTCCCAAGCCAATCAGGGGCAGAACGCGCCCGGCGGGTGAAACTGGCCGGATGACGGATCACTCCCTCGACAGCGCCATCGCCTCCGACAGCAAGGGCGGCCCCGCCCGCACCGTCCTGCTGGCCGTGGTCCTGTGCGTACCCGCACTCAAGGTGCTGTGGACCCTCGGCGGCAGCGACCACGCCCGGGAAGCCCTGCTCACCATGGAGGCCGCCAACTGGCCCGGCATCCTGGTCGGGATGCTCCTCACCGAGCCGCTGCTCACCTCGGTCCTCGCGGTCCTGGTGTCGCGGACGGTCTCCGCCTGGCTCGCCGCCCGGCACGCCGCGGCCGAACCCGAGCGGCGGCTCCCGCTGTGGAAGGCGGCCCTGATCGGCCTGGTCACCACCCTCGCCTTCGCCCTGCTCGTCGCCACCGTGCACAACTGGGCCTGGGGGCTGGCCACTTGGCTGGTCGCCTATCTGCTGCGCCTCGGCATCGTCGCCACTTACTACGCGACCCCGGGCGGCCGGCGGGAGCGCTTCGCCACGGGCGCACGGCACGCGACGCTGCTGCTGACCGCGGTGGTGCTGCCGCTCGCCGCACTCGCCGCCGTCCTCGACGGGCGTTCCTGGGCCAATGTGCTGGACTGCGACGTGAACACCGGTCACGGCACCGAGCGCACCCGCCTCATCGAGTTCCACCGCGAGTCCAGCGGCGCCACCGGCTGGGACATCCACGGCGCCGAGTCCGTCTTCGGCGCCAACTGCGCCTTCTCCCAGGACCAGACGGTACGCGCCCCGTGGTGGCGACAGTGAACTACCGCTCCCCGCAGTCCAGTTGAGTCCGGCCTGTCCCTGACTCGGGTGCCGCACCGGGCGCGGCGAACCGCCGTACGCCCGGGGCGAGTTGCCCCGCGGCCAGTGCCGTGAGGGCGAGCACGAATCCCGCGAGCTGAACCGGGGCGAGGTCCGCCCCGGCGATCACGGCGCCCAGGGCAGCGGCGACCAGCGGTGACAGCAGCCCGAGCAACGCGGCCGGGGCGACGGCCAGTTGGCGGATTCCGGCGAACCAGACGGTGTACGTCAGCAGCGCCCCCACCAGCCCGAGCCACGGATACCCGCCCACCGCCCTGCCGTCGATCCCCGCCGGGACACCGTCGACGGCCAGCGCCGGAACGAGCAGTACGCCACCGGCCGCGGTGAGTTGCCACCCGGCGAGCCCCACCGCGGAGACACCCTCGGGACGGCCCCACCGCTTGGTGAGGACCACCCGGTACCCATGGACGCCGCCCCGCCGACCCCCGCCAGCACCCCGACCGGATCCAGCGCGGCGTCCGGCCCGAGCACCACCAGCGCGACCCCCGCCACCCCGACGACCCCCCACACCACCCGCCACACCGAGAGACGCTCACGCGGGACCGCCACCGCGAGGAACGCCACCATGATCGGCTGGGCGGCACCCAGGGTCGCGGCGACCCCACCGGGCAGATACTGGGCGGCGCCTGTATCCGGTGCAGTCGATACGCCCGAGGTGTTCGGAGCGGAAGTGCTTGTCCTGGTCACCCGTCCACACTCGGCCCGCCCGGCACCCGCGTCCGACCTGATCCGCGCCGGGCATAGGCTCTGGTCCCATGAGCATCTACGACGTGGAAATCGGGGCCCTCCAGGGCGGCCCCGCGGATCTCGCGCAGTACCGGGGCAAGGCCGTCCTGGTCGTCAATGTGGCCTCCCGCTGCGGGCTCACCCCGCAGTACGCCGCCCTGGAGACGCTGCACGCCCGGTACGCCGACCGCGGGTTCACCGTGTTCGGCGTTCCCTGCAACCAGTTCATGGGCCAGGAGCCCGGCAGCGCCGAGGAGATCGCCGAGTTCTGCTCGGCCACCTACGGTGTCACCTTCCCCATGAGCGAGAAGACCGAGGTCAACGGCCCGGACCGGCACGACCTCTATCGGCGCCTGGTGCCGCACGCGGACGCCGAGGGGCACACCGGCGATGTGCGGTGGAACTTCGAGAAGTTCCTGATCGGCCCGGACGGTTCGGTGGTGGCCCGGTTCGCACCGCAGACCGAGCCGGACGACGCGGCGGTCCTGGCCGCGATCGAGGCGACGCTCCCCGCCTAGTCACCCACCGGGCGTCCCCCCTCCGCCCCTAGGGTTCGCGGGGGGCGCGGAGGGTGGCGACGATGCGTTCCAGGTCGGTGATGCGGTCGGCGAGGGCGGCGAGATCGGTGCCGGGGCGGTCGCGGAGCAGCAGTTCGATCTGGGTGAGCTGGTCGGCGATCTGCGCCAGTCCCTCGCCGATCGGCGGCGGCAACCGCTCCGCCTCCTCGGCCCTGGGCTCCCGCACGGCGCCGGTCGCCGCCGCGGCCGTGGTGTCCGACACCAGTATCCGCTTCAACTGCTCGGCCTGCGCGGACAGTTGGCGACCCTTGCGGTACAGGTCCAGGAAGACGCTCACCTTGGTGCGCAGTACCCAGGGGTCGATGGGTTTGGTGAGGAAGTCCGCCACCCCGATCTGGTAGCCGCGATACGACCAGTCGGAGCCGGCCTCCTTGCCGGTCAGCAGGATGACCGGCACATCCCTGGTCTGGTCGAGGCGCTTGATGTTGGCCGCGGTCTCGAAGCCGTCCATGCCGGGCATCAGCACATCGAGCAGCACCACCGCGAAGTCCTGCCGCAGCATCGCCTTGAGCGCCTGCTCCCCGGAACGCGCCCGCACCAGGCGCTGGTGCAGCGGCCCGAGTACGGCTTCCAGCGCGATCAGGTTGTCCTCCATGTCGTCCACGATGAGGATGCTGGCCGTCTCGGGGGCGGGATTGGTCATGACGCGCCTCCCGGCTCCCGGGGCTCCGATGGATCGGCGGCGGGCGGTCCGGTGCCGCCCTGCCGCGGAGGCACCTCGCCGCTTTCCGGTTCACCGGCTTCCGGCTCACGGATCTCCGGCTCTCCGGGCTGTGACTCGCCCTGGGGCGCGAGGAGTTCGCAGATGGCGGCGAGCAGTTGATCGACGTCGACCGGTTTGGGCACGTACTCGGAGGCGCCGCTGTCGATCGCCTTCTCGCGGTCGCCCGGCATCGCCTTGGCGGTGAGGGCGATGATCGGCAGCCGGGCCAGGCGGGGTGTGCTGCGGATGGCGCGGATCATCTCGTACCCGTCCATCTCCGGCATCATGATGTCCATCAGCACCAGGGACACCTCGGGGGAGCGCTGGAGCACCTCCAGTCCCTCCCGGCCGTTCTCTGCGTACTTGACGGTGATGCCGACGCGGCCCAGGACATGGGTGAGGGCGAAGACGTTGCGGATGTCGTCGTCGACGATCAGCAGATGCCGCCCGGCCAGGACGCGGCCCCTGGGGCCGGTGAGCCAATCGCTCAACCGGGTCGTCTCCGGCCAACTGGCCTCCCGAGCCTGGGGAGTTGGGGGCTCGTAACCCGCCGGGATGTCCGGGGTGAGCGGCACCTCCGGTACCGGCGGTGCCTCGGGGACGGTGGTGTCCTCGGGGAGTGGCGGCAGCTCCGGCGGGGGAGAGGCGAGAGCGGCCGGCGGCACCCCGCGGGTGGCGATGGCCGGCACCCGCAGGTCCGGGGCGCCCGACACGCCCGTCTCGGCGCTGCCGGGGTGGCGGGCCGGGATGTAGAGGGTGAAGCGGGAGCCCGTGCCCAGCTCGCTCTCCGCCGTGATCCGCCCACCGAGCATTCCGGCGATCTCCCGGCTGATGGACAGACCCAGCCCGGTCCCGCCGTACTTGCGGTTGGTGGTGCCGTCGGACTGCTGGAACGCCTCGAAGATCAGCGGGAGTTTCTCCGGTGCCACGCCGATACCGGTGTCCGAGACAGCGAAGGCGATCACGGCCTCCGCGTTGCGCAGGGTGTCCTCCTCGAAGCCCTCGCCGGGCACCTGCTCCACCTGGAGCCGCACCCCGCCGGCCGAGGTGAACTTCAGCGCGTTGGACAGCAGATTGCGCAGCACCTGCTGCACCCGCTGCTCGTCCGAGTACAGCTCGCGCGGCACCTCCTCGCCGACGACGATCTCGAAGTCCAGCCCGCGGTCCACGGCGAGCGGATGGAAGGTGGCGTGCACATACTCCAGCAGTTTGTTCAGCGGCAGCGGCCCGGGGTGGACGTCCATCCGGCCGGCCTCGATCTTCGACAGGTCGAGGATGTCGCTGATGAGTTGGAGGAGATCGGAGCCGGAGCGGTGGATGGTGGTGGCGAACTGCACTTCCTGCGGGGAGAGATGGCCGTCCGGGTTGTCCGCGAGCAGCCGCGCCAGGATCAGCAGCGAGTTCAGCGGGGTGCGCAACTCGTGCGACATGTTCGCCAGGAACTCCGACTTGTACTGCGAGGCCGTCGCCAGCAGCGCCGCCTTCTCCTCCAACTCGGCGTTGGAGGACTGGAGTTCGTCGGACCGCTCCCTCAACTCGGAGGTGAGCCGCTGCGATTCGGAAAGCAGCGACTCGGTACGGGAGTTGGCGATGATGGTGTTGATGGAGACCCCGATGGTGTTGACGAACTGGTCGATGAACGCGAGGTGCATCTCGCTGAACCGGCTGAGCGAGGCCAGCTCGATCACCCCCATCACCTCGTCCTCGAAGAGCACCGGCAGGATGACGACACTGGCCGGAGTCGCCGCGCCCAGACCGGAGTTGATGGTGATGTAGTCCGGCGGCGCGTCCGTGATGAGGATGCGCTTCTTCTCCTGCGCGGCCTGCGCGACCAGCCCGCGTCCCGGGGCACCGGCCTTGATCGCCGCCCCCGCCCCCGGCGCTTTCCAGATGCCGGTACGGGAGGCGGGTCCGCTGCCGTTGGCCTGGTCGGTGCCGTAGCCCGCGATGAACTCCAGGGCCTCGTCCGGCCGGTCGCCCGAGCCGGCCAGGAAGAACGCCCCGAACTGCGCGTTGACCAGCGGAGTCAGCTCCCGCAGCGTCAGATCGGCCACCTCCACCAGATCCCGGTGGCCCTGCATCAGCGCGGCCAGCCGGGTCAGGTTGGACTCCAGCCAGTCCTTGGCGCGGGTCGTCTCGCGGAGGTTGGCCACCATCAGGTTGATGTTGTTCTTCAGCTCCGCGACCTCACCCTGCGCCTCCACGGAGATGGACGGCGACATATCGCCCTGGGTGACCGCACTGGCCACCTCGGCGATGGCGCGGACCTGGGTGGTCAGATTGAGGGCGAGCTCGTTGACGCTGGTGGTGAGCCGCTTCCAGGTGCCGTAGACGCCCTCCACCCGTGCCTGGCCGCCGAGTTGGCCCTCGCTGCCCACCTCGCGCGCCACCCGGGTCACCTCGGAGGAGAACGAGGACAGGGTGTCGACCATGGTGTTGATGGTGGTCTTCAGCTCCAGGATCTCCCCGCGGGCGTCCACGTCGATCTTCTTCGACAGGTCGCCCTGGGCGACGGCGGTGGCGACCTGGGCGATGTTCCGTACCTGTGAAGTCAGGTTGTCCGCCATGAAGTTGACGTTGTCGGTGAGGTCCTTCCACACCCCGGAGACACCGCGGACCTGGGCGCGTCCGCCGAGCCGTCCCTCGGTGCCGACCTCGCGGGCCACCCTGGTCACCTCGTCGGCGAACGCCCGCAACTGCTCCACCATGGTGTTCACGGTGTCCTTCAGCTCCAGGATCTCGCCCCGGGCGTCCACCGTGATCTTCTTGGAGAGGTCGCCGTCGGCCACCGCGGTCGTCACCTGGGCGATGTTGCGGACCTGCGAAGTCAGGTTCAGCGCCATGAAGTTGACGTTGTCCGTGAGGTCCTTCCACACCCCGGACACCCCGCGTACCTGAGCCTGCCCGCCCAGGTTGCCCTCGGTGCCGACCTCGCGGGCGACCCTGGTCACCTCGTCGGCGAACGCGGAGAGCTGGTCCACCATGGTGTTGATGGTGGTCTTCACCTCCAGGATCTCGCCCTTCGCCTCCACGGTGATCGTCTTGCCCAGGTCGCCCTGGGCGACGGCGGTGGCGACCTGGGCGATGTTCCGTACCTGTGAAGTCAGGTTGTCCGCCATGAAGTTGACGTTGTCGGTGAGGTCCTTCCACACCCCGGAGACACCGCGGACCTGGGCGCGTCCGCCGAGCCGTCCCTCGGTGCCGACCTCGCGGGCCACCCGGGTCACCTCGTCGGCGAACGCGGAGAGCTGGTCCACCATGGTGTTCACGGTGTCCTTGAGCTGGAGGATCTCCCCGCGGGCGTCCACCGTGATCTTCTGACTGAGGTCGCCGTTGGCCACCGCCGTGGTGACCTGGGCGATGTTGCGGACCTGTGAAGTCAGGTTGGACGCCATGAAGTTGACGTTGTCGGTGAGGTCCTTCCACACCCCGGACACCCCCGGCACCTGGGCCCGTCCGCCCAACTGCCCCTCGGTGCCCACCTCGCGGGCCACCCTGGTCACCTCGTCGGCGAACGCCCGGAGCTGGTCCACCATGGTGTTCACGGTGAGCTTCAGCTCCAGCAGCTCACCGGTCGCCTCCACGGTCACCTGCCGGGTCAGATCGCCGCTCGCCACCGCCGTCGTGACCACCGCGATGTCGCGCACCTGCGCCGTCAGCCGGGAGGCCATGGTGTTGACGGCCTCGGTCACCGAACGCCAGTCGCCGGCCAGGCCCTGGAGCTTGGCCCGCCCGCCGAGCCGTCCTTCGGTGCCGACCTCCCGGGCCACCCGCGTCACCTCCCCCGTGAACAGCGACAACTGGTCGACCATGCGGTTCACCCCGCGCCCCAGCCGCCGTAGATCACCGTGGAGCTGGCGGGTCCCGTGGTGCAGCTCCACCCGCTGGGTGAGGTCGCCGTCCGCGACCGCGTCCAGGACCCGGGTGGCGTTGGCGACCGGCACCACCAGGGCCTCGATCAGCGCGTTCGCCGCGTCCACATCGGTCGCCCAGCCGCCCTGCCCCGGGCTGGTCTGGAGCCGCTCGTCCAGGTGCCCCTGCCGCACCACCTCGCGCCGTACCCGCTGGAGCTCGCCGGACAGATGTGCGTTGCGGGCGACGATCTGGTCGAAGACACCCGCCATCTCCGCGAGCACACCGTCCTGCGGGACGCCGCCCGCACGCACGGTGAAGTCCCCGTCGCGCAGCGAACGCATCGCCGCCAGCAGCGGCCGCAGTTCAGCCCCCCTGATCCACTCCCCGTCGGCCGGTTCCCGGGGCGGACCACCGCTCACGTCCGGCGACGGGGGAGCCTCGGAAGCGGGTGGAGAGGCAGGTGGGGACGAAGCCGGTTCAGATGCCATGGCCGCCCGTCTCATTCGGTAGAACAAAAGCGTTTATTACGTACTATTTAGACTACATTCATGACCCGGACGTCGAAACAGACGACGTCGAAACAGGCGACGTCCGCACGGAGACATGGACGACGTGGAAACAGACGCCGGGAACGGCGTCCCACCGGACCGGGGGAGGCACCAGTGCCCCTATCGCCCGCCCGCCTGCGGCAGCTCGTCACGCGGATGCGGCTGCCGGCCGAGGAGCCCGCCGCCGCCACCGCCGGCTCCTTCATCCGGGCGTCCCTCACCGAACGCATCCGGTCCGTACCCGGGCTCCCCCCACTCGGAGACCGGATCATCGCGGACGGCGTACTGCTGGCGGGGGAGGCGGTCGCCTACGCGGTGCGGTACGCCGGCGCCGAGATCGAGGTCATCTGCACCGTGAACGCCGGGCCCGCGCTGGCCACCTCGCCGCGAGCGGGCCCCGACCTGGTGCGGCAGGCGGCCGTGCTGATCGAGGTGGTGGACCGCAGACCCGCCGGTACGGACCACGCCGCCGCGCTGCTGGCCGACCTCGGCGGTGACGCCCTGCGGCAGGTGCGGGCGCGGTCCGAGGCCTGGGGCGTGACCCACCGCGGTGGCGAGCAGAGCCTGTGGTTCCGGCTGGACACCCCGCTCGCCGCCGCCGAAGCGGCCGCCGAGGCCGCCGCCGTCCGAGCCCGTACCGCCGCCGGGGACGGCGCCGAGTCCGAGGGCGGGCCGGCCCCCGCCGGGGAGTGGGCGGCACCCGGTGGCCCGTCCTTCCTCGCGGAGGCCAGCGAACTGCTCACCGGACAGCTCGACGAGGACATGGTCGCCGCACTCGCCGGACAGCTCCTGGTGCCGCGGCTCGCCGACTGGTGCGCGGTGTGGCTCACCACCGGCAGCGGCCCCATGCGGCTCTCCCGCGTCTGGCACACCGACGAACGCCGCATCGACGCCCTCCGCCGCGCCCTGGAACAGGACCGGCCCACCGCCACCCACCCCGGCGCCGCTCCCGCCCCGTGGCCCTGGCCGCACATTCCCGGGAACGGTACGGAGGCCGGGAACGGGAGCGAGACCGCGGACGCGGGTGACTCCGACGGCGAGCCGGATCCCTCCTGGGGCGGCTCCGCGCTGGCCGTCCCGCTGATCGCCGCCGGTACGCGCTGCGGGGTGCTGCTGCTGGGCCGGGCCGGCACCCCCGGGCACCCCGCCGGCCCGAGACTCACCGCCACCGCGGTCCGCCTCGCCGAGGACGTGGGCCGCCGCGTCGCCCAGGCCGTCGTCACCGCCCGCCAGTACACCCGGGAGGCGGCCATCAGCCGGGTCCTCCAGCGCAGCCAGTTGCCCGCCGCCCTCGCCGACATCCCCGGCGTGGACACCGCCGTCGTCTACGAGCCCTACGGCGAGGGGCAGACCGTCGGCGGCGACTTCTACGATGTGTTCCCGCTCGGGAACGGCCGCTGGTCCTTCCTCCTCGGCGATGTCAGCGGCCACGACCTGGAGGCCATGTCCGCCACCGGCATGGCCCGGCACCTGGTGCGGATGCTGGCCCGCGAAGGGCATGGGGTGGAACGGCTGCTCGGCAAGCTGAACCAGGCCATCGCGGAGGAGACCGCCGAAGCCCAGGCCTACAGCGGCGACCAGACGGAACAACGCTTCCTGAGCCTGCTCTACGGGGAGTTGGAACCGGACCGGGCCGCCGGCACCGTCCGCTGCACCCTGGCCAGCGCGGGCCACCCGCTGCCGCTGCACCTCGGCGCGGACGGCTCGGTCACCCCCCGCGGCGAGCCCCGGCTCCTGCTGGGCATCGACCCGAAGGCCCGCTTCCGCGCCGAGTGCTTCGAACTCGCACCCGGCGAGACCCTGCTCTGTGTGACCGACGGTGTCACCGAACGCCGCAACGGCGACCGGCAGTTGGACGATAACGACGGCCTCGCCGCACTCCTGCGGGACTGCACAGGCCTGGGCGCCGCGGCGGTCGCCGAACGGGTACGCAGCGCCGCCTACGACTTCGACCCCTCACCCCTCACCGACGACCTCACCGTCCTCGTCCTGGAGGCCCTCTCCGGGCGGGACGGCATCGGTGGGTGAACCGCTCGGGCCGGTTCACGGCGGCTGGGGACCGGCACCTTGACAGGGGCTCCCGGCCGCCTGTGCACTGTCGTCCGTCAGCACCGAAGCGGCGGCCACCCGCCAACCGGTCATCGACCGCGGCCCGTTCCGCGAGACCGGCGCGGGGAAGGGACGTACCGCACAGTGACCCGCGCACACCGCCCCCGTGACCTGGGACTGGCCCCCGGCGTACTGCCCACCGGGCCGCTGAACGCCCTCACCGACGTCCCCGGTGTCCGCGTCGGCCACCTCACCCTGCACCACGACACCCCGGAGCCGGTACGCACCGGGGTCACCGTCGTCGTCCCCGCACCCGGCTCCCTCTTCCGCCGCAAACCGACCGCGGGCCTCGATGTCGTCAACGGCTTCGGCAAGGCCGCCGGACCCAGCCAGATCACCGAACTCGGCGTACTGGAAACGCCGTTGGCGCTCACCAACACCCTCGCGGTGGGCGCCGCCGTGGAGGGCCTGGTACGGCACTCGCTGGACGGGCACTCGGAGATCGGTGTGTCCACCGGCACCGTCAACCCGGCCGTCTTCGAGTGCAACGACGGCTGGCTCAACGACATCCGCGGCCTCCATGTCCGCCCGCAGCACATCCTCGACGCCCTGGCCGCCGCCGACGCGGGCCCGGTCCCCGAGGGCGCCGTGGGGGCCGGTACCGGCATGGTGGCCTTCGGCTGGAAGGCGGGCATCGGGACCAGCTCCCGCATCGTCGACGCCGGCGGTGGCACCCGCTTCACCCTCGGTGTGCTCGTCCTCGCCAACTTCGGCCTGGCCGCCGACCTGACCGTCCTCGGCACCCCCGTCGGCCGCCACCTCACCCCTCAACACGCCGCCGAACAGGCCGAGTTCGCACGCGGCGCCGGCTCCTGCGTCGTCCTCATCGGCACCGACGCCCCCGCCGACGCCCGCCAACTCCGCCGCATCGCCGGACGCGCCACCGTCGGCCTGGCCCGCACCGGCGGCATCATCCAGCACGGCAGCGGCGAGTACGCCCTCGCCTGGTCCACCACCCACCGCGTACCGCACACCCCCGACGCACCGGTCCGCAACGCCACGGCACTGGCGGAGAACGGGCCCCTGATGGACCTCTTCTTCCGCGCCACCGCCGAGGCCACCGAAGAGGCCATCCTCAGCTCACTCCTCACCGCCCCCGCGACCACCGGAGTACGTGGCCACCACGCCCCCGCCCTCCCCGCGGACCGCCTCACCACCCTCGTCCCCACCACCTCTGCCTGACCAACGCCCCTTCACGGCAAGCCCGTTGGGGTCATCGGGCAGGCAAACCGACCAGGCGATTTGAGTTCAACCATGGTTCAAGTTGCAGGGTGGAGCCGTTGCAGGGGGGCCGCGGCTCGAAACCTGCTCAGGGAGTCGGGCGCCGACACCGTGGTCGACTACGGCGAGCAGACCTGGGTGGAAGCGGTGGCCGAGGCGCGAGCCGTCCTGGCCAGTGTGTCAACAGACCTCTGACCGCGCGGACTTCAAGCGGCCGCCTCCAGGGTGAGCAGGGTGGTCTTGGCGTCGAGGCCTCCGATGTAGCCGCCCAGGGTGCCGTCGGTGCGCAGGACCCGGTGGCAGGGGACGACGAGCGGGAGGGGGTTGGTGGCGCAGGCGGTGCCGACGGCGCGGACGGCCTTCGGATTGCCGACCAGTTCGGCGACCTGCCGGTAGCTGCGCGTCTGCCCGTATCCGATGTCCGGGAGATGCTGCTGCACCAGCCGGCGGAAACCGCGGGACAGGGACAGGTCGAGCGGCAGGTCGAACGCCTTCCGGTGCCCGCCGAAGTACTCGTCCAGCTCGCGCGCCGCCTCGTCGAGCCGTCCGGGCATCCGCAGAACGCGCGGGCTCACCCTGGCGGCGAGGTGTTCCAGTACGCGGTCGTGGTCCTCGTTGGCGAAGGCGACGCGCAGCAGGCCGTGGGCGGTCGAGGCCAGCAGCAGTTGTCCCACGGGGGAGTCGACGGTGGTGTAGGCGACGTCGATCAGGCCGGCCGCCTCGGCCCGCTCTTCGAGGCCGCGGTGCAGTCGGGCCAGGGTCTCGCCGTCGACGGGCGCCGATGGGGACTGGGCGACGGCTTCGGATCGGTTGGCGCTCATGAGGAAGCTCCTTTCGGCAGTGCGCCAGGATGGTGCTTTCTGAGGTTGCCGAGTGCGTCGGCGGACGCCCGGCGGGCCGCCTCCGCGGTGCCGCCCAGCAACTGCGCGATCTCGGCGTAGGACAGGCCCGCGAGGTACCGGTAGGCGATGACCTGGCGCTGCTTGTCCGGCAGCCGGCCGACCTCCGTCCACACATCGAGATCGACCGCCTCCGGGACGCCGAGGTCCGTGGGCGCCTCGGGAAGTTCGTCCACCGGGAGCGGCAGCCGCTTGGCCGCCCGCAGGACGTCGATCGCCTTGCGGCGGGCGACGGTCACCAGCCACGCCTCGACATTCGCCGTCTCGGGGAGTCCGGGGTAGGCGCGCATCGCGGCCAGGAAGGTCTCGGACCAGGCGTCGTCGGCGTCATGTGTGCCGAGCAGGACGCGGCAGACCCGCAGCACCGTCGCACCGTGCTCCGTGACCACCTGCTCGAACGGCTGCTTCATGTTCATCCCAGGGAAGACGTTGAACGTGACACTTATGTGAGACGCCCTGCCGGCGCGGGCGTCCGGTACTCAGCACATCACCCTCCGCCGCTCATACCGGATCCCTTCCTTCTCCTTCGACGCTCTCTGCCCTGAAGACGTACGGGAGATGAGGAACGTGAGATGCCGTGGGCGGTCCCGCCTACCGTGGGTGGAATCGCGGCTCGGAGGAAGGCGGGGGTGGGGGCAGGTCGGCGGTCCCGCCTTCGCCGCCGGTGATCAACTGCCCACTCGGCCAGGGCATTTGACGCTCCGTCCGGTTCGGCACCCTCCGCGGTAAACCTTCCGGCCGCCGGGCGCAACTACCCAGCAGGCCCGTCCAGTGGCGGGTCTCCTGCGTGTGGCCGGAGGGGATGTGCTGTGGAGCAAGCAGATTCGAAGAAGTCACCTGAGAGTTCGGAAGCGGACGGCGGAGGCGTGGCGCCGTCGGGGTTCTCCCGCCGCGGATTTCTGGCGGGTGCCGGAGCCGCCGCGGTGATGACCTCGCTCGCCGGTGGAGGGGCGGCCGTCGCGGCTCCCCGGACCGGCAGCAAGGGCGAGTTGAGGCTCGGCACGGGCACCACCTTCGGGGCGCGGGTCTCCCCGGACGGGCGGTGGATCGCCCTGGACCTGCTGGGGGTCCTGTGGGTGATGCCCGCGTCCGGCGGTCAGGCGCGGCGCCTGACCAGTGACCTGTTCGACATCGCGCAGCCCGACTGGGCCCCGGACAGCAGCCGGTTGGTGTTCCAGTCCTACCGTGACGGCGTCTTCAACCTCTGGACGGTACGCCCCGACGGCAGCGCCCTGCGGCAGTTGACCCAGGGCCCCTACGACCACCGCGAGCCCCGCTGGTCCCCGGACGGGCGCACCATCCTCTACTCCGGCGATGAGACGGGCCGCTACGCGATCCATGAGTACGACGTCTCAAGTGGCCGCAGCAGTACGCTCGTTGACGGTCCGGGGGAGGAGTACGAGCCGGCCTGGTCGCCGGACGGGAACCAGGTGGCGTTCGTGGTGGCGAACACCCGGATCGACGTGGTGGACCGTAGGACCGGCCGCCGCAGCACCCGTCTCACCGTGCCGCAGGACCAGGTGATCCACCAGCCGGAGTGGACCCCGGACGGCACCGAGGTGGTCCACCACCTCACCCATGACGGCCGGTGCGACCTGATGCGGGGCGACACTCCGCTCGTGGACGACGAGGAGACCTTCCCGTTCCGGGTGTCCTGGATGGGGCGCGAGCGCTTCCTCTACACCGCGAACGGCGAGATCCATGTGCGCACGCTCGGCGGCGGCAGCGGCACCAAGACCATCGGTTTCTCCGCCGCGGTCACCACCAGGACACCCGAGTACAAGAAGAAGCGGATCGACTTCGAGTCGACCCGGCCGCAGCAGGTACGCGGTATCGGCAGCCCGGTGCTGTCCCCGGACGGTGAGCAGGTCGCCTTCCGGGCGCTCAACGACATCTATGTGATGAGGATCGGGCACGCGCCCAAGCCGCTGACCAGGGACCACTGGTGGAAGTGCGATCCGGCCTGGTCACCGGACGGCACCAGGCTGGCCTACTCCACCGACCGGGGCGGCGCCCTCGACATCTGGATCAGGGACCTCGCCTCCGGCAAGGACCGCCAGCTCACCAACCTCGGTGTCCGGGCGGCGGTGTCCCCGGCCTGGTCGCCCAGCGGAGCGGAGATCGCCTTCCTCGACCAGGACGGCGCGGTCTGGACGGTCGACGTGGCGAGCGGTGACGTACGGCAGGTCTTCACCGCCACCTTCGAGCCCGGCCGCCCCACCTGGTCGCCGGACGGGGAGACCATCGCACTGGCCGCGGTCAAGCCGTACTCGGCCCGGTTCCGTGAGGGCCTCAGCGAGATCCTGCTCGTCGACCGGGCCACCGGGAAGGGCAGATATGTGGAGGCGGTGCCCGGCCGCTCCCTCCAGACCCGGGGGGACGACGGGCCCGTCTGGTCGCCCGACGGGAAGCAGATGGCCTTCGCCGTCGCCAGCGTCCTGTACACCGTGAACGTCGGCAAGGACGGCACACCCCACGGCAAGCCCCGCCAGATCACCGACGAGGTCACCGACGCCCCGAGCTGGAGCGGGGACTCCCGGAACCTGCTGTACCTCAGCAACGGCCGGCTGCGCCTGGTCTCCGCGAAGGGCGGCCCGCCGAGCACCGTACCCGTGCCGCTCACCTGGACCAACGTCAAACCCCCGGCCCGCACCGTGGTCCACGCGGGCCGGATGTGGGACGGGGTGCGCAACGAGGTCAGACGCGATGTGGACATCATCGTGGAGGGTCACCGGATCACCGCGGTCGAACCGCACCGCGCCGGGCGGGCGGGTCAACTCATCGACGCCGGGGACCGGTTGGTGATGCCGGGCCTGATCGACATGCACCACCACCGCGAGATGCAGGGCTACTCCTACGGCGACCGGCAGGGCCGGCTCTGGCTCTCGCTCGGGGTGACCACCACCAGGTCCCCGGGCAGCCCGGCCTACCACATGGTCGAGGAACGCGAGGCCACCCGATCCGGTGCCCGGATCGGACCGCGGTACTTCGCCACCGGCGAGGCCGTCGACGGCCCGCGGATCTACTACAACTTCATGCGCCCCACCTACAGCGACGCACAGCTCGGACTCGAACTCGAACGCGCCGAGAAGCTCGACTACGACCTGATGAAGTGCTACGTCCGGCTCCCCGTGATGTGGCACAAGAAGGTCACCGCCTTCGCCCACGACAACGGCATCCCGGTCACCTCGCACTACCACTACCCGGCGATGGCCTTCGGCGCCGACGCGATGGAGCACACCGGCGCCACCAACCGCTTCGGGTACTCGCGCACCGTCACCCCGCTCGGCACCGGGTACAGCGATGTGCTGGACCTCTTCGTGGCGTCCGACATGGCCAGGACCCCGACCCTCTTCAACTCCACCAGCCTCTTCCGGGAGGACATGTCCCTCATCGAGGACGACCGGGTGCGCACCCTCAACCCGCCCTGGCGGATGGCCGCTCTCCAGGCCAGCGCCGACACCGCGAAGGGCACCGACCAGCGGGCACGCCGCGAGAACCTGGAGGCGCAGGTCCAGCAGGCCCTGCACATCTTCCGCCGCGGCGGACGCGTCATCCTCGGCACCGACGCCCCCATCGACCACGCCGCGGTCAGCCTGCACATGAACCTGCGCGCCATGGTCCGCTACGGCTTCACCCCGTACGAGGCCCTGGTGACCGCGACCAGCCTGGCCGGGAAGACCCTGGGCGAGGACCTCGGCAGGATCGAACCCGGGATGTACGCCGACCTCGCCGTCATCGACGGCGACCCCCTCGCGGACATCAAGGACGCGGCCCGGGCGGAACAGGTCCTGGTGTCCGGCGTCCCGCACACCACCGCCTCCCTGATGGAGCCCTACTCCCGTGCGGCCAGGGCCGGTTCGGCGGCACCCGAGCGCAACACCGTCCTGTCCGCCGTCCCCGACCATCCGGCCAACAAGCACTTCTGGTGGCACGGCCGCGCGTACGTGGAGGAAGCCCGGCACGCCTGCTGTAGCGGCTGACACCGCCGGCCCGCGATCCGCTGTGCCCCGTCGCCCACAAGGTCGACGGGGCACAGCGCTGTGCGGCCCTCCCTGACTTTGTCCTACGGCGAGAAGAAGTTGACCCGGGTCGTGCGTAAGTTCTTCCTGGGTCGGTCGGTTTCTGCTAACTTCCCTCGAAAGCCTGACGACTTGGCCGATGGCGGCAGGCGCCCGGGTCCCCGGCAGGGGGAGGGGAGGGGTTCGTGAGACGGATGACTGCTCGACCTGAGAACGCGCATCAGGCGCGTATGCTCCGGCTGCTGCGTGACAGCGGGCCCAACTCCCGTGCCCAGCTCGGTGATCTGCTGGACCTGTCCCGTTCCAAGCTGGCCGTCGAGGTGGACCGGTTGCTGGCCACCGGGCTGGTCGTCGGGGACGGCCTCGCGCCCTCGCGCGGCGGCCGCCGTTCGCACAACATCCGGCTCGCGCCGACCCTGCGCTTCCTCGGGGTCGACGTAGGTGCCACCTCGATCGATGTCGCCGTCATGAACGCGGAGTTGGAGGTCCTAGGGCATCTGAACCATCCCATGGACGTCCGGGAAGGACCGGTGGCGGTCTTCGAGCAGGTGCTGTCGATGGCCGCCAAGCTGAAGGCCTCCGGAGTCGCGGAGGGCTTCGACGGCGCCGGGATCGGCGTCCCCGGCCCGGTCCGCTTCCCGGAGGGTGTGCCGGTCGCGCCGCCCATCATGCCCGGCTGGGACGGCTTCCCGGTACGGGAGGCGCTCAGCCAGGAACTGGGCTGCCCGGTCATGGTCGACAACGATGTGAACCTGATGGCGGTGGGGGAGCAGCACGCGGGCGTCGCACGTTCCGTGGGCGACTTCCTCTGCATCAAGATCGGGACCGGTATCGGCTGCGGGATCGTCGTCGGCGGCGAGGTCTACCGCGGCGCCACCGGCAGCGCCGGCGACATCGGCCATATCCAGGTGGAACCGTCCGGCCGCGCCTGCGCCTGCGGCAACCGGGGCTGCCTGGAAGCACACTTCAGCGGTGCCGCACTGGCCCGGGACGCGGAGGAGGCCGCCCACGCGGGCCAGTCCGCGGAGCTCGCCGCCCGGCTGGAGAGCACCGGGCACCTGACCGCCGCGGATGTGTCGGCCGCCGCGGCGGCCGGTGACACCGTGGCCCTGGAGTTGATCCGGGAGGGCGGCCGGCGTCTGGGCCAGGTCATCGCCGGACTCGTCAGTTTCTTCAATCCGGGTCTGGTGGTGATCGGCGGCGGTGTGACCGGCCTCGGGCACACCCTGCTGGCCAGCGTCCGGACCCAGGTCTACCGGCAGTCGCTGCCGCTCGCCACGGGCAACCTGCCGATCGTACTGGGTGAGTTGGGACCCGCCGCCGGAACCATCGGCGCGACCCGGCTCATCAGCGACCACGTCTTCTCCCCAGCCTGACCCCACCGGGCGCCCACCGCCCACCCACCGGGCCCCCACCGCCCACGGACCCCCACGAGCGCCACCGCACCACCCGGAGCACCGCCGCACCCCGGCACCGTGCCCCGGTGGCCGGCCCCCGGACACCTACCGGGCGGGGTCCGCCACGTCCGCCGTGCCCTGACGCAAGACGGTGCCCCACCGCCGCGCTCCGCCGCACCACGACGCTCCACCACCAGGTCCTGCCGCAGGACGACGCCCGAGCCGTACGCCCCTACTCCGAAGCAGCGCCCCGCCATGCCCGCACCCTCCGTCCAGCCCTGCCCGCTCATGGCCCGCATCCACTGAGGGGACTCACCGATGGCACCACAACCACCCCTGCTCACCATGTCCGGCATCACCAAGTCGTTCCCCGGAGTCCGCGCCCTGGACGGTGTGGACCTCGACGTCCGGGCCGGTGAGGTCCACTGCCTCCTCGGGCAGAACGGCGCCGGCAAGTCCACCCTGATCAAGGTGCTGGCCGGGGCGCACCAGCCCGACAGCGGTGAGATCACCTGGCAGGGCTCGACGGTGACCCTGGGATCTCCGGTCGCCGCCATGCGGCTCGGCATCGCCACCATCTACCAGGAACTCGACCTGATCGAGGGGCTGTCCGTCGCGGAGAACGTCTACCTCGGCCATGAACCCACCTCCGCCGGATTCGTGGTCCGTGGCCACACCGCCCGTACGTCGACCGCGGACCTGCTGAAGCGGCTCGGGCACCCGGAGATCGATCCGCTGCAACTCGTCGCCGAACTGTCCGCGGCGCAGCGGCAGATCGTGTCGATGGCCCGCGCCCTCTCCCACGAGGTGCGGCTGATCGTGATGGACGAGCCCTCGGCGGCGCTCGACCCCGACGAGGTCGACAACCTCTTCCGGATCGTGGGCGATCTGACCGCCGAGGGTGTCGCCGTCGTCTACATCTCCCACCGCCTGGAGGAGATCCGCCGCATCGGCGCCCGGGTCACGGTCCTCAAGGACGGCCGGGCCGTCGCCGGGGGCCTGCCCGCCGAGTCGACCCCCACCAGCGACCTGGTCGCCCTGATGACCGGCCGCAATGTCGAGTACGTCTTCCCCGACCGCCCTCAAGCCGGGTTCGCCGACGACCGGCGGCCGGTGCTGACGGTCGAAGGGCTCACCCGGCGCGAGGAGTTCGCGCCCGTCGATCTGGAGCTGCGGCCCGGCGAGATCGTCGGCCTCGCCGGGCTCGTCGGCTCCGGGCGCAGCGAGATCCTGGAGACGATCTACGGGGCGCGCAAGGCCGACGGCGGCCGGGTCCTGGTGGAGGGCACCGCGCTGCCGGCGGGCAGTGTCCGCGCCGCCGTCCGCGCCGGGATCGGTCTGGCGCCAGAGGAACGCAAGGCGCAGGGACTGCTGATGCTGGAGTCGGTCAGCAGTAATGTGTCGATTTCCAGCCTGTCCCGGTTCGCCCGCGTGGGGTGGCTCGACCGGCGCGCCGAACGCACCGCCGCCCACCGCGCCGTCCGGGAGCTGTCCCTGCGGCCGGACAATCCCGACGCCGCGATCAGGACACTGTCCGGCGGCAACCAGCAGAAGGCGGTGCTCGCCCGCTGGCTGCTGCGCGGCTGCAAGGTGCTGCTGCTGGACGAGCCGACCCGCGGCGTCGACATCGGCGCCCGCGCGGAGCTGTACGCGGTCATCCGCCGGCTGGCCGACGAGGGCCTGGCCGTACTGCTGGTGTCCAGCGAGGTGCCCGAGGTCCTGGGGCTCGCCGACCGGGTGCTGGTACTCCGCGAGGGCCGGGTCGTACACACCGCGGACGCCCGGGAGCTGGACGAGCACCGGGTACTCGATCTTGTGATGGAAGGGAGCACGACGCCATGACACAGCCGGCCACCGGGGCGCAGGAGGACGCGCCGACGTCCCCGAAGTCCCCCGCGTACAAGGAGAGTTCAGGCCGATCGCGTGGTCTGCGGTGGGATGTGCGCAGCCTGTCCCTGCTCGGTGTCCTCGCGGTGCTCGTCGTGGTCGGCGGGGTCACCGCGCCGGACGAGTTCCTGGCCACCAGCAATCTGCAACTCGTCCTCACCCAGGCGTCCGTGATCGGTGTCGTCACCGTCGGTATGACCTTCGTGATCACCAGCGGCGGGATCGATCTGTCGGTGGGTGCGATGGTGGCGCTCGCCTCGGTGTGGGCGACGACCGTGGCCACCCAGGAGTTCGGCTTCGCCGGCATCCTGTTCACCGCGGTGGCCGTGGGCCTCGGCTGCGGTCTGGTGAACGGTGTGCTGATCGCCTACGGCCGGATGGTGCCGTTCATCGCCACCCTCGCCATGCTCGCCTCCGCCCGCGGCCTCGCCCTGAAGATCACCGGCGGCAGCACCCAGATGGTGACCGTCGACTCGGTGCTCCACCTCGGTGTCCGCGACGCCTACGTCCTCGGTGTGCCGCCGCTTGTCCTGGTGTTCGCCGCGGTCACCGTCATCGGCTGGCTGGTGCTCAACCGCACCACCTTCGGCCGCCGCACCGTCGCCGTCGGCGGCAACGCCGAAGCGGCCCGGCTCGCCGGTATCGACGTCCGCCGCCAGCGCCTCTACCTGTATCTGCTGTCCGGCCTGTGCTGCGGAATCGCCGCGTTCATGCTGATCGTGCTGGCAGGCTCGGGCCAGAACACCAACGGCAACCTCTACGAGCTGGACGCCATCGCCGCGGCGATCATCGGCGGCACCCTGCTCAGCGGCGGACGCGGCACCATCGTCGGCTCCGTCCTCGGTGTGCTGGTCTTCACCACCATCACCAACATCTTCGCCCTGAACAACCTGGAGACCGCGGTCCAGCAGATCGCGAAGGGCGCCATCATCGTCGCCGCGGTCCTGGTCCAGCGCCGCTCACTGCGCGGCGGCGACCTCTGACACCGCCCAACACCCCGCCGGAGAACGGCACTTGACCGCCTCCCGGCACCACCCCGCATCCACCGTCCCCCGCCCCCGTCCACCGTCCAGTCGAAGGGTCGATCCACCATGGCAGGAAATCCGGCCACCAGCCGCAGAGCTCTGATGTTCGGCACCGCAGCCGTCTCCGCCGGTGCGCTGCTGACGGGCTGCACCAGCAACGAGCCCAGCAAGAAGGAGAAGGGGGCCCCGGACAGCGCCCCCATCGCCGACGACAAGCCGGGCAAGGCCGTCACCATCGGCTTCGCCGGGCCCCAGGCCGACCACGGCTGGCTGAACGCCATCAACCAGAACGCCAAGTCGCGGGCGAAGAAGTACTCCGACGTCACCATGGTGACCACCGAGGGCTCCAACGACACCGCCCAGCAGATCGGCCAGATCCAGACGCTGATCAACAAGAAGGTCGACGTGCTGGTGATCCTGCCGGCCGACGGCAAGGCGCTCACCCAGGTCGGGCTGAAGGCCATGCGGGCCGGCATCCCCGTGGTCAACCTGGACCGTGTGTTCGCCTCCCCGCAGGCCTACCGCTGCTGGATCGGCGGCGACAACTACGGCATGGGTCTCAACGCCGGGCACTACATCGGCGAACAGCTCAAGGGCAAGTCCGGCGCCAAGGTGGTCGAACTCGCCGGGCTGGACAACCTCGAACTCACCAAGGAACGCACCCGGGGCTTTGACGACGCCCTCAAGAACTACCCCAACATCAAGAAGGTGGCCCGCCAGGCGGCCGACTTCACCGTCGAGTCCGGGCAGGCCAAGATGGCCCAACTCCTCCAGGCCCAGCCGAAGTTCGACGCGCTGTGGAACCACGACGACGACCAGGGCGTGGGCGCGCTGCGCGCCATCGACCAGGCCGGCCGCGACGACTTCCTGATGGTCGGCGGCGCCGGCGCCAAGGCCGCGATGCGCGCCATCAAGGCCGGCAACAGCGTGCTCAAGGCCACCGTCCTGTACCCGCCGACGATGGCCGCCTCCGCCATCGACCTCGCCCGGGCACTGGGCCAGGGCAAGGGCATCGGCGGTATGGCCGAGATGGAGATCCCGTCCTCGCTGACCCTCTACTCGGCCGTCGTCACCAAGGACAACGTCGACCAGTACCTGCCGACCGGCTTCGTGTGACCGGGCCGGGCACCCCCAAGTGCCCCGGAACGGGACGAGTCAGTGACACTCCGATGAGGGGGAACCCGCATGGAACAGAGGGACACCCGGACCGAGCCGCCGACGCTCGGCGTGGGCATGGTCGGCTACGCGTTCATGGGCGCCGCGCACTCCCAGGGCTGGCGCACCGTACGCCATGTGTTCGACCTGCCGCTGCGGCCGGTGCTCGCCGCGATCGCGGGCCGCGACCCACACGCCGTGCGGGCAGCCGCCGCCAAGTACGGCTGGGCCGCGGCGGAGACCGACTGGCGCGCCCTGCTGGCCCGCGAGGACGTGCACCTCGTGGACGTCTGCACCCCGGGCGACAGCCATGCGGAGATCGCCGTCGCGGCACTGGAGGCCGGCAAGCATGTGCTGTGCGAGAAACCGCTGGCCAATTCGGTCGCCGAGGCCGAGGCCATGGTCGCGGCGGCCGAAGCGGCCCGTGAGCGGGGGCAGTTGGCGATGGTGGGCTTCAACTACCGGCGGGTGCCCGCCCTCAGCCACGCCCGCCGCCTCATCGCCGACGGCCGGCTCGGCACCCTGCGCCACGTCCGGGTCACCTACCTCCAGGACTGGCTGGTCGACCCCGGCTTCCCGCTGACCTGGCGGCTCCAGCGGGAGCACGCGGGCTCGGGCGCGCTCGGCGACCTCGGCGCGCACATCGTGGACCTCGCCCAGTTCCTGGCCGGTGAGGCACTGGTGGGGGTCTCCGCCCAGACGGAGACCTTCGTCCGGGAGCGCCCCCGCCTCGGCGGGGCCTCCGCCGGCCTGACCGCGTCCGGCGGCACCGGGCACGGGCCGGTCACGGTGGACGACGCGGCCGTCTTCACCGGCCGGTTCGCCTCGGGGGCGCTCGCCGCCTTCGAGGCGACCCGGATGGCCTCCGGCCGCAAGAACGCCCTGCGGCTTGAGGTCAACGGCGAGTTCGGTTCGCTGGCCTTCGACCTGGAGCGGCTCAACGAGCTGTCCTTCCACGACCACCGGGAACCGTCCGCCACCGCCGGATTCCGCCGGATCATCGTCACCGAGGCCGAACACCCCTACCTGGAGGGCTGGTGGCCGCCGGGCCACGCCCTCGGCTACGAGCACACCTTCACCCACCAGGCCCGCGACCTGGTCGAGGCCATCGCGTCCGGCACCGACCCGGCACCGTCCTTCGCCGACGGCCTCCAGGTGCAGCGGGTGCTCGCCGCGGTGGAGGAGAGCGCCCAGCGCAACGCCGTCTACACCCCTGTCCAGGAAGCCCGCGCCGGAGTCCGGTAGCGATCCCGCCAGGAACCCCGATCGGAGGCGCCATGACCCGCCCGTTCACCCTGTTCACCGGCCAGTGGGCCGATCTGCCGCTGGAGGAGGTCTGCCGGCTGGCCCGCGACTTTGGCTACGACGGCCTCGAACTCGCCTGCTGGGGCGACCACTTCGAGGTCGACAAGGCCCTGTCCGACCCGTCCTATCTGGACGGCCGCCGCGCCCTGCTGGAGAAGTACGGCCTGAAGTGCTGGGCGATCTCCAACCACCTCACCGGCCAGGCCGTCTGCGACCACCCCATCGACGAACGGCACCAGGGCATCCTCGCCGCCCGCATCTGGGGCGACGGCGACCCGGAGGGCGTACGGCGGCGGGCCGCGGCCGAGATCGAGGACACGGCACGGGCCGCGGCCGCCTTCGGTGTCGACACCGTGATCGGCTTCACCGGCTCCTCCATCTGGCATCTGGTGGCGATGTTCCCGCCGGTACCGGAGCGGATGATCGAGCGCGGCTACCAGGACTTCGCGGAGCGCTGGAACCCGATCCTGGACGTCTTCGACGCGGAGGGCGTCCGCTTCGCCCACGAGGTCCACCCCAGCGAGATCGCCTACGACTACTGGACCACCCGCCGCGCCCTGGACGCGGTGGACAACCGCCCGGCGTTCGGCCTCAACTTCGACCCCTCCCACTTCGTGTGGCAGGACCTGGACCCGGTCGGCTTCCTCTACGACTTCCGGGACCGGATCTACCACGTCGACTGCAAGGAGGCCCGCAAGCGCCTGGACGGGCGCAACGGCCGCCTCGGCTCCCATCTGCCGTGGGGCGATCCCCGACGCGGCTGGGACTTCGTCTCCGCCGGACACGGCGACGTCCCCTGGGAGGACGTCTTCCGGATGCTGCGCTCCATCGACTACCAGGGTCCGGTGTCCGTGGAGTGGGAGGACGCCGGGATGGACCGCCTGATGGGCGCGCCGCAGGCACTCGCCCATCTCAAGCAGTTCGACTTCGACCCGCCCTCGGCGTCCTTCGACGCGGCCTTCGGCGGCGACAACTAGGCCGAGCCAGACCCCGGTTGGACCTGGCGGTGTCCCCGCCGCCGGGTCGGGCCGGGCTGCCCGGACGCTCATTTGTCCTGACGCGGGAAAAAGTTTGACTCTTCGTTGCGTAAGGGCTTTCCGTCGAGGACGAACCGGGCTACCGTCCAATTTCGAACAGGTGCCACCCGGCGACCCGTGCCGATAGAGCATCCCGGTCGCACGCTCACCGCTCGTACGACCGGTCCCCACCGGACATCGGTGCACAGCACAGGGCCAAGTACCCCCGAAGAACCCCCACTTGTCACCGGCGGCAGCCCCGCCGGCTCGCTCGCGCAACCGCGCCGCCCACCGGAACCAGCCGGGGGGCCGCGGTCAACGCCCGCCCATCCGGCGGCCGTTGAGGGGAGAGCACGACCCCCTCGACCGCCCGCCGACCACATCGGGACATCGACATGGCAGGGAGGCTGCCCGTGAACAGCGACGGGAACGTATCGAAGCTCCGGACCGGCGGGCCGACCACCGGAGTCTGGTTCGTGGGCGCACGCGGCTCGGTGGCCACCACCGCCGTCGCCGGATGCGCCGCCATCACCGCCGGACTGCGCCCGCCCACCGGCATGGTCACCGAGACGGCCCCCTTCGACGGAACGGGCCTGCCACCACTGCCCGCACTGGTCTTCGGCGGCCATGACACCGCCGACTGCCCGCTGCCCAAGCGTGCCGAGCACCTCACCGGAGAAGGCGTCCTCCCGCACGGGCTCGCCGCCGCCGTACACGCCGAACTGGCCGCCGCCGACCGGGAGATACGCCCCGGCGGCCCCCTCCCCGGCGACACCCGCGGCGACGAGGAACTCATCAGCGACTTCGCCGCCGACATCACCGCCTTCCGCACCCGCAGCGCCGCGGCCCGGGTGGTCGTCGTCAACGTCTCCTCCACCGAGCCGCTGCCCGCACCCGACGCGGTGCGACTGCCGGCCAGCTCCCTCTACGCGGCCGCCGCCCTGCGCGCCGGCTGCTCCTATGTCAACTTCACCCCGTCCACCGGACTGCGCACCCCCGCCCTGGCGGCCGCCGCCGAGTCAAGTGGCCTGCCCCACGCGGGCCGTGACGGCAAGACGGGCCAGACCCTGCTGCGGGCCGTACTCGCCCCGATGTTCGTCCAACGCGCACTGGACGTACGCGCCTGGTCCGGCACCAATCTGCTGGGCGGCGGTGACGGGGCCGCCCTCGCCGACCCGGCCGCCGCGGCGGCGAAGAACGCGGGCAAGGAACGTGTCCTGGCCGAGACCCTCGGGCACACCCCGGAGGGCGAGGTGCACATCGACGAGGTGCCGGCCCTCGGCGACCACAAGACCGCCTGGGACCACATCGTCTTCGACGGCTTCCTCGGCTCGCGGATGATCCTCCAGACCATCTGGCAGGGCTGCGACTCCGCCCTCGCCGCGCCACTGGTCCTGGATCTGGCCCGACTGGCCGCCCGCGCCCATGAGTTGGGCCTCGCCGGGCCGCTGCCGGAGCTGGGCTTCTACTTCAAGGACCCCGACGCGGGACCCTCCGGGCTCTCGGAGCAGTACACCGCGCTGCTGGCCTTCGCCGACCGCCTGCGAGAGGCGAAGTGATGCCCACCCTGCTGTCCCGCCTCAACCCCCCGGAGCCCGTCAGCTCCCGCGGTGACCTGGGCACCAAGGCATCCACTCCACAGCGCGGACGGCGGGCACGGCTGTGGGACTGGGCCGAACTGCTGCGTGTCTCCGCGCTGTTCACCGTCCCCGGAGACGCCCTCGCCGGTGCCGCCGCGGCCGGCCGGCGACCGGACCGGGGCACCGCGTACGCCGCCGCCGCCTCCCTCTGCCTGTACGAGGCGGGTATGGCGCTCAACGACTGGGCGGACCGCGGTGAGGACGCCGTCGACCGCCCGCACCGCCCCCTGCCCTCCGGCCGGATCTCCCCGGCGGCGGCCCTCGCCGCGGCCGGACTCCTCAGCGCTGCGGGCCTGACCTGCGCCGCCCGCGCCGGGCGCCCCGCACTCGCGGTGGCGACGGCCCTGACCGCCACCGTCTGGGCGTACGACCTCCGGCTGAAGCACACCCCCGCGGCCCCGGCGGCGATGGCCGCGGCCCGCGGTCTTGACGTCCTGCTCGGCGCGACCGCGACCCGGCCCTCGGGGCCTCCCGCCGCCGGTGGTGCGGCCACCGCCGCGGCCGCGCTGGCCGCCCACACCTACGCCGTCACCGCCGTCTCCCGGCATGAGACACAGGGCGGTTCGGCCCGCACCGCCCTCGCCGCGCTCGGCACCACGACCCTGATCGGCCTGCTCCTGGCACGGCCCCGCATCCCGGCCCGCCCCCTCGCGACGCTGCCCGCAGCCGCCCTGCCCGCGGCCGTATACGTCCGCACCGCCGCCGTCCCCGCCCTGCACGCCGTACTCAACCCGTCCCCGCCCCTCACCCAGCGTGCCGTCGGCGGCGGGATCCGCGCCATGATCCCGCTCCAGGCCGCGCTCGCCGCCCGCGCCGGAGCGGGCGCCACCGCCCTCGCCCTGTCGGCACTCGCACCGCTGGCCCGCGCCCTCGCACGAAGGGTGAGCCCCACATGAACCCCCGAGCCCCACTCCGCCTCGGCTACGGCACCAACGGCCTCACCGACCTCCGCCTCCACGACGCCCTCCACCTGCTCGCGGACCTCGGCTACGACGGCGTCGGACTCACCCTCGACCATATGCACCTCGACCCGCTCGCCCCCGACCTCCCCGCCCGCACCGCCCACGTCGCCCGCCTCCTCGGTGAACTCGGCCTCACCGCCACCGTCGAGACCGGCGCCCGCTATGTGCTCGACCCGCGCCGCAAGCACGGCCCCTCCCTCCTCGACCCCGACCCGGAGGGCCGCGCCGCCCGCACCCGGCTGCTGAGGACCGCGGTCCAGGTGGCGGCGGACCTCGGGGCGCACGCCGTGCACTGCTTCAGCGGCATCACACCCCCCGGCACCCCCGAGACCACCGCCTGGCAGCGACTGGAGCAGGCACTCACCCCCGTACTCGACGCCGCGGACGCCGCCGGTGTGCCGATCGCCATCGAACCGGAACCGGGACACCTCCTCGCCACCCTCGCCGACTTCCACCGGCTGCGGACCCGCCTCGGCAGCCCCACCGCCCTCGGCCTCACCCTCGACATCGGCCACTGCCAGTGCCTGGAGCCGGACCCGCCCGCCGAGTGCGTCCGGGCCGCCGGCCCCTGGCTGCGGCATGTGCAGATCGAGGACATGCGCCGCGGGGTGCACGAGCATCTGCCGTTCGGTGACGGCGAGATCGACTTCCCGCCCGTGCTGGACGCCCTCGCCGCCACCGGCTACCAGGGCCTCACCGTCGTGGAACTGCCCCGCCACTCGCACGCCGGGCCCCAACTCGCCCGCACCTCCGTGGAGTTCCTCCGGACCGCGGCAGCGGCCACCGCCCTGAAGGGAGCGCCCACCCCATGACGCCACCCCCTCCCCGCACCCGTGAGCACCTCGCCGCCCGACTCCCCGACGACACCGCCCGCGCCTGGCTGGACCAGGCACTGGCCGACGCCGCGGGCCCCGCCCCCGACTGGGAGTCGCGGTTCGCCGCCGCCGGCCGGTACTGCGGCCCGCAGAACGCGGACGCCGTACGCACCCTCCTGCTGATCGAGGCACGAGCGGACACCGACACCCTCACCCGGCTCTACCAGCAGGGCAGCGCCGCCGAACGCCGTGCCGTGCTCCAGGCACTGCCCGCCCTGGTCGAAGGACCGCAGGCGCTGCACCTGGTGGAGGACGCGCTGCGCACCAACGACACCCGGCTGGTCGCCGCCGCCCTCGGCCCCTACGCCGCTGCCCAACTGCCCCCGCACGCCTGGCGCCACGCCGTCCTCAAGTGCCTCTTCACCGGAGTCCCCGTCGACGCGGTCGCCGGACTGGCCCGGCGGGCGGCCGGCGACACCGAACTGGCCCGGATGCTCGACGACTACGCCGCCGAGCGGACCGCGGCCGGCCGCGAGGTCCCGCCCGCACTCCACCGCGTACTGACCCTGACGGGCGAGAACCCCGAGGAGCTGTGATGCGCATCTTCGACCCCCATATCCATATGACGTCCCGCACCACCGACGACTACGAGGCCATGTACGCCGCGGGGGTGCGTGCCGTGGTCGAACCGGCCTTCTGGCTCGGCCAGCCCCGCACCTCCCCGGCCAGCTTCCTCGACTACTTCGACGCCCTCCTCGGCTGGGAGCCCTTCCGCGCCGCCCAGTACGGCATCGCCCACCACTGCACCATCGCCCTCAACCCCAAAGAGGCCAACGACCCCCGCTGCACCCCGGTCCTGGACGCCCTGCCCCGCTACCTCGCCAAGGACGGAGTGGTCGCCGTCGGCGAGATCGGCTACGACTCCATGACGCCCGCCGAGGACACCGCACTGGCCGCACAGCTCCAACTCGCCGCGGACCACGGCCTGGCCGCGCTGGTGCACACCCCGCACCGCGACAAACCGGCCGGCCTGGACCGCACCCTGGCCGCCGTCCGGGAATCCGCCCTCCCCATGGACCGGGTGCTGCTCGACCACCTCAACGAGACCACCGTCCAGCACGCCAAGGACAGCGGCTGCTGGCTCGGCTTCTCCGTCTACCCCGACACCAAGATGGACGAGGACCGCATGGTCGCCATCCTCGGCACGTACGGAACGGAGAAGGTCCTCGTCAACTCCGCCGCCGACTGGGGCAAGAGCGATCCGCTGAAGACCCGCAAGGTCGGCGACGCCATGCTCGCGGCCGGCTTCACCGACGACGACGTCGACCAGGTGCTGTGGCGCAACCCCGTCGCCTTCTACGGGCTCAGCGGCCGCCTCCAACTCGACGTGCCCCAGCCGGAAAGCCTCCATGAGGGCAACTCCATCCTCCGCGGCGGGGAGTGACCCATGCGCTTCAAGCACCCCGACGGCTCCACCATCCACCTCGCCTACTGCACCAACGTCCACCCCGCCGAAACCCTGGACGGTGTCCGCGCCCAACTCCGCGACCACTGCGAGCCGGTCCGCAAACGCCTCGGACGCGACCGCCTCGGTATCGGCCTCTGGCTGGCGAAGGACGCCGCCCGCGCCCTGAGCACCGACCCGGTGGCACTGCGCGGACTGCGCGCCGAACTCGACCGCCGCGGCCTCGAAGTCGTCACCCTCAACGGCTTCCCCTACGAGGGATTCGGCGCCCAAGAGGTCAAGTACCGTGTCTACAAACCCGATTGGGCCGACGCCGAACGGCTCGCGCACACCACCGACCTGGCCCGGTTGCTGGCGGCGCTCCTCCCGGACGACGCCACCGAAGGCACCGTCTCCACCCTCCCGCTGGCCTGGCGCACCGACTTCGACGAGAGCGCCGCCGCCACCTCCCGCGCCGCCCTCACCACCCTGGCGGAGCGACTCGACGCACTGGAGGAGCTGACCGGCAAGTCGATCCGTATCGCCCTGGAACCGGAGCCCGGCTGCACGGTGGAGACCACCGCCGACGCCATCGCACCCCTCACCGCCCTCCCCGGGCACCGGATCGGCGTCTGCGTCGACACCTGCCACCTCGCCACCTCCTTCGAGGACCCGGCGACAGCGCTGGCCGCACTCGACGCCGCCGGCATCGGCATCCCCAAAGCGCAACTCTCCGCCGCACTGCACGCCGAACACCCCGACCGGCCCGAAGTCCGGGCCGCCCTCGCCGAGTTCGCCGAACCCCGCTTCCTGCACCAGACCCGCACCCGCACCGCCTCCGGACTGCGCGGCACCGACGACCTCGGTGAGGCACTGGCCGGCACCGCCCTGCCCGACAGCACACCCTGGCGCGCCCACTTCCACGTCCCCCTGCACGCCCCGCCCGCCGCCCCGCTCACCTCAACCCTGCCCGTACTCCAGGACACCCTGACCCACCTGGTGGGCGGCGAGACACCCCGCACCCGCCACCTGGAGGTCGAGACGTACACCTGGCAGGCCCTGCCCGCCGACTCCCGTCCCCGTACCAGGACCCAGCTCGCCGACGGCATCGCCGCCGAACTCGCCCTCGCCCGCGGCCTGTTGACCGACCTGGGCCTGAAGGAACTGCCATGACCGACACCCGACCCACCCCGCTGCTGGTCCTGGACGTCGTCGGCCTCACCCCGCGACTCCTGGAGCACATGCCGCGCCTCCGGGCGATGGCCGCCGCCGGCTCCCAGGCCAACCTGTCCACGGTGCTGCCGGCCGTCACCTGCACCGCCCAGTCCACCTTCCTCACCGGCACCCTCCCCGCCGAACACGGCATCGTCGGCAACGGCTGGTACTTCCGCGAACTCGGCGACGTACTGCTCTGGCGCCAGCACAACGGACTCGTCGCGGGCGACAAACTGTGGGACGCCGCCCGCCGCGCCCACCCCGGCTACACCGTCGCCAACATCTGCTGGTGGTACGCCATGGGCGCCGACACCGACATCACCGTCACACCCCGCCCCGTCTACTACGCCGACGGCCGCAAGGAACCCGACTGCTACACCCGCCCACCCACCCTGCACGCCGAACTCACCGAGAAATTCGGCACGTTCCCCCTCTTCCACTTCTGGGGCCCCGGCGCGGACCTCACCTCCAGTCGCTGGATCGCCGACGCCACCCGCCACATCATGCGCACCCGCCACCCCGACCTGACCCTCTGCTACCTCCCGCACCTCGACTACGACCTCCAGCGCTACGGCCCCGACGACCCCCGCTCCCACCGCGCCGCCGCCGAACTCGACACCGTCATCGGCCCGCTGCTCGACGACGGCCGCACCGAGGGCCGCACCGTCGTCGCCCTCTCCGAGTACGGCATCACCCGCGTCACCCGGCCCGTCGACATCAACCGCGCCCTGCGCCGCGCCGGACTGCTGGAGGTGCACACCCAGGACGGTATGGAGTACCTCGACCCGATGGCGTCCCGCGCCTTCGCCGTCGCCGACCACCAGCTCGCCCATGTCTATGTGCGCCGCACCGAGGACCTCGAAGCCACCCGCGAGGCCCTGGCGGACCTGCCCGGCATCGAGCAACTCCTCGACGACGACGGCAAGAAGGCCCACGGCCTCGACCACCCCCGCTCCGGGGAACTCGTCGCCGTCGCCGAGCCGGACGCCTGGTTCACCTACTACTACTGGCTGGACGACGAACTCGCCCCCGACTTCGCCCAGTTGGTCGAGATCCACCGCAAGCCGGGCTACGACCCCGTCGAGCTGTTCATGGACCCCGAGGACCCCTATGTACGGGTCAGGGCGGCCACCGCCGTCGCCCGCAAGAAACTCGGGATGCGCTACCGGCTCGCCGTCGTCCCCCTCGACCCGGCACCCCTCAGAGGCAGCCACGGCCGCCTCCCCACGAGCGACGCAGAAGGTCCGCTCGTCCTCTGCTCCACCCCCCGCGCAGTGTCCGGCCGCGTCGCGGCCACCGAAGTGAAGCCCCTGCTGCTGCGGCTCGCCGGCCTCTCCTGAGACCGCCGCCGTCAGGCACCCGCAGCACCGAGACAACGAAAGTGAGCATCACCGTGACCGCATTCAACGACGACGCCGCCACCGGCGACTCCCTGCGCCGCGCCCTCGGTGTCAACCGCCGCCGCTTCCTGAGCACCTGTACCGCCGTCGGGGCCGCCGCCGTCGCCGCGCCCGTCTTCGGCGCCGGCCCCGCACTGGCCCAGGAGAAGGCGGCCCCCGCCGACGAGCCGGGCCGCTCCGCGCTGGTCCCGCCGCACAAGCGCGGCATCATCCTCTACACCGTCCGGGACGCCGTCGGCCGCAACCCGCTCACCAGCGACCTGCCGTCCGGCTTCCGCGACGTGTTCCGTCAACTGGCCCGCTTCGGCTACCGCCAGGTCGAGTTCGCCGGCTACGGCCAGCACGCCAACGCCCCCGGCGGCGCCAGCCTGGAGTCCGTCGCGGGCGCGAAGCTGCTGCGCTCCTGGCTGGACGAGTACGGTCTGCGGGCGCAGGGCAACCACGGCTTCATCCCGCCGTCCTGGCCGCTGTCCCAGCCCGACCTGGACACCTTCAAGCGCCATCTGGAGATCGCCAACATCCTCGGCATGGAGCACATGGGCACCGGCGGCGACCCCACCGGCAGCCGCTACCGGGCCGACTGGGACGTGGCCGCGGAGAAGTGGAACGCCATGGGCGCCATCGCCGCCCGCGAGGGCATCAAGCTCTACACCCACAACCACGACACCGCCTACGACTTCCTGCTGGACGGCGGCCCGCTGGACGCCGAGGGCCGTCCCACCCGCAGCTCCGGCATCCGGAAGCTGGAGTACTTCCTGGAGGTCTCGGACCCCAAGAGCGTCTATCTGGAACTCGACATCTTCTGGGCACACGTGGCCCAGTACAAGTTCCACACCTACACCGCCCATGACGGTTCGCAGCAGGAGAAGGTCTTCGACCCCGCCGGCCTCGCCAGCCGCAACACCAACCGCTACCCGCTCTTCCACGCGAAGGACGGCACGGTGAACACCACCAACGGCATGGGCTACGACATGGTGCCGTTCGGCACCGGGGACATCGACTACCGCAAGTTCTTCGTCCGGGTCGGCGCGAAGAACTACCACAACCCGATGGTCGAGCAGGACAACGCCCCCAGCGGCACCGTCCCCGGCCAGTCCCTGGAGCACGCCCGGATCGGCTACAACAACCTGGCCGCCCTCCGCGCCAACGGCTGACGGTACGTCAACTGCCTTGCCTACCCGGCGACTTGGAGACGCCGGGGCAGGCAGGACCGCCCTGCCCGAAAACGCTTCGGGCGGGCACCGGACGACCGACCCACTTTCTCCGAAGGGGTTGAGACTTTGTCCTTGACGAGTCGAAAGTAGGCGCCCTAGCGTCCAACTCACTCACTTAGCACGGGTTCTGACCCACGTTCACTCTGCGGCGGCCCTGCTCCACCCCCTCTTCGGCCGTCGAACAGACCAGAGGAGTTCTGAGTGCGCAACAGACGGATCACCACCCTTATCGGGGCGGCGGCACTGGCCGGAGCCATCGGGCTCCTGCCGCTGTCGACGGCCCAGGCCAAACCGACCGCGGAACCGCCCGCCCCGGCGGACTTCCAGAAGGTCACCCTCAACGACCGGCCCGGCGAGCCCATGGCCCTTGCCGTCCTCCCCGACAACCGGGTACTGCACACCGCGCGCGGCGGAGACGTCCGCATCCACGACCCCAAGAGCGGGGTCAACTTCCGTGCCGCCGACATGAAGGAGAGCCCCGGCGGCCTCTACCAGCACGACGAGGAAGGCGTCCAGGGCATCGCGGTCGACCCCGACTTCGCCCAGAACCACTGGGTCTACCTCTACTACTCGCCCCGCCTGAACACCCCCCTGGACAACCCGGCCACCCCCGGCGTCAACGAAGGCGACGCACCGGAGACCGGCACCCCCGAGGACTTCGCCAAGTACCGGGGCTACACACAGCTCTCCCGGTTCAAACTGACCGGCAACAAGCTCGACTTCGGCAGCGAGCAGAAGATCCTCCAGGTGCCCGCGGACCGCGGCATCTGCTGCCACGTCGGCGGCAAGATCGACTTCGACCACAAGGGCAATCTGTTCCTGTCCACCGGCGACGACTCCAACCCGTTCGCCTCCGACGGCTACGCCCCCCTGGACGACCGCCCCGGCCGCAACCCCGCCTACGACTCGCGGCGCACCGCCGGCAACACCAACGACCTCCGCGGCAAGCTGCTGCGCATCAAGGTCAAGGACGACGGCAGCTACGCGATACCGGGCGGCAACCTCTTCGAGAAGGACGCGCCCAAGACCCGGCCCGAGATCTACGCCATGGGCCTGCGCAACCCGTTCCGCTTCACCGTGGACGCCAAGTCCGGCAACGTCTACATGGCCGACTACTCACCCGACGCCAACAAGGCCAACCCCGACCGCGGCCCCGCCGGGCAGGGACGCTGGATGGTCATCGACCGCCCCGCCAACTACGGCTGGCCGTACTGCGTGACCCAGGACATGCCGTACTACGACTACGACTTCGCCACCAAGAAGTCGAGCGGCCCCTTCGACTGCACCAAGCCCGTCAACGACTCGCGGCACAACACCGGCCTCAGTGAACTGCCCCCGGTCAAGGACGCGGAGATCGTCTACGGCTACGGCGCCTCCAAGGACTTCCCGGAGCTCGGCACCGGCGGCATCGCCCCGATGGGCGGCCCCGCCTACCGCTACGACAAGAACAACACCGCCGTCAACCGCTGGCCCGAGTACTTCGACGGCAAGCCCCTCTTCTACGAGTGGACCCGGGACCAGATGCTGGCCCTGACCCTCGGCAAGAAGAACAAGGTCGACAAGATCGAGAACCCGCTCTCCTCGATCGTCACGGACGGCCCGATCGACGCTGAATTCGGCCCGGACGGCGCACTGTACGTCCTCGAATACGGCACCGGGTACTTCGCCGAACTGCCCGAAGCCCAGCTCGCCCGCATCGACTTCACCCGCGGCAACCGCACCCCGGAGCCCAAGGTCTCCGCCGACGTCGACAACGGCACCAACCCGCTGACCGTCCAGTTCTCCAGCGCCGGCACCAAGGACGCCGACGGGGACGCACTCAGCTACGCCTGGGACTTCGACGCCGACGGCACCGTGGACTCCACCGAGCCCAACCCGAAGCACACCTTCACCAAGAACGCCGTCTTCGACGCCACGCTCAAGGTCACCGACAGCACCGGACGTTCGGCCTCCGCGTCGGTCCCGGTGGTGGTCGGCAACAAGGCACCCGTCGTCACCCTCACCACCGACCCGGCCCCCGACAGCGGCACCCCGTTCCACTGGGGCGACACCGTGAAATGGAAGGTGGACGTCACCGACGACCAGCCGGTGGACTGCTCCCGGGTCACCGTCACCTTCATCCTCGGCCATGACACCCACGGCCACCCGCTCTCCACCAGCACCGGCTGCTCGGGCTCCTTCAAGACCTTCGTCGACGGCGGCCACGCCGGCGCGAAGAACCTGAAGGCCGTCTTCAACGCCAGCTACAAGGACGCTCCCCCCGGCGGCCTGCCCTCCCTCTCCGGCAGCGACGAGGTCGCCCTGATCCCGGCCGACTGACCGGCAGTTGAGCCGAATCCCGACCGACGGGGCGCCATCCACCAGGGTGGCGCCCCGTTGCCTGCCTCGGCCTCAGAGCCTGCGGTTGGCCAAGACCGGGAGGGACTTGCGGGTGTGGTCCACTGCGGCCAAGTCGATGTCCGCGACGAGGAGTTGGGGTGCGGGACCGGCCTCGGTGAGGACCTGGCCGGTGGGGGTGACGAGGGCGCTGTGGCCGATGCCGGTGGGGGCGCCCGGCCGGCTGGTGGGTTCGGGGGCGGCCGGGGCGGCCTGGCCGACGGCGGCGAGGAAGCAGGTGCTGTCGAGGGCGCGCGCCCGGGTCAGCAACCGCCACTGTTCGAGCTTGCCGCTGCCCGAGGCCCAGGACGCGGCGACGATCACCAGGCGGGCGCCCCGGTCGGCGAGGGTGGTGAACAGGTTGGGGAAGCGGATGTCGTAGCAGGTGGCGAGTCCGACGGGGACGCCCTGGTGGTCGATCAGTACGGGGGAGGTGCCGGGGACCACGGTGTCGGACTCGGCGAAACCGAAGGCGTCGAAGAGATGGATCTTCTGGTAGGCGGTCAGTCCGTGGGGGCCTGCGGCGATCAGCATGTTGGCGACCTTGCGCCGGCCGTCCGGCCCCCGCTCGCCGGTGGGGGTGAAGGTGCCCGCGACGGCCGTCACACCGTGGTCCGCCGCGAGCGCGGCGAAGCGGGTGGCCCAGGGGCCGTCGAGCGGTTCCGCGACCTCCGCCAAAGGGTGCCCGAAGGCACACATGGTGGCCTCCGGGAACACCACCAGCGAGGCGCCTTCGGCAGCGGCGCGGGTCAGTTGGTCCTCCACCAGGGCGAGGTTCGCCTCCGGGTCGCCGCCGCTCTCGATCTGTGCGAGCGCCATGCGCATCTGCTCATCCTCTCGTCGCCGTCTGCTCGTTGCTGTTCGCTCGTCGCTATCTGCCTGTTGTCGTCTGCCGTACCGGCCTTTGTATACTTCTCATATGCCAGGAGCTGCCGACCCACCGAGGCCCGTGTCGGGGCGCGAACGGGCACTGGCCTATCTGCGGGAGAAGGTGCTCGCCGATCCCGCGGTGCAGGGGACCTTCCTCAACGAACAGGCCATCGCCACCGCGGTCGGCGTCTCACGGACACCGGTGCGGGAGGCCCTGCTGATCCTGGCCGCGGACGAGTTGGTGCGGATCGAGCCAAAGCGCGGTGTGTACATCCCCGCGATGTCCGCCCGGGAGATAAACGAACTCTTCGATCTACGCGGCGTCCTGGAGCGCCATGCCGCCTCCCAGATCGTCACCGGCGGCGAGACCCCGGAGGTGGCGCTGAGGGAACTCCTCGCCGGGCAGCGGGAGTTGGCAGCACGTGCGGACGACGCTCTGGTCGCGGAGTTCGTCGTACTGGACCGGGACTTCCATCAGACGATGGTGGACAGCGCGGGCAGTGCTCTGCTGTCCCGGACCTACGCCGGACTGCGGGAGCGCCAACTGCGGGCCGGTCAGGCCGTGGTTCGCAACCGGCGTGAGCGGTGGGGCGAGGTGTGCGACGAGCACGGCCGGATCGTCGACGCCCTGGCCGCCGGGGACCCCGCCGCGCTCCATGCGGCGATCGACGGCCATCTGCACACCACGCTCACCCAACTCCTGTCGATCTCGGCGAGCTCGTCGATGTGCCGCTGGACGGCGGCCCGGTCCCGCCCGGTGTAACCGGCGACGATGACCTGCGGAGCATCGACCGCCACGGAATCGTCGCGCCCGGCGAGAGCCAGGACGACGGGGACTGCCCCGTAGGCGACTCGACAGCCATGCGCTCCTCTTCCCCTTCCGTTCGGCACCCCACAAGTGCACACCTTGTACACAAGATGATGGCCGGTGAGGGGGAGGGGGGCGGGGCGGAAGGTGCGCGGGGGATCGGCGGGCGGTGGACTTCACAGAGAGACAACTGCCATGTCACGAACGTGTCTTGAGGACGGTCGACAGACAACCCCGGCCTCCGCACCACCTGTCTCACGGGCCGGAAAGCGACCCGGACGAACAACGCCCAACCGCCGCCCGCTCCCCGGACGGCGGCCCCACAGGAGGACACCAGAATGCGCACTCGGAAGATCTCGGTACTGACCGCGACCGTCGCGGCCCTCGGACTGGCGCTGACCGCGTGCGGCAACACCACCACCGACAAGGCGTCCTCCGACCCGTCCTCCGTATCCGCCCCCTCCGCGTCCACGCCCTCTTCAGAGTCCTCGGACGGTTCCTCCTCGGATGCCCCCAACGGTTCCAAGTCCGGCGCCAAGCACGGCAAGCACGCGGGTGCGCCCGCCAGGCCCGGCAAGAAGTGCACCGACCGCATCAACTACGAGGGCGACCCGCGCTCCAACGCCGACATCAACTCCATCGGTGCGGAGACCGGCACCTGCCCGCCCGTCCAGAAGCCCGGCGAGCCCACGGGCGTGCCGAAGAAGCCCGGCATGAAGTGCACCGACCAGATCGACTACGCGGGCGACCCGAGGCCCAACGCCGACATCAACTCCATCGGTGCGGAGACCGGCACCTGCCCGCCCGTCCAGAAGCCCGGTAAGCCGTCCGGCGTGCCGAAGAAGCCCGGTGTGAAGTGCACCGACCAGATCAACTACGCCGGCGACCCGCGCC
>NZ_JBHVRR010000045.1:0-45854 GCF_042885635.1 Streptomyces sp. NPDC058045 | reverse complement strand
GCCCTCGTACTGGACGTACTTGGGCGTTTGGCCGGTGCGGCGAGAGTGCGTGCCAGGGCACGCGACGCCGCGGAGATCCAAACGACACGGCCTAGCTGTCCGCCCTCCGCCTCCGCACCTTGGCTGACTTGTCCACCACGGCCCCGATCGCCCCCGCATACCGCTCTTGCACACCGGACCCGACCCGTCCGCCCCGCCCCGCGTTCTCACTGTCGGCGACAAGCCGGAAGATCAGCGCGCGGATCAGCATCTGCCGCCACCGCTGCTCCCGGGCCGGGTCATCGCCGGCACCCGTCAGCAGTTCGGGCGGAAGGTCGAACCACAGCAGACCGTCCGCGACCACCACGGCCTCCGCGAAGAGCGGCGGCCGCCAGTACGGCGAGAAGTCGATCACGATGGGTACCCGGTCCCCGTCCTCGTGGTCCTCCGCGTCCTCGGCGAAGAGCACATTGCCGGTGAGGTCGCCGTGGATGAGCTGGGCGGCGTCCTGCTCCACCGGGCGCCTCAACTCCAGCAGGGTGGCGAGGGGTTCGGCCAGGTCATCGACCACCTCGGCATCCTGCTCAAGCCACGCGACCCGGTCGCCCACCGCCCAGGGGTGGGTACGCCGATCGAGGAAGTCCGGCCGGGGCACCCCGCGCAGCGCGGTGTGGAAGGCGCGCCCGGCATCGAGCACACCGGACCAGCGCCCCCGGGGACCGGGCTCACCCGCCAGGAACTCGCAGGCCGTCCAGCCGTCCACCACACACCGTCCGTCCGCCGCCCGCAACGGCCGCGGGACGCGGAAGCCGCTGCCGTGCACCAGGCTCTCGGCCAACTCGGCGGCCCATTCGGCCTCTTCGTCGGATCCCTCGGCCGGCTTGAGGACGGCCCCACCCACGCGGACACTGCGCCCCTGCCCACCGGCCAGCGGGACCGGCACACCCGTCACACCGAAGGCGTCCAGTACGGCCCGGGGTAGGACCGTGTCACTCGGCCGCCCGGTCACCCGGGGAGGTCCGAACCGCCTGGGGGCGGGGTGGCGCGGCAGTCGAGCACGGCCAGTTCAGAGGGGGCGGTGCCGATGGTGTGGCGTGCGGTGACGGTGAGACCCGCCGCGGCGGCGAGCGCCGTGTACTCCTCGACGGTGCGTTCACGGCCGCCCGAGATCACCAACATGCGCAGGCTCATCTCGGCGAACATCGCGGGGTCGTCGCCCGCGGTGCCGTGTGACTCCACGATCAGCACCCGACCGCTGCGACCGGCGGCCTCGGCACAGCGGCGCAGGATCGCGGTGGCCTCCTCGTCGGACCAGTCGTGCAGTACGGCGCTGAGTACGTAGGCGTCGGCGCCCGAGGGCAGCGGGTCGAAGAAGCTCTGACCGGCGAACTCGCAGCGCTCGCCCAGGCCTTGACCGGTCAGGGCGCGGCGCCCGCGGGCCACCGTGTCCGGCAGGTCGACCAGGGTGCCGCGCATTCCCGGGTGGGCGGTCAGCACCTCGCCGAGGAGTGCGCCGCTGCCCCCGCCGACGTCGACCAGGTGGTGCACCCCGCTCCAGTCGTAGCCGGTGGCCACCGCGGATCTGGTCGAGCCCGCCATGGTGGCGTCGAAGGAGGCGCCGAGTGCGGGATCGGCGGCGAGGTCGTTCCAGAAGGGGGCGCCGTAGGCCTGCTCCCAGGCGGGGCCGCCGGTGCGGACGGTGTGCAGCAGCTCGGTGAAGACCAGGTCCATCCGGCCGCCGAACTCGTCCAGGTCGAACATCCTCCGCAGGTCCGCCGGGTGGTCGGAGCGCAGCAGTGCGGAGGTCTCGGTGTTCGCGAAGCGTCCCGGGGCGGTCTCGGTGAACAGTCCATGGCAGTCGAGGTGGCGCAGCAGCCGGCCCAGTGCCTCCCGGTCGGTGCCGGTGCGCTCCGCCAGATCCTCGACCCGGTCCACCCCCTCGCCCACCAGGTCGGCGAGGCGCAGGGTGGCGGCCACCCGTAGCGCCATGGGTGTCACCAGATCCGCCATCGGCGCCAGCCGCCGCCAGCCCGAACCCGCGCTCCCGTTACTCCCGTTCTCTGCCATGCGCCCACGCTAGCCACCGGCACCGGCACCGGCACCGGCACCGGTTCAGCGGGCCGCCTCCGGGTCGGTCATGTCGCCGAAGGCCGGTTCGCCGGCCCACTCGTACTCCAGTTGGAGGCAACCGTTGGGAAACGTACGGGAGTTGGCGAGTCGGAGGGCGGCGGGGGGTGCGCCGCCGTCGAAGACCCGCTTGCCGGTGCCGAGGAGCAGTGGGTACACCCACAGGTTGATCTGGTCCACCAGTTGCTCGGCGAGCAGGGAGCGGACCAGGTGGAGGCTGCCGATCACATGGACCCGGTCGTAGCGCTCCTTCAGCGCGGCCACACCCTTGGCGAGGTCGCCTTCGAGGACCTGCGCGTTCTCCCAGCCGAGGGGGTCGGTCAGGGTCCCGGTGGCGACGTGCTTCGGGATGGTGTTGATCAGGCGGGTGAAGTCCATCTCGGGTGGGGCGGTGGGCCAGTAGTCGGCGAAGAGGTCGTAGGTGCGGCGGCCGAGGAGCAGGGCGTCCATGTGCTCGGCCTGCTCGAAGATCAGCCTTCCGGCCTCGGCGTCGATCAGCGGCGCCTGCCAGCCGCCGTACTCGAAGCCGTTCTCCACGTCCTCCCGGGACGCGCCGGGCGCCTGGGCGACGCCGTCGAGGGTCATGAACTCGGTGACGATGAGCCGGCCCATGATCTGCTCCTCTCACTGGGGAATGGTGATGCGCTCTCCCCTGTGAGACGGCTCGGGCCGCCCGAACTCATCGGTGCCGCGACGACGACCTGTCCCCCGCTGCCCGTACCGCGGTGTCCGGCCTGGTCAGGGCAGTTCGCGGCGGGTGAGGGAGCGGGCGATCGGCTCGCCGGTGCGGCGGGCGTACCGCAGGCGTTCGCGGACCTCGCTCAGGGTGCGCGGACGGTAACCGGGCCCTCCGCAGCAGCTCTTGTGGAAGCGGACCCCCGCGTGCAGCAGCACGGAGAGGACGCGCCAGCCCTCGGTGTCCCGCCGCGGCGGCGGCGCGAAGGCCGAGCCGGCGTGGATCATCGGCTCCGCACAGCGCGGGCAGCCGCGCTGCACCCGCTCCCGGTCGTACGGCTGCTTGTACGAGGCCCGGCACGGCAGGCAGACGAAGGAGGTTTTCGCGTGGCCGGTCATGGGGGCAGGGTAGGCAGGACGGGCACTTCGGCGCATGTGGTTTGCGGCCCTTAGCACGGATCGAGGTTGGGCGCATTGCTGCCGTATTTCGTCGTGCGATCGACCAAGGGATACGGCGGTGGGTGAACGCCGCGCCATAGGTTCCTCTAGACCCTTTACCGGTCTTCACAGGCTGTCTTGACCGGGGTACCCGCGGCGACCTAGTTTCGAGCGACCGACTCGCGGCGTAGGGAAGGAGGCGATTCGGATGTCGTTTCTCTCCGATCTTCAGCGCCTCGCCCGGCGGACCGCCTGGGTTCCGGGACGGGTGGCGCACGGCTGCTGAGCGGCCTCTCGCCGGTGTGCCGTCCGCGGCCCCGGCCCGCCCGCTTCCCGTCCCCTTTTCCGCTTCCCGTTCCAGCCTGCGGCAGGCCGCACCGTGCCGATATGCGTTCCGGGTTCTCATACTGTGTTCACCGACACCGAAAGCCCCAGAAATGGCAACTAGGACAATGAGTAGAACCGCGTACCGAAATGAGGAAACAGCATGGTAGCGGCGCGGGTCACGGTCAATGGGAAGGTCATTCCTCTTTCCCCGGCCGCACCCCATACGACGGTCCTGGATTTTCTGCGGGACCGCGGGCTGACCGGGAGCAAGGAGGGCTGCGCGGAGGGTGAGTGCGGCGCCTGTTCGGTGCTGGTGGCCCGCCCGGGGGTGGACAAGCCCACCGACTGGGTCGCCGTCAACGCCTGTCTGGCGCCGATCGCGGCCATGGACGGCCAGGAGATCGTCACCTCCGAGGGGCTGGCCACCGCCGGTGAGCCGGGTACGGTGCCCGCGCTCCACCCGGTGCAGGAGGAGATGGCGGTCCGCGGTGGCTCCCAGTGCGGCTACTGCACACCGGGCTTTGTGTGCAGCATGGCCGCGGAGTACTACCGGCCGGGCCGCTGCGCGGCGACACCTCCGAACACCGGCACCGACACCGACACCGAGGCCGGATCCGGAGACGCGGGGCACGGTTCCGACGCCGAGCACGGGCCGAACGGTTTCGATCTGCACTCGCTGAGCGGGAACCTGTGCCGCTGCACCGGCTACCGGCCCATCCGCGACGCCGCGTACGCCGTGGGCGCGCCCGCCGAGGACGACCCGCTGGCGCGGCGCCGCGAGCAGGCGCCGCCCGAGCCCGCCATCACTCAATACGCCCTGGACGAGCGGGAGTTCCTGCGCCCGGGCACCCTCGCCGAGGTGCTGCGGCTGCTGCGGGAGCGGCCCGGTGCGGTGGTGGTGGCCGGCAGTACCGACTGGGGGGTGGAGGTCAACATCCGTTCCCGCAGGGCGGATTGCGTGATCGCCGTGGACCGGCTGCCCGAACTGCGGGCGCTGAGCGTGGAGTCGGACCGGATCGCGATCGGGGCGGCGGTGACGCTCACCGAGATCGAGCGCCGTCTCGACGGCCAAGTCCCGCTACTGGCCGAGCTGTTCCCGCAGTTCGCCTCCCGCCTGATCCGCAACAGCGCGACCCTCGGCGGCAATCTGGGCACCGGCTCCCCCATCGGCGACAGCCCGCCGGTGCTGCTGGCGCTGGAGGCGTCGCTGGTGCTCGCCGACGCCGACGGGGAGCGCGAGGTGCCGCTGGCGGACTACTTCACCGGCTACCGGCAGAGTGTGCGGCGCCCCGGCGAGCTGATCCGCTCGGTGCGCATCCCGCTGCCGCTGGCCCCCGTCACCGCCTTCCACAAGATCGCCAAGCGGCGGTTCGACGACATCTCCAGTGTGGCCGTCGCCTTCGCCCTGGACATCGAGGACGGCGTCGTCCGCACGGCGCGTATCGGACTGGGCGGTGTGGCGGCCACCCCGGTACGGGCGCACGCCGCCGAGGCCGCGTTGGAGGGCGAGCCGTGGACGGAGCGGACCGCCGAGGCCGCGGCACGGGTGCTCCAGGCACAGGGCACTCCGATGAACGACCATCGGGCGAGCGCCGGTTACCGTTCCGCGATGCTCGGCCAGAGCCTGCTGAAGCTGTACGCACAGACCCCTGATGAGGCGGTGTCGTCATGAGCCATCTGTCCGAGCGGCCCGAGCAGCCCGTCGTCGGCGTCTCCATGCCGCACGAGAGCGCCCGACTGCATGTCACGGGTGCCGCGCTCTACACCGACGACCTGGTGCACCGCACCAAGGACGTACTGCACGCCCACCCGGTGCAGGTGATGAAGGCCCACGGCCGGGTCACCGCGCTGCGTACCGGGGCGGCGCTCGACGTACCGGGTGTGGTGCGGGTGCTGACCGTGGACGATGTGCCCGGGGTCAACGACGCCGGGATGAAGCACGACGAGCCGCTCTTCCCCGAGGAGGTCATGTTCCACGGGCACGCGGTGGCGTGGGTGCTCGGGGAGACCCTGGAGGCGGCCCGGCTGGGCGCGGCGGCCGTAGAGGTGGAGCTCGACGAGCAGCCCTCGCTGCTCACCCTGGACGAGGCCATCGCGGCCGGCAGCTACCACGGTGCGAAACCGCTGATGGTGACCGGTGACGTGGACGCCGGGTTCGCCGACTCCGCGCATGTCTTCTCCGGCGAGATCACCTTCTCCGGGCAGGAGCACTTCTACCTGGAGACCCACGCGGCGCTGGCCCACGTGGACGAGAGCGGCCAGGTGTTCGTCCAGAGCAGCAGCCAGCACCCGTCCGAGACACAGGAGATCGTGGCACATGTGCTGGGGCTGCACAGCCATGAGGTGACCGTGCAGTGCCTGCGGATGGGCGGCGGTTTCGGCGGCAAGGAGATGCAGCCGCACGGCTTCGCGGCCGTCGCGGCGCTCGGCGCCAAGCTCACCGGGCGGCCGGTGCGGCTGCGGCTGAACCGCACCCAGGACCTCACCATGTCCGGCAAGCGGCACGGCTTCCACGCCTCCTGGAAGATCGGCTTCGACAGCGAGGGCCGTATCCAGGCGCTGGACGCCACGCTCACCGCGGACGGCGGCTGGAGCCTGGACCTCTCCGAGCCGGTACTGGCCCGGGCGCTCTGCCACATCGACAACACCTACTGGCTGCCCAACGCCCGGGTCGCGGGCCGGATCGCCAAGACCAACACCGTGTCCAACACGGCCTTCCGGGGCTTCGGCGGCCCGCAGGGAATGCTGGTCATCGAGGACATCATGGGCCGCTGCGCCCCACTCCTCGGCCTGGACCCGACGGAGCTGCGGGAGCGGAACTTCTACCGCCCGGGCCAGGGCCAGTCGACCCCGTACGGGCAGCTCGTGACGCATCCGGAGCGGATCGGCACGGTGTGGCGGCAGGTCCAGGAGGACGCCCGGTTCGCCGACCGCGGGCGGCGGATCGCGGCGTTCAACGCGGCGCACCCGCACACCAAGCGGGCGCTGGCGATCACCGGGATCAAGTTCGGCATCTCGTTCAACCTCACCGCCTTCAACCAGGGCGGCGCGCTGGTGCTGATCTACAAGGACGGCTCGGTCCTCATCAACCACGGTGGCACCGAGATGGGCCAGGGCCTGCACACCAAGATGCTCCAGGTGGCCGCCACCACCCTGGGCATCCCGCTGCACAAGGTGCGGCTCGCCCCGACGCGGACCGACAAGGTGCCCAACACCTCGGCCACCGCGGCCAGTTCGGGCGCCGACCTGAACGGCGGCGCGATCAAGCACGCCTGCGAGCAGTTGCGGGAACGACTGGTCCAGGTCGCGGCCGGACGGCTCGGGGCGAACGCCTCCGACGTCCGGATCGTCGGCGGAGTCGCCCGCGCCCTCGGCGGTGACCAGGAGCTGGCCTGGGACGAGTTGGTGCACACCGCGTACTTCCAGCGGGTGCAGTTGTCCGCGGCCGGCTACTACCGGACGGAGGGCCTGCACTGGGACGCGCAGACCTTCCAGGGCACACCGTTCAAGTACTTCGCGTACGGTGCCGCCGCGACCGAGGTGGAGGTGGACGGCTTCACCGGGGCATACCGGATCCGGCGGGTGGACATCGTGCACGATGTCGGCGACAGCCTGTCCCCGCTGATCGACCTCGGGCAGGTGGAGGGCGGTTTCGTGCAGGGCGCGGGCTGGCTGACGCTGGAGGACCTGCGCTGGGACACCGGCGACGGCCCGCACCGCGGCCGGCTCCTCACCCAGGCCGCCAGCACCTACAAGCTGCCGAGCTTCTCCGAGATGCCCGAGGAGTTCCACGTCAAGCTGCTGGAGAACGCCACCGAGGAGGGCGCGGTGTACGGCTCCAAGGCGGTCGGTGAGCCACCGCTGATGCTGGCGTTCTCGGTCCGGGAGGCGCTGCGGCAGGCCGCGGCCGCGTTCGGGCCCGCCGGGATCAGTGTGGAACTGGCCTCCCCAGCGACCCCGGAGGCCGTGTACTGGGCGGTGGCGGCGGCACGCGCCGGCGGGGACCGTCCCGGCGGCGGTGTTCCCTTGAACGGCGAACTCCGCACCGCCGACGGCACGTTGAGCAATGCCTGAGATGACGTGGGTGGCCGCGGTCGCACGGTTGCGGGCCCGCCGGGAACCCGGCGTGCTGGTGACCGTGGCGGCCGTACGCGGTCACGCACCCCGCGGTGCGGGAGCCAAACTGGTCGTGGCGGCAGGCGAGTTGTGGGGTTCGATCGGTGGCGGCAATGTGGAGGCCGTCGCCATCGACCGGGCCCGGGACATGATCGGTGCCGGTGCCGCGGAGCCGGAGCTGATGGAGTCCGCCCTCAACGACAAGGTCAGCAACCGGCACGGGGTGCAGTGCTGCGGCGGCACCGTCACCGTGCTGCTGGAACCGCTGCCGGTGGTCCCGGCGGTGGCGATCTTCGGGGTCGGTCATGTCGGCCTCGAACTGGCCCGGATCCTCGCCCGCCACGATCTGGACCTGCATCTGGTCGACTCCCGTCCGGACGTCCTCACCGAGGCCCGTCTCGCGGTGCTCGGGGACGCGGTAGCGGAGGTCGAGGTGCATCACACCCCGCTGCTGCCGGAGGAGGTGCTGGGCCGGCTGGCGCCCGGCACCCACGTCCTGATCATGACGCACGACCACGCCGAGGACGCCGCACTGGTCGACGCGGCACTGCGCACCGAGGGGCTCGGTTCGGTCGGGTTGATCGGCTCGGCCGCCAAGTGGGCCCGTTTCCGCAAGCGGTTGACGACCGAGGGCGGTTTCCACGACTCCGACATCGACCGGATCAGGACACCCATCGGCATCCCGGACATCACCGGCAAGGAACCCGCCACCATCGCGGTGAGCGTCGCGGCCGACCTCCTGATGGCCTTCGCCCGCGAACGGCGCCCCACCGCACCGAGCACCGACGCACCGCACTCCCCCACCCCCAGCACCGACAAGGAGCATCCGTGACCACCCACACCGCCGGAAACGACATCCGCGAGTTCGAGCGCGCCTGGATGGAGGAGGCGATCCGCCTGGCCACCGAGAGCGTCAAGAACGGCGGCGGCCCCTTCGGTGCCCTCATCGCCAAGGACGGCGAGATCGTCGCCCTCGGCAACAACCAGGTCACCGCGAACTTGGACCCCACCGCGCACGCCGAGGTCACCGCCATCCGGGCGGCCTGCGTCAAGCTCGACACCTTCTCGCTCGACGGCTGCACCCTCATCACCTCGTGCGAGCCCTGCCCGATGTGCCTGGCCTCGGCACTGTGGTCGCGGGTGGACCGCCTGGTGTTCTCCGCCGACCGGGACGACGCGGCCGTCGCGGGCTTCGACGACCGCAAGTTCTACGACCTGTTCGAGAAGCGTCCCCAGGAACTGTGGCCCATGGAGGTCGCCCACCTCGACCTGCCGCACCGCACCCAGCCCTTCGACACCTGGGTCACGAAGGCCGACCGCATCGCCTACTGACCCACCGCACCCGCCCCGAGCGGGTGCCCCCGGTGCCAACTCCGCGGCGCCGCAACGAGGTTGCGGCGCCGCTTCGGTCTGCCCGTCACCGCCTCAAGCCTGGCCCCCGCGACGGTCGCGTGCCGGTTCAGGCGACGGACGACGCACCGGGCGCAGCGACACCCCCTACGTCCGGCCCTTGTCGATCAGGTCCCAGAAGCGGGGGACGATGTCTTCGAGGAAGCGGCGGCCCTCCTCGCCGGAGGCGATGGCGCCGCCCGCGCGGCTGAGGGTGGCCGCCAGCAGGGACTGGTACTCCTGGTGCATGTTCTGCAGGGGCGACCGGAGTTCGCGTTTGTCCAGGCCGGTGAGCTTGCCGATGGCGCGGATGTGCGCCTGCCAGCGGGTGGAGACCGCGTCGGTGAGGAGGCCGGCGAGTACGGTGTCCTGGCCGGTGATGGCGATGAAGTCCCGTGGTGGCAGGCCGAGTAGTTCACCGAGCGTCGCGGACTGGTTGCGGTCCCCGGTCCACTCGCCGGTCTCCTCCATCCGGAGATAGGCGTCCAGCGGGAGCCCGGTACTGCGGGCGATGTCCTCGGCGGCGAGACCTCGGGCCAGGCGGTGCTCCCGGAGGGTGTGGGGGGTGCCCATCAGGTCACCCGGCGAACACCACAACACACCGGCGAGCGCGGCGAGTTCACGCCCTTCGGGGACGGCGGCGCCGCGTTCCCAGGCGGTGATGTGGTCCGGGGTGATGTGGGTCATTCCATAGGAGGCGCGCATACCGTAAGCGACATGGCCGGGGGCCATCCCGAGTTTCTCGCGCATGGTCCGGGCGGCGCGCGCGTGGAAGGGGGGTGGTGGATGCACGCCCAGAGAGTAGGGAGTGGCCCATGGCAGCACCATACCTACTGTCGTCTGCATCCCGATTTGACGGTATAGGTCTGCACCGATTCTGTAGGAAACAACGAGGCACTTCGGTTCGCTAACTAGCTGTTACCGCAAGGTAATTGAGATCACGGCACAGCCGCGTATGATCCGCGAACATGGTGCCGCATGTGCATTCGCACAATCACGTCTTCACAGCTCCTGCGGCACCCGCATACCCCCCGCTCTCATTTTTTGTAGGTCTCAGGAGAAGCAGTCAATGCAGTCCATGCAGACGAGCACGACACCCCCGGCCGACGCGCCTCCATCCGGCCCCGGCGGGCCACTTGACCGGTTCTTCCGCATAACCCAGCGCGGTTCGACCTACGGCCGGGAGATACGCGGCGGCCTCGCCACGTTCTTCACCATGGCCTACATCCTCGTACTGAACCCGATCATCCTGAGCAGCGCGAAGGACAAGTTCGGGGACTCGCTGGATCCCGGCCAACTGGTCACCGCCACCGCCCTGGTGGCCGCGGTGATGACCGTCATCATGGGTGTCGGAGGAAACCTTCCGCTGGCCCTCGCCGCCGGCCTCGGCATCAACGCGATCATCGCTTTCCAGGTCGCACCGCAGATGGCCTGGGACGACGCGATGGGCCTGGTCGTCCTCGAAGGCCTGCTGATCTGCCTGCTGGTGATGAGCGGTCTGCGCGAGGCGATCATGCACGCCATTCCGCAGCCGCTCAAACAGGCGATCAGCGTCGGCATCGGACTCTTCATCGCGTTCATCGGCTTTGTGGACTCCGGCTTCGTCACCCGTATCCCGGACGCGGCGAACACCACCGTCCCGGTGCAGATCGGCACCGGCACCCTCACCGGCTGGCCCATGCTGGTGTTCTGCCTCGGCGTACTCGTCACCATCGTGCTGCTGGCCCGGAAGGTGAAGGGCGCCATCCTCATCAGCATCGTGCTGATGACCGCCCTCTCCCTCGCCATCAACGAGGTCGCGGACATCAAGTCCTGGGGCCTCACCGACCCGACGCTGCCCGACAAGCCGGTGGCGGCGCCCGACTTCGGACTCCTCGGCCACTTCGACCTCTTCGGCTCGTTCCACCAGATCAGCGCCCTCACCGTGGTCCTGCTGATCTTCACCCTGATCCTGTCCGACTTCTTCGACACCATGGGCACCGTCGTCGGTGTCACCGCGGAGGCCGGGCTGCTGGACGAGCGCGGCCAGGTGCCGGGGCTCGGCCGGGTGCTGTTCATCGACAGTGTCGCCGCCGCCGCGGGTGGTGCCGCCTCCGCGTCCTCCGCCACCACGTACATCGAGTCCGCCGCGGGTGTCGGTGAAGGCGCCCGTACCGGCTTCGCCAACCTCATCACCGGTGGCCTCTTCGGACTGGCGCTGTTCCTCAGCCCCGTCCTGACCATCGTGCCGCTTCAGGCCGCCGCGCCCGCCCTGGTCGCGGTGGGCTTCCTGATGATGACTCAGGTCAAGCACATCGAGTGGGACAACTACGAGGTCTCCATCCCGGCGTTCCTCACCATCTCCGTGATGCCGCTGACCTACTCCATCACCAACGGCATCGGCGCCGGCTTCATCTCCTACGTGGTCATCAAGGCCTGCATGGGCAAGGCCCGCGAGGTGCACTGGCTGCTCTGGGGCACCGCCGCCCTGTTCCTGCTGTACTTCGGGATCGACCCGCTGGAGCAGTTGCTCGGCAGCAAGTAGCCCGCCCGCACCGTACGCCGGCCCCGCCACCTTGCGCGGAGCCGGCGTACGGTGCGGAGGGACGACACGAGGGGAAGTGAGCCTGTGCCACGGGTACTTGTGGTGCAGAACACCCCGGGCGGCGGACCACGCCGGCTCGGCGACTGGCTGACCGAGGACGGGCTGACGCTCGACACCGTGCCCGCCTGGGACGGCGCCCCGCCGCCCGACCGGCTGGAGCACGACGCGCTGCTGGTACTCGGCGGCGGCTTTCTGCCCGACGAGGACGACCGCGCCCCCTGGCTGGCGGCCACCCGCGCCCTGGCCGCCGAAGCGCTGGACCGGGGCACCCCCTACCTCGGGATCTGTCTGGGCGGGCAGTTGCTGGCCCAGGTCGCCGGCGGCACCGTCCAGGGCTGCCACGGCGAACCGGAGATCGGCAGCACCCCGCTGACGGTGCGCCCCGAGGCCGACACCGATCCGCTGTTCCACGGGCTGCCGCAGCGGGTCACCGCGGTGGAACGGCACGTCGACTCGGTCACCGCGCTACCGCCGGACGCCACCTGGCTGATGGAGAGCGAGCACCACCCGTACCAGGCGTTCCGGGTGGGCGAGCGGGCGTGGGGTGTCCAGTACCACCCGGAGATCGGCGCGGACCGGCTGCGGGAGTGGGATCAGGACGCGCTGCGCGAGCTGGGCGTCGACCCGGAGGTGGTGCTCCGCACCGCGGACCGGGACGAGGAGGCCGCCGCCCCCGTCTGGCGCACCGTGGCCCACCGCTTCGCGGAGGTCGTGGCACACGGGTAGGCCCCGTCTCAGGGGTCCTGGCGGTGGGTGCGGGGGAGTTCGCGGGGGTCGGTGTCCGCCAGCAGTTCCTCATAGCGGCGGGCGAGGTCCTGGTAGCGCTCCTCGGCCTCCCGCTCCCGCCGCTTGTCCCTGGTGATGAAGTACATGGCGGTAGGTCCCGTGATCATCGACACCACCGGGATCAGGACCCACCACTCCATGCTTCCTCCTGAGAGCGCGCCGCGTCGGAAGTACACCGTCGTACTCCCCCGGCAGATTATGCGGCACCGCGGCGCCCGCCAAGAGCGCGCGCTGCGGCGTCAACCACCTTGCCAGCGGCGGGAGTTCAGGTCGGGGGTGCGAGGCGGGCGAGGGCGGCGGCGGTCATCGCGGCGGTGCCGGTGCTTAGGGTGAGGCGGACGCTGGGCAGGAAGCGCGGCGAGTGGTTGGCGGGCAGCCGGCCGAACTTCTCCCCCGCTCCGCTGCCCGGTGCGGCCGCCCACTGCGCGGGACCGGTGGAGCCCAGCATCCAGTAGACGCCGCGCACCCCGGGCCTGCCGTGGAGGTGCGCGCCCGCCCCGGTGAGCAGCGGGAAGTCCTCGGTGGCGGCACTGCCCGGCCAGTCCGTGACCCGCGCCGCCCCGAAGAGTGCGCGGTGTGTGGCACGCACGGCCGCCCCGGCCACCGGATCCGGCACGGTCGTACCCGAGCGGGCCGTCACGGCGAAGGTGACCTCGGGCGGTACCGGGGCGGCGGCGGCCTCGGCGCGGGCCACCGCTTCGGCCGCCGATGTGACGCTGTCCAGGGCCGATTCGGAGCAGGCGCGTACCGCGACGTCCAGCACGGCGCGAGTGGCGATCACATTCCCGGCGTGCCCCGGGTCGCCGGTGCGCAGTGCGGAGGGGACGAGGACGAGACGGTCGGCGGGTGCGGTCACCGCGGCTGCCTCGGTGGGCAGCCGGAGGGCGGTGGCGGCGGCGGTGAGCAGCGGATTGGCCACCAGATGCGGGGTGGCGACATGGCCGCCGGCACCTTCGAAGGTGATGCGGAGGGTGGTGCTGCCCGCCATCACGGGGCCGTCGGCGTGCGCCACCATTCCGGCGGGGAAGGGTGCGGTGTGCTGGGCGAGTACCTCGTCCGGGGCCGTGATCCGGTCGTAGAGGCCGTCTTCGAGCATGGCGCGGGCGCCGCTGAGGGTCTCCTCGGCGGGCTGGCCGACGACCAGGAGGGTGCCGCGCCACCGGTCGCGCCGGGCCGCGAGCCATCGGGCGGCGGCCGCCGTACAGGCGAGGTGGGCGTCGTGGCCGCAGGCGTGCATCACCGGCACCGGGCCGCCGTCCGGCCCGGGGGCGGTGGCGGTGCTGGCGTAGGGCGCTCCGGTCGCCTCGGCCAGTGGCAGGGCGTCGAGTTCGGCCCGGAGCAGGACGGCGGGGCCGTCGCCGTTGCGGAGTTCGGCGGCGACCCCGTGCCCGCCCACGCCGCGCAGTACGCGGTAGCCGTCGGACGCCAGCCAGTCGGCGAAACGGGCGGCGGTACGGCGTTCGGCGCCGGAGAGTTCGGGGTGCCGGTGCAGGTCGAGGTACAGCTCGGTGGCGGGCAGCAGCAGGGCGTCGAGCCCCGGCAGGGCGTCGGGTCCGCGGGGGCGGTCTGTCATGGCGGGGGCGCTCCGGGGGCGGTGGGTGTCAGTGAGCTGACAGCGGTTGGCGAGGGGGGTGACTGCGGGGCGCCGTACAAAGGGAGGTGCCACCGAGTCCACCGCCCCGTGCCGGAGCGATCCCCAACAGGGCGTTCCGGCAAGGGAGTCGAGGGCTCAGGCCCGAGGCCTCCCGGTCGCGGCAGACATGTCCCGTGCACTGCAAAGGAGTTGTCATGGCTGACCAGAACCTCTCGTCCCTGGCCCAGGAGATCCTCGACCTGGAGTCCGAGACCTTCGAGATCAGCGACTACTCGGACGCCAGCGAGGTCATGCTCGGCTCGTCCACGAGCTGCTCCTCCACCAGCACCTGCTCCAGCACCACCAGCACCACCTCCTGCACCGCCTGACCTCTCAGGTGGCGTCTCTCGGCCCCCGGTGCGTACGACCGCGCCGGGGGCCGAGGCCGTGGGGCCGGTCATGGGAAGGGGTGGGGCACCAGGCGGAGGTCCGCGTCGGTGAGCGGGGCCGGGGTGAGGCCCGCGCGGTGGGGTGCGGTGCGCAACCGCGGCAGGTGCAGTGCCCGCTGCCGCAGCCAGCCGAAGTCGATCGGCAGCAGCCCGGGGGCGAGGGTGGCCACGGTACGCAGCCCCATCCGGTGTTGTTCCGGGGTGGTCTGGTCGACGGCGATGACATCGCAGCCGGCGTCCACCAGTGCGTCGCGCAGGAACAGCAGGTCGTCGAGGAGGTCGCCGGTCCGGGGGCGCTGCCGCTGCCAGTCGGCGAAGAGTTCGGTGTGGGGCGCGGTACGTGCGGGCGTCAGATAGGTGGCGGTGTGCCGGGCCATGGTGGGCAGGCCGAAGAGGGCGGCGTGGTCCGGGAGGCGCTTCACCAGGTCGAAGTCGCCTGCCATGGCGTGGAGTTCAGTGGTGCGTTCGGCGACCTGGCCGGGCAGGTGCGGGATGTAGGTGAGGATCTCGGAGACCGCCGACTCCACGGCCGTCTCCGGGTCGAAGGACGCGCCGGCCGCGAAGGCGAGGGTGCCGGGGCCGTCGTCGCGGCGTACCGCGAGACCGGTGACCACGGGCAGCGGGAGGTCCACCCGGTTGTCGAAGACACGGACGTCGTAGCCGTGGAAGGCGGCGCGCGCCGCCATCTCGCGGACCCGGCGGCCGGGTACCGAGTCCAGTGCGATCTCGGTGAGCGGCAGTTCGCCGTACCAGCCGAGGAGGAAGGCGTCCCGCTCGACCAGTTCCAACAGGCCGAAGAGTACGGCCTCTTCGAGGGTGGAGCCGATGGCGCAGCCGTTGGAGCACTCGAAGACGAAGTTGTCCTCGCGGGTGCCCGCGCTGTAGTAGACGAGCCGGGCGGGCACCAGGATCGGCCGCTGGTCGCGCAGTGACCAGCCGCGGGCCCAGGGGATGGGGCGGTCCGGGTCGAAGGGGCGGACCATGGGGTCCTCGGCGTAGGTGCGCGGCCCGTACAGTCCGCAGGTGCGGGGGTCGAGCGCGCGGTCGCCGAGTGCGGTGAGGGAGGCGGTGACGAAGGGGGCGTGGTGGCGGCGGTGGGTGCCGGCGTAGCGTTCCAGGCCCTCCAGGAAGGCGAGGTCGCGGCTGTCGGTGAAGGAGTTGGCCTGGCCGCTCCAGGTGACGTCGGTGAGGCCGGCGTAGCCGCGCATGAAGACGCTGCCGGCGACGGGGGCGGTGGTGGGTGAGGTGACGTCCACCCAGGTGCCGCCGCCGAGGGCGCCGCAGACCGGGTTGGCGAGCGCCTTCACCGGCAGGGCGTACTCGGCGGGGCGGCGCAGCCGGTAGCCGTCCGGGCTCGGCTTGGGCCGCGGCACCAGCGGGTGGACGGCCGCCGCGGCGGTGGCCCGGCGGGCGGAGTCCTCGGTGTGCGGGCGGCAGTGCGGGCACATCGGTTCCGGCAGCAGCGGGAAGGTGCGTACCCGCAGGGTCTCCAGGTCGAGTTCGGTGACCCGGGGCAGGGCGGCGTCCGGGCCGTGCGGGGTGTGGCGGGCGGCGCCGGTGCTGATGAGGTGGTGCAGGGACCAGGCGGCGTCGACGGCGCTGTCGGGGAGCGCGGGCCAGCGGCTGCCGACGGCGGTGGTCTCCTGCCCCGTCTCCAGCGCCTCGCGTTCGGTGCGGGTGCGCAGCCGCTGGCGGCGCATGGCGAGGCAGGTGCCGCAGGCCGGTTCCCCGGTGGGGTCGCCGCCCCAGGGGCCGAGGAGTACGGCCTGGGCGGTGAGGTGGACGGTCGCGGTGTGGGCGGGCACGGGGTGTGCGCTGGCCCCGGTGCCGAGGACGCTGGTGTCGCCGATCCGGGAGACGGCGGGTGCGGGCAGCCCGGCAGCGGCGGCCCGTTCGGCCAGCCGGTCCTGGAGGTCCGCGCGTGCCGTCTCCAGCGGCGCCGGGGCGGTGTCGGTGGTCATGTCCGGTTGCTCCAGCGGAAGATGCGGACGGCGATCAGCCCGAAGAGGGCGGCGAAGCCGATGAGTCCGGCGCAGTCCACGGCGATGTCGGTGAGGTCGCCGCGGCCTCCCATGGCGTCGGTGACCCCGTCGTTGAGGTAGTGCAGCGGCAGTACGGTGGCGCAGGTGCGCAGCCAGTCCGGCATCAGGTCGTCGGGGAAGAAGGAGCCGGAGAGGAACGCCATCGGCACCATCAGGATGTTGGCGAGTCCGGCGACGGACTCCGGTGTGTTGGCGACGCTTCCCACGACCAGTCCAAGGGCGACGAACGCGGTGACGCCGAGCACCAGCAGCGGCACCAACGCCCACCAGGGGCCGTCGAGTTGGAGGCCGAAGAAGGGCAGCAGGGCGACTCCGGTGAAGAGCAGCGACTGCACCACGGCCACCGCGAGCACGATGGTCCAGCGGGACGCGATCAGGGTGCGCAGGGAGGTGGGTGTGCGCCAGATCAGCCGGAGCAGGTCGTCGCGGCGCCACTGCATCAGGGCGAAGCCGGTGGAGAACACCGCGGCGTTGCCGACACCCCAGGAGAGGATGCCGGGGGCGGTGTAGTTGATGGAGGCCAGCCCGCCGTCGACCCGCTGGCCCTTGAAGAGGGTGCCGAAGAGGACGAGGAAGGCGAGCGGGAAGGCGAAGGTGAAGAACAGGGTCGCCTTGTCGCGGATGCTCGCCTGGTAGGTGGCCCGGTTCAGTGCGGCGTATGCGCTCAACGGTCGTGCTCCGTCCGGTGTCCGGTCAGGGTCAGATAGGCGTCTTCGAGGGTCGCGGTGCGGACGGTGACCGCTTCGATGTCCATCAGTTCGCCGAGGAGGGTGAGGACGCGGTTGGGGACGGTGCTCTCGATGACAAGGTCCGCGCCTTCTTCCGCGGCCCGGTCGACACCCTCCAGTGCCAGCGCGTCCTTCACGGTCAACTCCCCTACGGGCAGCAGGAGTCGGGCGGGGGCGGCCAGGGCGCGGACGAGGTTGCGGGGGCTGTCGAGGGCGGCCACCCTGCCGCCGGCGATGATGGCGACCCGGTCGCAGAGTGCCTCGGCCTCCTCCAGGTGGTGGGTGGTGTAGACGATGGTGCGGCCCTCGGAGTGCAACGACCGCAGCAGGCCCCAGAGTTCACGCCGCGCCTCCGGGTCGAGGGCGGCGGTCGGCTCGTCGAAGAAGATGAGTTCCGGCTCGTTGATGAGGGCGGTGGCGATGGCGAGCCGCTGCCGCTGGCCGCCGGAGAGGTCGTCCACCCGGGCCCCCGCTTTCCCGGTGAGCCCGACCCGCTCCAGCGCGGTGTCGGCGGCCGTGGTCCCGATCCCGTACAGGGCGGCCACGGTACGCAGATGCTCGCCGGCGGTGAGACGGGCGAAGAAGGCGGAGGCCTGGGTCTGTACGCCGATCCGGGACAGCAGCGCCGGGTCGCGCGGCCAGGGGGCGCGGCCGAACAGCGCCACGCGGCCGGTGTCGGCCTGGCGCAGCCCGCCGAGGATCTCCACCAGGGTGGTCTTGCCCGCGCCGTTGGGCCCGAGGATGCCGAGGAACTCGCCGCGGCGCACGGTGAGGGAGACACCGTCGAGCGCGTTCACCTCGCCGTAGCGTTTGCCGACGGCCTCGACGGTGATGACCGGTTCCGTCTGGGGGCCGGGCGCCGGGTCGGGGTGGGCGCGGGGCTCGGTGGCGGCGGTGGCGGCCGGTGGCTTGGTCTCGCTGTCGGGTCCGGTCATCGTGTCTTTCCTTGCCGGGTGGGGGTGTGGGGCCGGGCTGGGCGGGGTGCCGGGGGGCGTCGGTGGTCCGGCCGCTTCGGTGGGCGTGGTCGCGGCCCGGCGGTTGCGGGCGCGGGTGCCCAGGGTCCGCAGCAGTACGGCCGCGAGCAGCAGGGCGGGCGTCAACGCCCAGGCCAGGAAGGCCTGTTGGCCGGGGAGCAGCGAGCGCAGCACCAGCCCGCACAGCGCCAGCAGCGCCAGGCTCTGCACCGCCAGCACCAGGGCGAAACCGCCGTACAGCAGCCGCAGTCGGGGCGGGTAGGCGCCGATGCCGTCGCCGCGGCCGATCAGCCGGCGCCCGGCGAGGGCGGCGAACTCCCGGCTGCCGCCCGCGAGTTCGGCGACCCCGGCGGCGTGGGCGATCACCCGGTAGCCGTCCAGGGGCGGCATCGGCAGCAGGTTGGCCAGCCCGGTCACGGTGCCGAGCAGGAGCAGGGTGCCGAAGAACGGCCGGGCCTGGGCGTCGGCCGGGAGCAGCGCCCACAGCGGGTAGAACGGCACCAGGAAGAGGAGGTTGGCGAAGGTGCCGGCGCAGGCGGTGGCGACCTTGCGGCGGCGGTTGCCGAGGAACTGCACATCTTCGATCTCGCAGTAGAGATAGGTGGCCCCGGCGATCCAGCGCAGCCCGATCTCGTTGACCCGCCCGCCCCAGGCGCGGGCGAACACCCCATGCGCCAACTCGTGTACGGCCAGGCTGAACCAGAGCAGGCAGCCCACCGCGAACAGCAGTACCGGCTGGTGGTGCGCGGTGTGCGCGGTCTGCCGCCACAGTGTCCCGGCCTGGGCGGTGACGGCGGCCAGGACGGCGACCGCCAGCGCCACCAGCAGGGTGAGCACGGCGGGGCGGCGGGCGGGCGCGGTGATCCGGTGCAGCCGGTCCATCAGCGCCGGGGCGTCGGCGACCAGTCTGGTGCGACCCGAGAGGATGCCGTTGGGCCGGGTGGGGGCCGCGGGTGGTGCGGTGGCGGGTTCGGGGGCGGGCGAGCCGTCGAGGAGGCTGCGGCCGTGCAGGACCCGCAGCAGTTGCCCCCACTGCCGCTCCCCGAGGCGGGTGCCGAACTCCCCGGCGTACTCGCCGCCGATCTCCGCCAGGGTGCGGCTGCCGTCGAGGCGGGTGATCAGGAAGAACTCCTTGGGTCCGACCTCCATCCGGCGGCCGGTCCGCGGGTCCTTGAGCAGATGGACGGGGGAGGTTCCGCGCACCAGGCGGGGGCCGATCTGGAGGTCCGGGCGGACCTTCGGCCGGGCGGCGAGAAAGGCCCCGCTGGTCATCTCGGCTCCCCGGTCTCCGTGGTACGCAGCGCGCGTCCCAGCACATAGGAGAGGAACGCCTCGTCGCGGACGGTCATACTCAGCCGGTTGTTGGTCATGTGCAGATACGGCGACAGCAGCATGGGCAGGGCGGTGGCGGGGTCGGTGGGGCGGATGTCGCGGGTGCCGTCCCAGGAGCGGAAGACCAGCCGGCCGCCGGTGGCCAAGTCCCGGACGCGCTCGCGGAGTTCACCGCAGTGGTCGGCCCAGTGGTGCAGGAAGGCGGGGAGGCGTTCGGTGTCGCCCTGTGCGACCGCCTCCCGGATGTACCGGAAGCGCTCCGGGAGGCTGCCGGACATCTCGCCGTAGGCACGCTGGTATCCCTTGTCGGCGGTGTACTCGGTACCGCTGAACGCCTTGTTCCAGAAGGTGTGGTAGCGGTCCAGGAAGTCGAGCAGTGCCTCGTCCTCGGCGAGGAAGGTACCGGACATCACCATCATCAGTTGGGCGGAGAGGCCGAGGAGCACGGTTCTCAGATGGAGGTTCATGGTGCGGGCGGCCTCGATGACGAGGTCGCTGGAGTGCTGGAAGTGCCACTCGGCGAGTTCGATCCCGGCGGGGCCGCCGTATTTGCCGAACTCCGGTTCGTACGGGCGGTCTTCGAAGGTGTTGTTGGGGCGCAGCAGCATCCGCCCGTCGGGGCCGACGAAGGGGGCGCGCTGCTCCTCGGGGAACTCCAGGTTGAACAGGGTCTCGTACAGCTCGGCGTGGAAGCCGCCGTTGACCTCGTAGAGGGCGGGGCGTTCGCGGAGGAAGTCGCCGAGCGCGGTGTGTGCCCGGCTGCGGACCTGCTCGGTGTACGCGGCCTTGGCCGGTTTCAGCCGCAGTCGCAGATGGGGGCCCTCCAGCCAGTAGTTGATGAAGAAGTACCCGGCGAGCAGGCCCTCTTCGGCGAGGGCGGTCACCAGTGGTTTGACGCACTGGACGAGCAGCGGGCGGGGGCTGGCCGCGTAGAAGACATGGACGGCCTGCCACTCGCCCGCGGTGCCGCCCGCGGTGGTCCGGGTGGTGCTCTCGGCGGGGAAGGCGTTCATGGGGTGTCGTCCTCTCCGGGGGTGGCGGCCGGGACCGGCAGCAGTTCGACCGCGAACTCCGCCACATGGCGTCCCCGCGGCGAGGTGACGTGCAGTTCGTCCTCGCCGGGCAGCATCTCCTCGAAGACGGTGCGGGCCTTCCGCCCGGCGAGCAGCGCCTCCAGGGCCAGCAGCGACAGGGGGCTCTCGAAGTCGACGTACTGCGGTTTGGTCCCGCCGAAGGGTGCGGTGGCCTCGCCGTCCGCGGTCTCCTCGTGGACGGTGGCGAAGACGCGGGCGGGCAGTCCGGCGCGGGTGCGCCACCGGTGCCAGGCCAGATACCACTCGGCCTGGGACACGGCGGGGGTGCCGGGTGGGCGGAGCGGGAGGGTGCCGTCGGCCGCGGTCCAGGAGCGCCGCTGGAGGACGAGGGAGTGGTGGCGGACCCTGGGCCGGTGAGTGGTGCCGTGGTACTCGGGCGCGGTGGGCACCCCGCGCCAGATGTCGACCACGGAGCGGGCGGCCGGGGAGAAGAGGAGCAGGGTGCGGGGGATCTCGGGCAGCACCATCGGGATGAGGTAGCCCAGGTAGAGCGGGATCACCTCACGGTCCAGGCGGCGGGAGCGCAGCAGCAGCCGCTCGGTGTCGGGGTCGTGCACCGCCTCCAGGTCGTCCAGGTGGATGCGGGCTTCTTCGGGTGCGGTGGAGTGTTCGCCGGGGCAGACGATCTCGTAGTCGGTGAGGCGGCCGTGCAGGTTGAGGTTGGTGGTGGCGGCACCGGCGGTGACTTCGGCGAAGACCGCTCCGGGCGGCAGGAGTTGACGTAGCTCCTCCTGCAACTGGGCGGTCAGCTCAGGGGTGTTGGCGCCGTCGAAGCAATGCGTGAAGCGGGTGAAGGGGAAACACAGGCCTCCGTAGGAGCCGTTGAGGACGGCGAGGGGGTCGCCGTCGCGGCGGGCGGCCTGGAGGAAGTGGCTGCGGGGGCGGAACAGCGGTGCGGCGGGGGCGAGTTCGGCGGCGGTCTGGGTCACGGTGTCGTCGTCGAGGACGAACTCCTCGGCGCCCGGGGGCAGTTCGGCCCAGGCTTCCCGGACGCGGGCGGTGAGGGTGGCGCGGGCGCGGTCGACGGCCACGATCTCCGGCATCCCTAGCCAGTTCTCCTCCGGGGCGTGGCCGCCGTCCGGGAGGTAGCTGTCCTTGGCGGCGGTGAACTGGAGGTACTGGTGGAAGATGTCCTCGTGGAAGTCGTGGACCAGGCGCAGCAGGTCCGGGCACCGCCCGCCGCGTCCGTGGCGGGCGAGGAAGAAGCCCTTGAGGGTGAGGCGCTGGGGCAGGGCGGCGTCGAAGGCGGGCAGGATGCGGCCGATGGAGCGCAGCGGCCCGTCGGCAAGCGCGGCCCACTCGCCCAGGTCGGCGGTGGTGGTGCCGGCGGACACGTCCTCGTACACCAGGGTCTGCGGCAGGGTGGGGTGTTCGGCGCCCAAGTCCCGTTGGAGGGTGAGGAGTCGGGTGCGGAGGTCGGTGAGGAGGGTGCGGCGGACGGGGATGTCGGCGGCGGGGTAGCGGGCGAGGGCGTCGGCGGCGGGGCCGAGGCGGGTGGCGAGGGTGTCGGCCCAGTCGCGGTCCAGGGCGCGCAGGGCGTGGCGGAAGGCGTCCAGGGGGTCGCCGCCGTGCACTTCGGTGCCGAGGCCGGGGAGTTGGAGGATGCCCAACTCGCGCAGGGCGTCCAGGTAGTGGCCGGCTTCCTGCTCGTCGGCGCCGGTGGTGGTGGCGAGCCAGCGGGTGAGGTCGCCGTGGCGCAGGGTGCCGCCGTGGTCGCGGAGCAGTTCCAACATGCCGTCGAGGGCGCCCTGTCTGCGGAGGAAGAACAGGCGGTCCTGGGCGGCGTCGAAGCTGACGGCGGCGCTGTCGTCGCCCGCGGTGACGGCCCGCCGGACATAGCGCACCCGGTCGTCGTCGAAGGTCCAGCCGGAGGCCAGGGCGACCGGCAGATCGGCGCGGCGTTCCGGGTCGGCGGCGATGAGTTCGGCGAGGCGGGCGAGGGCGACCACATTGAGGCGGGGGTGGCTGCTCCAGTCGCCGGTGAGGTGGGTGCCGTGCCCGTCGGCCGGGGTGAACTCGCCGAGTGCCACCGCGGTGAGGGTGGAGAACGGGCTGGTCTTGCAGGCGGTGCGGTAGACGTAGGAGAGCAGTGAGCGTTCCATCTTGCGGGCGCGTTTGCCGGTGGCGCGGGCGTCGGCGTAGTGGTCGAGGCGCTCCTCCAGGGTGGGTGAGGCGAGGAGGAGGCCGCGGCGGAGCCGGTCGTCACGGGCGAGGCGGCGCAGTGCGGTGCGGGTGCGGTCGAGTCCGGCGGTGAGCAGGGGCTCGCCCTCGGTGCGCAACTCCTCCCAGTGGGCGCGGGCTTGGAGCCAGGCGACGAGGTCCCGGCCGGTGGCGGCGGGGAGCCCGGCGGCCAGTTCCAGGGCGGCGGGCAGATCGCCGGGGAGGCGGTTGTTGAAGACCTGGCGGCGCAGGGCGAGGAGCCGGCGGCGCAGGGCCGGGTCGCCGGTGGCCGCGACGGCGTGCGAGAGCGGGTCACTGAGGCGGGCGCCGAGGTCGTGCAGCCGGGTCTCCTCGGCGGTGGTCTCGGCCGCCCAGTGGGCGACTTCGGGGGTGCGCAGCGCGTCGACGGTGTCGGCCGGCAGTCCCGCGACCCGCAGCATGAAGCGGCTGTGCAGGACGGTGGGCGGTTCCTCGGCGGTACCCGGGCTCTGGCGGGCGATACCGGCGGTCGGGCTCATGCCCTCCCCCTCTCGATGCGGGTGCGGGTCGGCGGTACGGGACGGTGAATGGGCGGCGGTGCACGGTCAGTTGGGGCGGCAGCGGCGAGCGGGCCGGTCAGGGGGCGACGATGTCGTAGCGGTAGTCGGCGGGGCGGGGGCGCTCATGGCCGATCATCATGATCAGCAGCGGGATCTCGCCGCGTTCGGTCAGCCCGAGTTCCTCCGCGTAGGACACGCAGTCGAAGCCGAGGGCCACCCCGCAGGCGGTGCCGGTGGCGGCCGCCGCGGTGTAGACGGCCTGCGCGGTGGCCCCGACCGCGGCGCTGACCAGCCGGTAGCCGCGGTCCCCCACCGCGTCCAGCACGGCGGCGGTGCGGGCGACGGGGACCAGGACGGCCGCGGCCTGCTCCAGGTTGTAGTTGGCGAGGAAGTAGTTGCGTTGCAGGAAGTCGCCGTAGTCACCGGTCTTCATCGGGACCAGGTCGCCGGTGTCGCGGTCGTACTCGTAGAGCCCGGCAGGGATGCCGGCCACGTGCTGGACGAAGACGCAGAGGCGGGTGAGGGGGGTGCTGTCGGGGGCTTCGGTGTCGCTGTCGAGGGCGCCGCCGGCGACCGCCGCGGCGAGTGCGGCGGAGAGGCGTGCCGGTTCCAGCGGGGTGAGGCCGGTGAACCGGCCGAAGCTGCTGCGGCGTCGGCGCAGCGCACCGCGGACCGGCATCCCGAGCGGTGCGGCGGGCGGCAGGGCGACCCGCTCCCCGGCGGCGGCCGGGGCGGCGAGTGCCGGGTCCAGGGTGCCGGGTGCGGGCCGGTCCGCGGCGTGCTCGCAGGTGGCGGTGTGGATGCGGCGGATGGTGTCGAAGGTCAGCACCCGGCGCGACTTCTCCTCGGGGGCCGCGGTGACCCGGGCCTCGGGGGTGCGCGGGGCGGGCACCGTCGGCTGGGGCGCCGCCCACCGCAGCGGGACCACCGCGAACACCCCGTCCTCCTCCGGGTCGAGCCCCAGCAGCCTGCCGAGCCCGGTCTCGTCGAACCAGAAGGCGCTGCCCACATGGAGGCCGTGCGCCCGCGCCCACATCCGCCAGGTCTGGAGCAGCGCCCCGACGTCCATGGTGATCGCGTGGTAGCCAAAGCTGTTGTACTTGAAGGTGTTCTGCCAGAACGCCACCCCCAGTACCAGGAACTGGTCGGTCTCCGCGGCCTCCGGGAGGTCCCCGAGGGCGGCCCGCACCTCGCCGGAGACATCGCCCGACAGCAGCCGGACCAGGCGGTGGCGGCGGGTGTCGTAGTAGTGCACACCGGGGGTGACGGGGCCGCTCGCGCCGCTGATCCAGTGCACGCCCACCGGGTAGAGGCCGCCGCCGGAGGCGGTGCCGCGGGACCAGTTGGCGTGGGTGTGGAACGGCAGCGAGCCGAGGTCGCTGTTGGCCTGCACGGCGAGGCGGCGGCCGGTCAGCCCGTAGGAGTCGCGGAGCATCGCGCCGAGCAGCGGCAGAGTGAAGGCGCCGGTGCCGCGGGTGCCGAACAGGCCGCGACCGAGGGTGGCGTCCTCGCCGCACCCGCCGTCGGGCAGCGGGATGGACGGGGCGTGCGGGAAGTGCTTGCCCTTGCGGGGGCGGTCGGCCCAGTCGGGGACGAAGTCGGCGGGCTCCATGGGCTCCCTGCCCCGCCGCATCACCGCGGTCGCGTACTCATGGGCGTATCCCATGGTCACTCCCCTCTACTCTCAACTCGTGGGCGGTACGGGCCGGTTGGGCGGCCCGGGGTCAGGGGAACGGGTGCGGTGCCGGGTTGATCAGGTCCGGGGTGAGGTCGGTGGCGCGCAGTCCGGCCTCGCGGAGCGCGGTGCGGAGCCGGGGCATCAGCGGGCCGCGTTGGCGCCGGGTGCCGAAGTCGATCGGGATCAGCCCGGGGACCAGGACCTTCACCGTGCGCAGGCCGAGGGTGTGCTGCTCGGGCGGTGTCTGGTCGACCACCACCACGTCGAATCCCCGCCCGGTGACGGCGGCGACGCACCGCTCCACGTCCTCCCGCAGATCCGGCGACGGCGGCAGCGCGCCGGAACCCTGGGCGAGGGAGGCCAGCGGCACCCGTTCCGCCTCGTCCCGGCCGCGGAGCAGGAAGTCGGTGTACCGGCCCATCTCGGGCAGTCCGTAGAGCAGCGGGTGGTCGTGCAGGACCTCGACCCGGTCGAAGTCGGCGGCCATCCGCCGGAGCCGGGGTTCCTCGCGGGCGGTTCTGCGGCGGAGGTTGACGGAGTCGGTGGCGATCTCGCAGAGCCCGGCGGCCAGCGCGTCCTCCGGGGAGAGGGACGCGCCCGCGCCGAAGCACAGCAACCCCGGCCCGCCGTCGAGGCGTTCGGCGACCGCGGTCACCACCGGCACCGGGAAGGTGACACGGGTGTCGAAGAACCGGGCCCGGTAGCCGTACAGGGCGAGCTTGGCGACCATGGCGCGGGTGGCGGGCACCGTACTGCTCGCCGGGTCGATCTCGGGGAGCCGTACCCGGCCGAACCACGCCAGCAGGAAGGCGTCCCGCTCGACGGCCTCCATCAGCCCGTGGTAGACGGCCTCGGTGACCGAACCGCCGGACGCGCAGCCGCTGGAGCTCTCCTGCACGAAGCGGACCCGCCGGCCGCCGGGCGCGTGGTAGTACGCGACCACCTCCGGTACCAGCACGGGGAGTTGGTCGCGCAGCGACCAGCCCCACACCCAGGTCACCGGCCGGTCCGGGGCGAAGCGCGGGATGTCCGGCTCGGCGGTGTGCAGGGCGTCGGAGTAGAGGCCGGTGGTGCGCGGGTCCACCACGGTGTGGCCGAGCGCGCCGAGTTCGTCGAGCGAGGCGAGGACCGCGGTCCGCTTGGCCCGCGCCCGCATCCCGGCGAACCGCTCCAGCCCTTCCAGCACCCCGACGGCCGTACTGGTGCCGTAGGCGCCGGTGTGCCCGCCCCAGTAGCAGTCCCGCAGATAGCCGCCGGAGCGTGCGGTGAACGCGCCCACCGCGGAGGAGGTGGACACCGAGGTGCGGTCGGGTGCCACGGAGGGGCCGAGCATCCCGCAGACGGGGTTGGCGAACGCCTCGACGCGGATGCCGTAGGCGCCCGGCGGCCGTGAACGGTAGCTGTCCTGGCGGTACTTGGGAGCCGGCTCCAGGGTGACGCGGGCGGTGTCGGCGCTGTCGTCGGGGCGGGTGCCGCAGGCCGGGCACTCTCCGTCGGGCACCAGCGGGAAGCGGGCGATGTGCAGGGTCTCCAGGTCGAGCAGCCACACCCGGGGGCCGCTGCCGGGGGACGGCTCCCGTGCCGCCGCCACCAGCCCGGCCAGTGCGTCCGCCGCGAAGTCCGCACGCCAGGGCGGCACTCCGGTCGCCCTGGTCCCGGTGCCGGTCTCCAGGGCGTCCCGCAGGAACCCGGCGCGCACCGCCTGCCAGCGGCGGGCCAGGCACTGCGGGCAGCCCGGCGTGCCGTCGGCGGTGACCGGACCGACCACGGCGTGATGCCCGTACAGCCCCACCGGCACCGCACCCGGCGGGTACCGCCGTGCCTCGGCGGTCAACTCGTCGCGTACGCCGAGCATATGTACCGTCGCGCCGGGTGCGCCGGTGCGTTCGGCAAGTGCGGCGCACAGGGCGTCCCAGGGGTCGCCGACGGTGCCGGTGGGGGGCGCGGCGGCGGTGTCACCGCGCACGGTGCTCGCCGCGGGTGAGCAGGGTGCGCACGGTGTACAGCTCCCCGGCGGCCAGGTCGGGGGCGTGCACCGGCACCACCAGCACGTCCCGCCCGGCGGTGGCGACGGCGTCCAGCACGGCGCCCCAGGTGGTGGCGGTGTCCGCGAGGCGTGCGGTGCCCTCGGCGACGAGGGTGGTGACGTCCAGGTCGCCCCAGAGCGGATCACCGGTGTCGGGCTCCCCCGTGGCCCGCCTCAACTGCTCGGCTCCCAGCAGCACTTGCAGCGCCTCCCGTACCGCATCGCCCAGCCGCAGACCGCTGCCCGCCGCCCAGCGCACCGTCCCCGACTCCGGATCGGTGTGGCGGGCGAGGACGATCGGCAGGGTGTGGCCCCCGGCCGCCGTCAGATCGAGGACGGTGGTGTCCGCGCCCAGGATCTCCGCGGCGCGCTGGAGGAACAGCAACTCGGGCTGCCCGGTGAGGGATTGCGGGTCGACGGTGGTGACCGGCGCGGTCCGGTGGACGGCGCGGGACAGGGCGTCGCGGGTGAGTGCGGTGCGCAGGGCGCGGGTGAGCGCGGCACGGGGGGTGGCCCCGGCGCCGGTGCCCGCCGGGGTCCGCTCGAAGAGGTCCTGCTCGTTGTACGGGCCGAGGGTGCGCACGGCGGCGGTGGGGACCAGTACCCGCCGCCCGTCGAGCAGGGAGGTCGCGGCGCTCCAGTGGGCGACCTGCTCGGCGGGCACGTCGAGACCGGTGGAGAGCGCCAGCGCGGCCGGGGCGATCCGGCGCCTCTCGTCCGCCGCGTCCACCACCCGGGGCGGCACCACATGGTCGGCGTAGACCTCCGCGGCGCGGAGCAGGGCGGCCATGCGCGCCCCGGCGACATGGTGCACATCGGCGGCCGAGATCTCCCGCACCCGGCCGGGCCCGGTGCCCAGGCGGACGGTGCTGACCTTGAGCGGGGTCTGGTCCCAGTCGTCGTCGGCGTACCCGGTGAAGACACCCGCGGCGGGGTGCACCAGCACATCGCGGAGCTCCAGTTCGGCCAGGGCGGCCCGCGCGGCGTCCTGGTCGGCGGCGCCGTCGGCGGGCGGGGCGGGCGCCTCGTCCGCGGCGTCGGCGGTGTGCAGCGTCCCCGGGGTGTACGCCACCTCCGCCGTGTCCTGCGCGGGGGCGCAGAACGGGCAGCGCGGGTGCGGCAGCAGGGGTTCGGTGAGGACGTCCAGCGAGTCCAGGTCCTGCACGATGATCTGGTGGCCGGTCTCGGCGGGCGGTGCCCCGGTGGTGAGGCGGAACACCTCGAACGCCAGCAGGTTTCCCAGCATCCCCGCGAGGGGCCCGGCGACGGTGGGCGGCGCGGTACCGAGGGGTGCCGCCGGGCCCGCCGCCGCCCACAACTCGGCGCTGTCCGCGGCCTCTCCGGCGGCGCCGAGGCGCAGCGTGGCGCAGGACCAGCAGCCGGGCGTCCCGGCGGTCATCACCGGGCCCACCACGGCACGGTTCCCGAAGGTCCAACTGGCAAGCAGGCGGCGCCCGTCGGGCACACCTTCGCAGAGCAGCCGCAGGATCTGCCGGTATCCGCCGGGGCCGCCGGTGACCAGGACGGTGTCCCAGCCGTCGAGGTCGGCCCAGCCGTAGGTGCCGGCGGCGGGCGCGGGGAGGCGGTCCAGGCGGGGCGCGCAGTCCGCCTTGCCGAGGGCCTGCGCCTCCGCCTCGACGTCCGCGGTCCCCGACACACCGTGCAGCTCCGGGCGGAGCACCCCCGCACCAGACCCCGTCTCGGTGACCGCGACCGCCGCGCACCCGTTCCGCAGCAGTCCGACGGCGGCCCAGCGCGCCACCGCGTCGTCCCCGAGCACGCAGACCGCGGTGGACCGGAAGCGCAGGAACCGCTCGGCCGCACCGTCCGAGTAGTGGTCCAGATAGTCGAGTTGGTGGGCGAAACGCTCCGCGACCGCGGGCGGCACCTCCACCGGGGCGCTCTCGGTGGCGTCCCGCGCGAAGCCACGCGCGTAGAGCGCGGCGACGAGTTGGACCACCATCCCACGCTGCTTCTCCCCCAGCCCCGCACACAGCTCCGCCACCCGCTGCCGCCCGTCGAGGTGCGGTACGAGCGCGGAGGCGAACCGGTAGGCGGAGGCGGTGACGACGTTGAAACCGCCGTAGGCGTTGTGGAACAGCACCCCGGTGGGAGTCCGGGTGAACAGCACGTCCCTGCGGATACGGGGCCGGGACTGGGCGATCTCTTCGTAGGACACTGACGTGGGAGCCATGGGGGGTGAACCTCCGGTGCGGGCGGAGAGCGGCGGAGAGGTGGTCAGTCGTCTGACGGCGCGGTGCCCGGTGGGCGGTCCGGCGCGGGCGGTGGCCGGGTGCCGAGCTCCAGCGCCAACAGCCTTAGCAGGGCGTGGACTTGGTAGCGGCCGGGCGGCCCCTCCGCCAGCAGTCCGACATCGACCAGCCCGCGCAGCACCCGGTCCCCGGTGGCGGTGGCGGCCGCCCCCGCGGCGAGGGCGGCCGTGCTCCGGTCCGGTTCCGGTGGGGCCACGTGGCGGCGTCCGGTGACCCGTCCGGTGAGCGACTCGCCCCGCAGCACGGCCAGTTGGAGCCCCTGGAGCACCGGCCCCGGTTCCACCCCGAGCTCCCGGCCGAGGTGGGCCTGGATCCTGCCGTACTCGGCGAGCGCGTCCCCCCGCCGGCCGGACCGGTACAGCGCCTCGATGAGCAGGGCGGAGAGCCGCTCGTGCGCGGGGTGGCTCTGGACTGCCCGCCGCGCCTCGGAGATCATCTCGCGGTGGCGGCCCAGGCGGAGTTCACCGTCGAAGACCAACTCGACCGCAAGCAGCCGTTCCTCCGCCAGGCGCGGGACCTGGTCGCGGTGGAGCTGCTCCGACTGGACGTTGCCGAGCAGCGGGCCCTGCCAGAGCTCCAGCGCGGCCCGCGCCAACTCCAGGGACTGCTCCGGGTCGGTGGCGGCCGAGGCCCGGGTCAGCAGATCGCGGAAGTGCAGCAGATCGAGGCTGTCCGCGTCGGTGTGCAGGCGGTATCCGCCGGGGACGGCCTCGATGGTGTGGTCGGTGATGCGGTGCTTCTCGAACAGCCTCCGCAGCCGCAGTACACAGGTGTGCAGTGCGGATCGGCCGCCGGCCGGGGGGTGTTCGCCCCACACCACCCCTTGCAGGAAGTCGGTGGCGACGACCGTTCCCGGGTGCAGCAGGAGTGCCGCCAGCAGGGCGGCGGGCCGGGAGGGCTGGAGCACGATGGTCTGCCGCCCGTCGGTGACGGCGAGCAGTCCGAGGACCAGGAACCGGGTGCGCTCCGGAGGGGCCACCGTGTCAACTGCGCCCGCTGCACCGGCTGTTGTCTCATCAGTCGGTGAAGTGCCCTTGCCGGCCATGCTCCCCCTTGGTCCAACGCACTCCCCGGCGGCCGGATCCGGCACGGGCGGAACCGCACACCTCAGCCACACAACTTCTGCGTAAAACCTCAACAGACCGCGAACCTAGGCCCCCGCCGACGGTCTGTCCAGAGCCCCGCCGGAGATCCGGTGGCCATCCGCGCCCCCTCCCCTACCCATAGGTAACGAAGCCCCAACTGCACTGTAAATGCAGGGAAGTTGAGCGAAACACGGGCAAACAAGGGACGTCCCCCTCCGGTATCCGATGTAACCGGAGGGAGACGCCGAACGGGGACAGGAGCGGGGACGTGGGTGCGGGTCGGGGTCAGGCCTTGCGGAGGTGGGCGATCATGCCCTCCAGGTCCTTACGGACCAGCTCGGGGCGAACCTTGTGGCCGCCGCCCACTTCATGCCACTCGTGCCCGATGTCCGCCTTCCCCAGCAGGGAACGGAACTCCCGCTGCCCGGCCAGGACTTGGGTCTCGTTCACGGTGTCGAACCAGTTGACCGGGTCCGGGCTGGTACCGGCCACCAGGAACACCCGCTTGCCGCGGTAACTCTCGATCCGCTCCACCGGGTTGTCCGCGCTGACCCGCTTCTCGTTCCACAGCGGGGCACCGTAGACCGTGCCGCCCCCGAGTTCCACGGCCGCGGAGGACACATTGGCCCAGTGGGTTACCAGCCCGGCATCCCGCCGCAGGCTCGCCGGTCCGGAGTGGGCGCTGACGGAGGCGAAGTGGCCGTGGTACTTGGCCGCGTACTTCAGCGCACCGAAGCCGCCCATGGAGAAACCGGACACGGCACGCCCGCCGAACTCGGCGAAGGTACGGAAGTTGGCGTCCACCCAGGGGAGCAACTGCGAGATATGGAAGGTCTCCCAATTACGCGGCCCCGTATTGGAGTTGACCGGGTTGGAGTACCAGCCCGCCGGTCCGCCGTCGGGCATCACCACGATGATCGGCTTGCCCGCGGTCCAGTCGCGGATGCCCAGCTTGTCGAAGCGGGTGAAGTCCTCCTCGGTACCGCCGCCGTGGAAGAGGTACAGCACCGGGTAGGTGCGCCCGCTGGTGTGGTAGTCGTCCGGCAGCAGGACATTGACCCCAGGGTTCCAGCCGATCGCCTCGGTGGCGAAGCGGTAGTACCACATTCGGGGGTCCTTCTCGTTGCGCTCCACGATGCGCAACCCGTTGCCGTCACCGGCGGCGTGCGCGGCGGAGGACGAGGCCAGGGCGCCTCCGGTACCGAGTGCCGTCGCCGCGGTCAGTCCGGCGGCGGCCTTGATGACGCCTCTGCGGCTGGGCTGTCGGCTGGGCTGTCGGATGCTCAACGTGACCTCCGGATGGTGTGCGGTGGGGGGTTGGCCGCGCGGAAGCGACCGGCGGGGGAAGGCCCTGCGGGGTCCCCGCCGGATGGGCCGCGGCGGCACCACACAGCGTGGTGACCCGCCCTCGGCGAGCACAAGCGACGTAAGCCAAGGCTTACGGGACCGGTCCGCCGCCCCCTACCGAGGCCCGTACCGCCCCTGACTTCGGACCGTGTAGCGGTGACCTCACACCGTGTCCGGCACCACGCGCGCCGCGATGTCTGGCGCGGACGAATCGGGATACCCGGGAGCGGACCGGCGCCGCGTACCCCCTCTCCCCCCGCACCCGTCAGAAGGCCTCTATATCCATCCGAATCCATCCGACCAGGCAGGCCAAGCCGGAAAGGGGTCGGCGATGACGTCACCCGGTGATTTTCCCGCGCCGCAGCAGGGCCTTGTGCTCACCCATTTCCTGACCGTGCGCGATGTCGCGGTCTCGCGGCGTTTCTACGCCGAGGTGTTCGGCGGTGAGGTCGTACTCGAAGAGAATCCGGCGATCGTGAAGGTGGCCAACAGCTGGATCATCATGAACCCCGGCGGCGGGCCCACCCCCGACAAGCCCGGTGTCACCCTTGAGGCGCCGCGCGAGGACAGCACGGTGTCCTCCTTCCTCAATGTGCGGGTGGCCGATATCGCCGCGTTCCACGCCCAGGCCACCGCCAAGGGCGCCCGGTTCCTCACCGAACCCCTGGACCGCAAGGCGGAGTTGCGCTGCTATCTGCGCGACCCCGACGGCTACCTCATCGAAGTCGGCCAGGCCACCGGCATGTTGCACGGCGTCTACGCCGACCGTCCCCCCGACTGAACCGGGCACACACCACCCCACCACCGTGGCCTGAACTCGACGCAACGGCGGTGCCACTCAGCCAAGTTGGCCCGCCTCAGCCCCAGGTCGAAGGCCCGGCACCCGCCATCCCGGCTGCCCTGTCATGCTTCCGGACAGTCGGCGCGGGCACCCGCCGCCGGCCCGGGACCGGGCACGATGTGGGGCAAGGGGGGCGTGGCCGCGTGGAGTTGAGGCCGACCGCGGAGCAGGAGCGGGCCAGGGACGAGTTCGTGGGCGGGAACGATCTCGCACTGGTCGCCGGAGCGGGCACCGGGAAGACCTCGACCCTGGCGATGATGGGATCGGCGACCGGGAAGCAAGGCATGTACATCGCCTTCAACAAGTCGATCGCCACCGAGGCCCAGCACCGCTTCGGCTCCAACGTCCGCTGCCGGACCTCGCACTCCCTGGCGTACCAGACGGTGGGCGCCGCGTTCCGGGACCGTCTCGCGGCGTCGGGGCACATGCCGCTCAAGCGGACGGCGGCGCTGCTCGGCCTGACCGGCGATCTGGCCATCGGCAAAAGGCGGTTGAAGGCGACGACACAGGCCCGGCTGGTCATGGAGATGGTGCAGCGGTTCTGCTTCAGCACCGATGAGCAGGTCGCCGCCCGCCACCTGGGCCGGGTCAACGGCCTCGACGACAGGGGCGGCCAGTTCCTGGCGGAGACGCTGCTGCCCCGGGCCCGGTGGGCCTGGGACGACGTGTGCTCCCCCACCGGGAGGCTGCCGTTCAAACACGACCACTATCTGAAGATGTGGGCGCTGAGCCGCCCCTCACTGCCGGCGGACTTCGTACTGCTGGACGAGGCGCAGGACACCAACCCGGTACTGGAGGAGGTGTTCCTCGCCCAGAGCGCCCAGCGGGTGTGCGTCGGAGACCCGGCCCAGCAGATCTACGAGTGGCGGTTCGCCAAGGACATCATGAGCGGATTCCCGGGCCGGCGGCTGGAGTTGACGCAGTCCTTCAGATTCGGCACGGCCATCGCAGTGGAGGCCAACCGGTGGCTGCGCGCCGCGTCCTCGTCCATGCAGCTCTCCGGCCACCGCCCGATCCCCTCCCGTATCCAGGCCGTGCCGTCGCCCGACGCCGTGCTGTGCCGGGGCAACGCCGACGCCCTGGCGGAGGTGCTGGACCAGCTGAGCCGGGGTGTGCCGGTGGCCCTGGTCGGCGGCGGCGGGCCACTGCTGCGGATCGCCCAGGCCGCCATCGACCTCCAGGCGGGCCGCCGCACCTCGCACCAGGAGCTGTTCCTGTTCTCCTCCTGGGGCGAGGTACAGGAGTACGCCCAACAGGACTCCGCGGCCGCGGAGTTGAAGGCGATCGTGGAACTGGTCGACGCCTACGGTCCGCAGCAGATCATCTCGGTGGTGAACCAGCTCGCCGCGGAGGCGAAGGCGGAGGTCGTGGTGTCCACCGTGCACAAGGCGAAGGGGCGGGAGTGGGGCCGGGTGCGGGTGGGCGGCGGCTTCGAGCCCGCCCCGGACGCACCGCAGGACCGCGGTCTGCACCCCTCGGAGGCGCGGCTGATCTATGTGGCGGTCACCCGGGCCCGGCACGAACTGGACACCTCCGCACTGCGGTGGGCCAGGAGCCGCATCGGTACCGGATCGCGCGGGGGCACCGTCACCCCGAACGGGATTCCGGTGGCCTCCCTTCCGCTGACCGGGCAGTTGGCGTACCCCCGGTCCCCGATGTCGATCTTCCTCAACCGGCATCTGCCGACCCCGGACCGGGCGGCCGAGGACCTCTCCCGGGAGATGCAGGGCCTGCCGCCGGCCGTGCAGCCGATGGACGAGCGGCGCCCCGACTGGCCCGCCCTCGGCCACACCATCGACCACCGGCTGCGTCTCACCCTGGGCAGCGGCCTCGGTGCCCCGATCGAGGCCGGAATCCTGCTGGTGGGCAGCACCGCCCCGTTGCAGGGTGCGCCCCCACCCGACGTACGGTCGGCCCTGTACCTGGCCGGGGGCCACCTGCTGTCCCGGTTCGAGGCCCATCTCATGGGCGTGCACACCCTGAGCGAGGAGGAGTTGACCCGGCTGTGCCATGTCGCCGGCTACTTCGAGGCGTGCTACCGCAGCGGTGTCTTCGCCCGCCGCCGCAATCTGCTGGCCCAGGCCGGCGCGGACACCGTACTGGAGGACCTCACGGCCTCGGTGCCGCGGTATGTGGTGGAGGACATCGAGGAGCAACTCCAGTTGGCCCAGGGCCCGTTCGCCGCGTACCGGGGGCTGCCGGCGGACCGCAGGGTGTGCGGCCCGGTCTTCGCCGGGAGCGGTGACCTGGGCGGCGCGGACGCCGATTTCATCCTGGACGGGACCCTGATCGACTGCAAGGCCGTCACCCGCACCTCCAGAATCGGCCGCACCGAGATACTCCAACTCGCCGGCTACCTGCTCCTCGACTACGACGACCAGTACGCGATCCGCCGCACCGGCCTCTACCTCTCCCGCCACGGCGCCCTCTTCACCTGGGACGTGACCGACTTCCTCACCGCCCTCGGCGCCCAGACCTCACTCCCCGCACTACGCACCCTCCTCCGCGACCACCTCCGTGGCACCAAGTGACCTCAACTCCCGTTCCCGCGCCGGTCGTTGCTGGAGACAGGCGAGGGTGGCGTGAGCGGTGGGGAGGGTCAGGGTGGCCGTCAGCAGCAGAGTGACGGCGATAGGGACGAGGAGGGCGGCCACATAGGCGGCGTAGGTGTTGTCCGGGCCGACGGTCAGGAAGAGGGAGGTGGTGGCGGAGCGCAGGGGCCTGACGGCGAGCTGGACGAGGAGGTAGGTGCCGAGGGTGAGGGAGGCGAGGGGCAGGGCAGTGCCCGCGGTGCGAAGCCAGGCGCCGAGGCTGCCCCAGGTGAGCGACCAGGAGCGGCGTAGCGCGGTGAGCGGTGGCAGGTCCTCCAGCGCGGCGGTCGCCGGTGCGAGGGTCCAACCGAAGCGCAGCAGCAGACTGCCGAACAGTCCCAACAGCGGTGCCCCGTAAGCCAGTACAGGGAAAAGATTCGGGTACTGCCACTTCGGGACGATCGCGGTGTACTCCCGAAAGGTGGTCGTCGTGAAGTAGGCCTCGACAAACACCCCGAGCACCACCGGCGCCCCTACGCACACCCCGCGCAGCCCATACACACCGAGCACCCGACGAAAACGACCACCCGACCGGAGGCCCGCCCGTCCACCGGTCACCGCGTCGGCGGCCGCGGTCTGAAGCGCCGTACACCCCAGGTGCAACAGCAGGATCAGAAACGGCAGACCGGCCAGGGCGAGCAGGTGCAGATCGGTCACCAGACTCCCATCGGGCGCATACGAGTCCTCCGCCTCGCGCGCGGCGATCGCACCCCGGCGCATCTCGGTGAACGCGGGCCAGGCGAGCAGGAAGGCCGTACCGGTGACGAGCAGACCACCCACTGCGGCCGCTCCAGAGGCACGCGCCGCACGAGCGGTCAGCGCGAGCCCGTGGCGGCGCAGGACAGTGAACGCGGCCCGAAACACCCCGCGTTGGGCTCCCCGCACCTCCGCGGTCGCCTCCCGCCGACCACCTCCGCCGCTTGCCTCCACCGTTCGTTCCGCCATGTGTACCGCTCTCTGCGCCGCCGCCGTGTTCTCAGGCTGTGACGCGGTGCGGGTGGCGGTCAGTTCTCGTTCGGGCTGGCGGGGTGGGTTCGGCGGCCGAACGGGGAGGATGGGGCGGTGGCTTACGTCAGGGCGGATGAGTGGTCGCGGCACTATGGCGAAGGACGGGGGTTCCGGCCGCTCGGGGAGGCGGAGAAGAGGCTGCTGCGTGCGTGGCCGCCGGGGGCCGGGCGCGGAGGTCGTGCGCTTGAAGTGTGTTGCGGCACAGGCGAGTTGGCGGTATTCCTGGCCTCCCTCGGCTACCAGGTCGACGCGGTGGACTTCGCCGAGGGTGCACTGCTGCGGGCCCGCACCGAGCACACCGGGGTGGAGGCGGTGCGCTGGTGGTGCCTCAATGTCGAGCACACCGAACTCACCCACCTCCGGGAGGACGGGGAGGACGGGGAGGACGGGGCGCACGGCTATGGCCTGATCACCGTACGGTTGGCCGTGGCCTTCTTCGGTGACCGGGTGCGCGTACTGCGTCGTCTCGCCGGGTTGCTGGGCGAGGGTGGAGCCCTGGTGGTGATCACCCCCACGGCCGCTCGAACGCCGGAGGCGCTGCGTGACGTGGCACTGGATGACGCCGAACTCGCCGCGCTGACGGTCGAGTTCAGGGATGTCGAACGGTTCGAGGCGGAGGGGCTGGCGGTGTTGGTGGTGCGGGAGTGAGCCCGGCCGACGTGCCCCGGCACCCGGGTACCCCGCAGCCTCCGTCCGCGCGACGCCCACGCGGGCACGTCGCTCACCTGTCGGCCCGGGCCGTATCGCAATACCCTGGGGACATGGCCAGTAATGAGTACCTCTGCCCCATTTGCGGCCACCCCATCGAGCAGGTCATGCGGCGGCACAAGACCCTGGGCATCATCGTGCCCCTGTGGCGTCCCGGCCCGTGCAAGAACCCCGAGTGCCAGGTGCACGAGGCGGAAGAGGCCGAGTCGGAGCCCGTCCTCACGACGGGGAGCGGACCGGCGTTCGACAGGGTCGAGCAGCGGGACTCCTGACGCTCTTCCCGCCAGCCTGAAAAACTTCCGCGAGGGTGTAGAGAAGCGGGGGCCGGCTCCGACGTCCCCTGTGAGAGCCGCCCACCACGAGCGGCCCGAGCCGAAGGAGCGGACTCATGAAGTACCTGGTGATGGTGCAGGGCACGCAGGCGGACTACGAGGCCCAGGCGGGCAAGCCCGACGCCGGTCTCCCGGCCTGGAGCGACAAGGACATGCAGGCGATGTTCCAGCACATGGGGGCGATCAACAACGACCTCGCCGAGACAGGCGAGTTCATCGATGCCCAGGGGCTGGCCGAGCCTGCCAGGGCCCGCCTGGTCAGCGCCGGCGCGGACGGCAAGCCCGTGATCACCGACGGGCCGTACGGCGAGACCAAGGAAGTGATCGCCGGCTACTGGCTCCTGGAGTGCGAGAGCCTGGAACGGGTCACGGAGATCGCCGCGCGGGTCACCCAGTGCCCCGTCCCCGAGGGCGCGAACACGTACCCCGTCGTCATCCGGCCGCTCGGCGAAGTGTGAGCAGGGGAGACGTTTGAGACGTACGAGCGAGGTCGAGGACCTGCTGCGCCTGCACGCGCCGCAGGTCCTCGGCGCGCTCGTACGCCGGTACGGGCACTTCGACGCCGCCGAGGACGCCGTACAGGAGGCGCTGCTGGCGGCGGCCCGGCAGTGGCCCGAGTCGGGGGCTCCGGACAATCCGCGAGGCTGGCTGATCAGGGTCGCCTCGCGGCGGCTCACGGACGCGCTGCGCAGTGATGAGGCGCGGCGGCTGCGTGAGGAGAAGGCAGCGGCGCTCACACCGCGCGACGCCTTCACCGCGCCGCCGCCCGGGCCCGATCGTGCGCCCTCCGAGGACGACACGCTGACCCTGCTCTTCCTCTGCTGCCACCCGGATCTGTCCCCGCCCGCACAGATCGCGCTGACGCTGCGGGCCGTCGGCGGTCTGACGACGGCCGAGATCGCCCGCGCGCATCTGGTGCCGGAGGCGACGATGGCCCAGCGGATCAGCCGGGCCAAGCAGCGGGTGAAGGGCACGCGTTTCGGCCGCCCTGACCGCTGGGAGGAGCGGCTGCCCGCCGTCCTCCACACGCTCTACCTGATCTTCAACGAGGGCTACACGGCCACCTCCGGAGCCTCCCTCCAGCGGGCCGAACTCGCGGGCGAGGCCATCCGGCTGGCCCGTACGGTGCATCGCCTGCTGCCAGGCGACTGCGAGGTCACCGGCCTGCTCGCCCTGATGCTCCTCACCGACGCCCGCCGCACCGCGCGGACCGGGGCGGACGGCGAACTGATCCCCCTCGACGAGCAGGACCGCGGGCTGTGGGACAAGGCGGCGATCGAGGAGGGCGTGACCCTGGTGACCTGGGCTCTGTCCCAACGCCGCCCCGGCCCCTACCAGTTGAGGGCCGCGATCGCCGCCGTCCACGACGAGGCGGACTCGCCGGACAGCACCGACTGGCCCGAGATCCTCGGCCTCTACGACGTCCTCGTCCACCTTGTCCCCAGCCCGGTCGAACGCCTCAACCGTGCCGTCGCCATCGCCATGGTCCACGGACCGAAGGCTGGTCTGGCCGAACTGGACGCGCTCGCACCGGAGTTGATAACAGGCCACCGCCTGGACTCGGTCCGCGCCCACCTCCTGGAACGCGCCGGCGACCCCGAGGCCGCCCGAGCCGCCTACGAGTCAGCCGCCGCCAAGACCCTGAGCCTCCCCGAACAGCGCTACCTCCGGGCCCGTGCGGCCCGCCTCGGCGACATCACTTGACGTGTCGGTCGTACCCGAGCCGACGCACGTCACCGAACGCCCCAGCTCCCGCGCGTGGCGGCCGGCGGTCCGCTGATACAGCGGCAGGCGCGCTTCCTGCGCTCGCTTCAGCCCGGCCCGCTCCACTGGCCCCGTCCTGACCGTCTCGCGCACCGCGTGGACCGGGTTCGCCGGGTTGGCGCGGGCGGCGGCCGAGTCCCGGTAGACGGGTGACGGTCGCCCAAGTCGGCGCGGACCGGCGGACGTTCAGGCGAACCGCCGGTCGTACCGGCAACGTGTCCCCGCTCAGCGGAGGCTGACGGAGGTCACCCGGTAGGCGACCGCCCTGCCGTCTGCGGGGCCACGGCAGGTCATCCGGTGCGGCGGGGTGCGGTGTGCCCGTACCTCCACCTCCAGTGCTGCCGGGCCGGGCGGCCGGCCGGTGATACGGACCAGCCAGCGGTCCTCCTCCCGGACGGTTCCGACGACCGCGTAGTCCCGTCGCCCGGCCGGACCGAACCGGGCGAGCACCGCGGCGACGGCCGCCTGTTGTGGCGGGAAGAGGTCCGTGTAACCGCGCAGATACCGCCCGTCGATCCGCCCCGCCAGATGCTCCGCCACGACGGTGGTGGCGTCCTCCGCGTCCAGACCCCCGTAGTAGACACCGTCCGGCAGCACCACCACATTCGGGGCGAAGCGGTCGCCGCCCACATGGCTGCACTCCCACACCAACTCCGGCCACCGCTCGCTCAGCGCCCGCCCCACCGGCCTCCCCCGCACGGCACAGCAGGGATCATGCCGACCGTGGGCACACACCAACAGCAGGGGCGGACAGGCCGCTACCCCCAAGCCACCATCCCCCGGTGACGGCGAGAGCCGCAGCGCCGCGGCGATCTGCGCCAAGTCCTCGCCACGCCCCCATGTACCCCAACTCTGCTGATGCGCACCGGAGTTGGCGTAGCGGAGTACGGCCCAGCGGTTGCGGGAGGAGGCGGGGGTGCGGCGGCCGTGGCGTCGGATGAGGAGGATGCGGGCGCGGGCGGCCTCCGCGGTGGAGCGGACCAGTGCCTTGGTGGACGGTTCGAGGTCGAGGCCGTCGAAACCGTTCACCGGCCAGCCGCCCCGGTACTCGATCAGGACCCATACCGTGCCGTGCGGTGCCGTACCCACCATCGAGTCGCCCCGCGACCGGGCGGCGGTGGCGCAGAAGAAGCGTTCACCCGGGGCCACGGCGGCGCGCTCACCGCCCGGCGGGCACCAGCACGCCCGCCCGCAGCAGCCTCCCGGCGAGTTCCACACCGAGGTCGCCCGCCGTGCACACCTCCCCGCCGAGCAGCCGGGCCAACGAGCCCAACTCCCCCTCGGTGAAGTCGAATCGGCCGACCCGCGTACTCAACCGGGCCCCCTCCAACCTCGCCTCCAGCGCACCCCGGAGCCGCACCGCCGACTCGGGTCCGAGCCCGGTGAAGGCCGCGAGCTGGGCCAGCGGTCCCAACGGCGCGGGACGCCCCTGCCCGCGCCGCGCCCGGTGGAAGTGGGGAGCCGGGTCGGCCCGGTCGACGGCGGCGAGCAGTCGTTCACGGACATACGCGGTCTCCTCGTCCGGCCCGTCCAGGCCCAGCGGCAGCGTGCCGCGCATCCCGGGGTCCTCGCGGAGCAGCGCGAGCGCGGACCGCGTGAGCTGTTCGGCCAGCGCGTACCGCGTCCAGTTGTGCACCCCGAGCGTCAGATGGACCGAGGTCTCGCCCCGCGCCCGCGCCGCGTGCAGCCAGCCCCGCGGCAGGTAGAGCACATCGCCGGCCTCCAACACCGTGTCGATACGGGGCTCGTGCCGCGCCGCCTCCTCGACGGCGGCGCGATGGTCCGTCCACGGCTCGTCCCGCAGCGGATCGGCCCGCACCGGCTCACGCACCAGCCACCGCTTGCTGCCCGCGATCTGCAGCACGAAGACATCGTGCACATCGTAGTGATCACCGAACCCGCGGTTCTGCGGCGGAGTCACATAGGCGTTGGCCTGCACCGGGTGTCCCAACTCCCCACTCAGCGCGGCGCAGAACTCCGCCACCGGCTCCCAAGTCCGCTGCAAGCCCTGAAGCACGAGGGTGGCCCCGTTGGCGAACTCCCGCCACAGAGCGGTGTCATCGAGCTGGTCCGGTACGCCGGCACCGGCCCCGCCGGGCGCGGTGAACGCCGAATCGGGCAGCGTCACACCGTCCTTGGCGACCCGCAGGAACGGGGTACGCAACCCGCGGCGCGCGATCAGCTCGTCCACGGCTTCGGTGGAGAAGAGGTCGGCGAAGTCGCCGGCCCGGCGCGTCAGCCACGCGGCCCGCGCCCACACATCACGCGCGAACACCTCCCGGCTCAGCCCGGTCAGCCGCTCCTCCAGCACCCCACTCCCGGAATTCCCGGGGGCCGGCCCCGTCAACCGCGACGCCCGGCACCACCGTCGGCGCCCCCATCGGCCCCGGCATCCGCACCACCGTCCGCACCACCATCGGCGCCACCATCAGCGCCGTGATCCGCACCGCCGTCAGCGCCACCATCGGCACCACGGTCCGCACCGGCGTCCGCGCCACCATCGGCTCCACCATCGGCTCCGCCGTCATGCACACCCGGCGTACCGGACGCGCCACCGTCCGCGGGGCCTTCCTGCTGCTCGGGGTCCTTCTCGGGGTTCGTCATGAGCCTCAGTCCTCCAGTCGTCCGGTAACCCAGTCGTCGGGTATCGACCACCCCCCAGAACACCGTATCCCCGAAGAGCAAAAGCCTCGATTCGAGAGAAAATGCAGAAGGAATCGTCAGGAGAAACGCGGGAGGAATCGGGATACCCGAACGAGCACCGGGTGGGCTCGCCTCGGGCCGGCCCGCTACCCCTCCCCCAACTCCCGTCCCCCCAGCCGCAGTTCACGCTCCCCGAGTGGGGCGAAGTACCGTTCCACGTCCGCTTCGGTGACCTCGGGGAGGGTGCGCGGGGTCCAGTGCGGGGTGCGGTCCTTGTCGATCACCTGGGCGCGGATGCCCTCGACCAGGTCGGGGGCGGTCAGGGCGCGGCAGGAGACGCGGTACTCCTGGTCCAAGACGCTTTCCAGGGTGGGGAGTTGGCGTGCCCGGCGCAGTGCGGCGAGGGTGACCTTCAGCATGGTGGGTGACCGGCCCAGCAGGGTCTCGGCCGCCTCCTTGGCCGCCGGATCACCGTACGCCTCCAGCCTCCGCACGATCTCCTCCACCGTGGGAGCGTCGTAGCAGGCGTCGATCCAGTGCCGCCGGTCGGCCAAGTCCCCTGCGGGCGGCGGCAGTTCATGACTGGCGAGGGCTTCGCGGAGCGGCCGGGCGGCGAGGTCCGCTACCAGTTCGGGCAGGGCGGCCGAGGGCACATGGTGGTCGGCGAGCCCGCACAGCAGGGCGTCCCCGGCACCGGCCTGCGCCCCGGTCAGCGCCAGATGGGTACCGAGGTGGCCGGGGGCCCGGGACAGCAACCAGGTACCGCCGACGTCCGGTACGAAACCGATCCCGGTCTCGGGCATCGCCACCCGCGAACGCTCGGTGACGACCCGTACCCCACCGTGCGCGGACACCCCCACCCCGCCGCCCATCACCATGCCGTCCATGAGGGCGACATACGGCTTGGAGTAGTGCGCGATACGGGAGTTGAGGCGGTACTCGGCACGCCAGAAGTCCGCCGAGGCGGTGCCTCCGGCGAGGGCGTCGTCATGGATGGCGCGGATGTCCCCACCGGCGCACAGTCCCCGCTCCCCGGCACCGCTGAGGACCACGACCCGCACACCGTCGTCGTGCTCCCACGCGGCCAGCGCCCGGTCGACGAGGGCGACCATCTCCGGGGTGAGCGCGTTGAGCACACGCGGCCGGTTCAGCACCAGGAACCCGGCCCTGCCTTCCCGCCGGACGAGTACGGGGGCTTCGCTGCCGGTCACCAAGTCCCCGGTCATCGCGTCTCCGGGGTGCCGGACGCCTCAGAGAGCGCTCCGGACACCGGGGAGGAGGCCCCCGCCGTCCGCAGCAGATAGGTGTCCATGATCCACCCATGGCGCTCCCGGGCCTCGGCCCGCACCCGGCGGATCCGCTCGGAGACCTCCGCGAGCGGCCCCGCGATGAGCAGTTCGTCGGGGGTGCCGAGGTAGGCGCCCCAGTAGATCCACACCCCTTCGCCCTCGACCCGGGTGAACGACTCCTGCGCGTCGAGCATCACCACGGTGTCCCCGTCGTCGCCGTGCCCGACCTCGGGCAGCCGCCGGGCGGGGGTGATGTGCACGGGGCGCCCCACCTGGTTGAGGGGGATGCGGTGGCGGGCGGCGAGCGAGGAGACGCTGCTGATGCCGGGGACCACCTCGACGGCGACGGAGAGCGCGCCGCGCCGCTCGATGTCGGCGAGGATGCCGAGGGTGCTGTCGTAGAGGGACGGGTCTCCCCACACCAGGAAGGCGCCGGTCTCCCCCGCGGCCAGCTCCTCGCGCATGGCCGCCTCGAAGCGTTCACCGCGCCGCTCACGCCAGTCCTGGACGGCCGCGGTGTAGCCGGACCGGTCCATGGGCCGCCGGTCCCGGCTGGGATCCTCCACCGCCACCACCCGGTACGGGCCCTGCGCGTGCTCCTCGATCATCCGGTGCCGCAGATCGGTGAGCGAGGCCTTGTCCGGCCCCTTGCCGACGATGAAGAACACATCGGCCCGCCGGATCGCCTTCACGGCCTGAAGGGTGAGGTGATCGGGATCGCCGGCCCCGATACCGACGACAAGGATCGCCCGCTGCTCCGTACTCATGGCGGCAGTCTCCCAGCAGCGGCCACACGGGCGGGATCGGGGTCGGGACGCACACACGCGGGCGGGACGACAGAAGCCCCGACCGACCGGCCGGGGCTTCGTACTCGTATCGCTACGGTGTGTGTCCGAGGGGGGACTTGAACCCCCACGCCCGATAAAGGGCACTAGCACCTCAAGCTAGCGCGTCTGCCATTCCGCCACCCGGACAAGGTGTGTGCCGCCCACGGAACTCCCTGCGGATTCCCTGCGGCGACAAGGACAACAGTACCAAGCTTTCGCGGTGCGTTTCACCTGCGTATCGGGGTCGCGGTACGGGTCAGTCGCGGTCGGCCGGGGCCACCGGGTGCGGGGTGGCGGGCGGGCCGCCGCGGGCCAGTTGGGCGGCGAGGCGGGCGGCGTCGTCCATGGTGGCGGCCTGGTGGACGAGGGGGTGGTGGTGCAGGGTCAGGAGGTCGCGGCCGCGGGCTGCCCGGTTGCCGTCGAGCCGGACCACCAGGGGGTGGGTGAGGTGGACGGTGTCGAGGGCGCGCACGATGCCTTCGGCGACCGCGTCGCACGGGGTGATGCCGCCGAAGACATGGACCAGGACGGAGCGTACGGCGGGGTCGGCGAGGACGATGGTGAGCGCGTCGGCCATGGCGCGGGCCGGGTCGCCGCCGCCGATGTCGAGGAAGGTGGCGGGGCGGGCGCCGTGGTCCGCCACCAGGTCGAGGGTGGCCATTCCCAGCCCGGCGCCGTTGCCGATGACGCCGACCTCGCCGCCGAGGCGTACACAGGTGAGGCCTCTCGCGGCGGCGCGGGCTTCGAGCGGGTCGTCGGGCACGGTGCTGTCCTCTCCCCAACGGGCTTGGCGGAAGCGGGCGTTGGTGTCCAGGGTGATCCGGCAGCCGAGCGCGGTGAGCGGCCCGGCGGCCTCCGGGGCGCCCGTCACGACCAGTGGTCCCGCCTCCACCTGGAGCGCGTCCTCGTTCGTCAGGAGCCGCCAGAGCCGGTTGAGGATGTCGGCGGCCCGCGGCATCAACTCGGCGGTCTCCGCGAGGAGTTGGGCGGCCCCGGCGGGCGTGACGCCTTCGAGCGGATCGACGGGGATGCGGAGGTCGGCACCCGGTCCGGTCCGCAGTACCGCGAGGAAGCGGCCGGCTGAGCGGTCCAGGGTATAGCCGACGGTGAACTCCCGCCCCGAGCACGGCGGTTGGACCGCCTCCGCGACGAGGACGCTGCGCACCCGGTGGCCGTCGAGGTTCATACCGAGGAGGTGGCGGGCGGCTGCTTCCACGGCGGCCGGGTCGGCGGTGTGCCGGATACCGCCGGCCCCGGTCCGGCCGCCGGCGCGGATCTGGGCTGTGACGACGGTGGGGCCGCCGAGCAGTTCGGCGGTCTCGCGGGCCTGCCGCGGGGTGCGGGCGAGCCCGGCTCGCGGGACCGGGATGCCGTACGCCTCGAAGAGGTCCCTGGCCTGGTGTTCGTACAGGTCCATCGCGGCTCCGTAAGTCAGTGGTCGGCCGGTGCGGTCGGGCCGCACGGGGCGGGCGTACCGGGCCGGTGTCCGGCGCGGCACCACGGCGGTGGATACGTCGCGGCTCGGACCGAGCTGGCCGGTTTCTTTCGACCCAGGACCGAAAACTGCTGCACGACCCCTGGACACCGCCCTCCGTATGCGAGATAACAAGCTTCATACAGTATTCGTCGACTGTATGCAATTAGTGAGGTGACCGCCATGACCAGCACGGATACAGCCAGCACCGGCACCACAGCACTGAACGGCGTGCGTGTTCTCGATATGACGCATGTCCAGTCCGGCCCGTCCGCGACCCAGCTCCTGGGCTGGCTCGGCGCGGACGTCGTGAAACTTGAGGCACCCACCGGCGACATCACCCGCCGCCAGCTACGCGACCTGCCCGACGCGGACTCCCTCTACTTCACGATGCTCAACTCCAACAAACGCAGCATCACCCTCAACACCAAAACCGAACGCGGCAAGGAACTCCTCACCGAGCTCATCACCCGCTCCGACGTCATGGTCGAGAACTTCGCCCCCGGCGCCCTCGACCGCATGGGCTTCACCTGGCAACACATCCAGGACATCAACCCCCGCATCGTCTTCGCCTCCATCAAAGGCTTCGGCGACGGCCCCTACAAGAACTACAAAGCCTACGAAGTCGTCGCCCAAGCCATGGGCGGATCCATGTC
>NZ_JBHVRR010000044.1:0-47231 GCF_042885635.1 Streptomyces sp. NPDC058045 | reverse complement strand
AGATCTGGTGACGGTCCGCGGCGTGGGCTACATGTTCGAGCCGTAGGCCGCGGCGCACGAGGTGGACCGCGGGTGGGCGCCACCCCGCGAACGGGGTGCCGCCCTCCGGCATGAGTGAAGCGTCCGGTCAGTGGCCCGAGCCGGTCGAGGCGCTCGCGTCCGGGGAGGCGGAATCCTTCGGCTTGCCGGAGGCGCCGGGCTTGGCGGAGGCCGTCGGCTTCGGCAGCTCGCTCGGGCCCCACTCGGTGAAGTAGCTGTTCGCCGGCACGACGAAGCCGGTCATCTTGACCTCGCCGGTCTTGCTGAAGGTGAAGGTGAGCGCCTGGGCGTCGCCCGCCCGCACCGCCTCGTGGCCCTCGGGCAGCACCGCGGAGGCGTTGCCCTTGCCGCCGAACATCACCGACCCGCCGGCCGGCACCACGACCTTCCCGGTGGCCTGGGCGGGCGTCAACTGCGCCGAGGTGCTGGTGCCGGTGAGCGTCACCGAGTCCACGGTCTGGTCGGTGCGTCCGTTGTTGAAGATGCGCGCGGAGACCACCGCGGGGCCGGTGGCCTCGTCGGGCTGGGTGATGACCATGGCGTTCTGGATCTTGACGTCACCGACGGCCGTCTCGGCGTTGTCCGGCTTGACCTCAAGAGTGGCGGCGCTGTTGCCGGCACCACATGCGGTGAGGCCCAGGCTGGAGATAGCGATGGCGGCGGCAAGGACGCCGCGTCGAAGGCTGCTGCTCACGGCGGCGGCAACTCCTTGAACGTGGGCGGTACGGAACCGGGGACGGGCGGCCGGTCGGCCGCCCGAGGGTATGTCAGCGTGCCTAGGCTATCGACCCGCTGTGACGGCGATGCACCCGACCCGCCCCATGCCCCGCGGCCCGCCCGCCCGCTGCCCCGCGGCCGGTCCGCCCGTTGCCCCGCGGCCGGTCCGGCGGCGGTCACGGGGCGCGATAGGAGCGCGATATGAGAGAGGCATATGCGGCCGCCGACGCTAAGCGATCAGCAAGCGATCAGCATCGCGGGGGAGTGGCGCGGGGTTGAGGCGGGGTGGATTTCCCCTCGCCGAATGAACGCGGCTTGAAATTGATCAATTGACGGGAGTGCGAGGAGTGGTGGGTGAGGTCCCCGAGACTTGTGTGATCAATTCCGGATTCGGTTCCCGCAGGTGTCCCGGCCCCGAACGGAGTAGCGAAAGTCACCTATCTGGAATCGGACATATGGGGATGTTCAGTGCTTGCGGTCGCGTGTCGAGTGCACCTAACGTCCGCCTTTCACCCTCCCCGCGCAGCCGCTCCCACCTGCGGATACCTGCCCCGGATGAGGCTTCGAAGCACGTCGCGGTTACCCTTGTCAAGCCCCGAGATATGCCCTGACCTGCGAAAACGCCATTCAGTAAGCGCCGTTCTCGTGTTACCCTGGATAGCCACGGAAGGGGTACCTGTCACATGACGTTCAAGGTTGGCGACACCGTGGTCTATCCCCATCACGGGGCCGCGCTGATCGAGGCAATCGAAACTCGCCAGATCAAAGGCGTGGACAAGACCTACTTGGTGCTGAAGGTCGCCCAGGGCGATCTGACGGTACGTGTGCCAGCGGACAATGCGGAGTTCGTCGGCGTGCGTGATGTGGTCGGTCAGGACGGGCTGGAGCGGGTCTTCGAGGTGCTGCGCGCACCGTATGCGGAAGAACCCACCAACTGGTCCCGTCGTTACAAGGCGAATCTGGAGAAGCTCGCCTCCGGTGATGTCATCAAGGTGGCGGAAGTCGTCCGCGACCTGTGGCGGCGTGAGCGCGAGCGCGGTCTCTCCGCAGGTGAGAAGCGTATGCTCGCCAAGGCCCGCCAGATCCTGGTGAGCGAACTCGCCCTCGCGGAGAACACCAACGAGGACAAGGCCGAGGCCCTGCTCGACGAGGTTCTCGCGTCCTGACACGCAGATGCCGCGGTGCCCGTTGACGCCATTGAGCCGTCGCCGGGCGCTGCGGCATGTCCGCGTATACAACCACCACTGCGCCGTACTGTGTGCCGGGCCCGGACCGTCCGCTCGACCGATGTCACGGAAGGGTCCGGTCGAGGCGTCGTGCCCGGCACTCCCCCGGCTCCCGTCGGGGGCACGCCCAGGCCATACCCACCTCGCCCGAGCGTACAAACCTGAACGGAACCGATGACTGACGATTCCCTGCCCGCGCCGTGCACCGCGGTACGGACGGCCGCGGTGATCCCCGCCGCCGGACGCGGCGTGCGGCTCGGCCCCGGCGCCCCCAAGGCGCTGCGCACTCTGGGCGGCGTCCCGATGCTGGTGCACGCGGTCCGCGCGCTGGCCGCGTCCCGGGCGGTGCGCCTGGTCGTGGTGGTGGCCCCGCCGGACGGCACCACCGAGGTCAAGGCGCTGCTGGCGGCGCACACCCTCGGCGAGCGGACCGACTTCGAGGTGGTGCCCGGCGGCGACACCCGCCAGGAGTCCGTCGCCCTCGGCCTGGCCGCCGTGCCGGAGGGCCACGACATCGTCCTGGTGCACGACGCGGCCCGCCCGCTGGTGCCGGTGGAGACGGTCGACGCGGTGATCGAGGCGGTACGCGGCGGGGCGCCCGCCGTGGTGCCGGCGCTGCCGCTGGCCGACACCGTCAAGGAGGTCGAGCCGGGCCCGGCCGGGGAACCGGAGCCGGTGGTGGCCACCCTGGAGCGGTCCCGGCTGCGCGCCGTGCAGACCCCGCAGGGTTTCGACCGCGCCACCCTGGTCCGCGCCCATGAGACGGTCGCCGTCGACAGCGAGGGCGCGACCGATGACGCGGGCATGGTGGAGCGGCTCGGCGTCCCGGTGGTGCTGGTCCCCGGCCATGAGGAGGCCTTCAAGGTCACCCGCCCCCTGGACCTCGTCCTCGCCGAGGCCGTACTCGCCCGCAGGAGGGCCACCGATGTCCGCTGAGCAGCGCACCTCCGGCGGCTCCGAGGGCGGCTTCCCCGTCCCCCGTACCGGTATCGGCACCGATGTGCACGCCTTCGAGCGCGGGCGGGAGTTGTGGTGCGCCGGGCTGCGGTGGGACGGCGAGGAGTACGGCCTGGCCGGGCACTCCGACGGTGATGTGGCCGCGCACGCCGCCTGCGACGCGCTCTTCTCCGCGGCCGGGATCGGTGACCTCGGCGCGCACTTCGGCACCGGCCGCCCCGAGTGGTCCGGCGCCTCCGGTACGACGCTGCTCGCCGAGGCGGCCCGTATCGTGCGGGCCGCCGGATTCGAGATCGGCAATATCGCGGTGCAGGTCATCGGGGTGCGGCCGAAGATCGGCAAGCGGCGGGCGGAGGCGCAGCAGGCGCTGAGCGAGGCGGCGGGCGCGCCGGTCTCGGTGTCCGGGACCACCACCGACGGCCTGGGTCTGACCGGCCGCGCCGAGGGCCTGGCCGCGATCGCCACCGCCCTCCTGGTCCGCGTCGGCTGACCGCTCCACCGGCCCCGCCCGGCCGAGTTGACCCGTACGACGATGCGAACAATCGCGGTCGGGCAGGGCCCGGGTGCCGGTTGTCCACAGGCGGCCCGGGGCACTGCCCCGCGCCTACTACCCTGGAGGGGTGACTATTCGCCTGCACGACACCAGCGCCCGGCAGATCCGTGACTTCACCCCGCTAGTACCGGGTTGTGTCTCGATCTACCTCTGCGGTGCCACCGTGCAGGCGGCTCCGCACATCGGGCATATCCGCTCCGGCCTCAACTTCGACATCATGCGCCGCTGGTTCGCCTATCGCGGCTACCAGGTCACCTTCGTGCGGAATGTGACCGACATCGACGACAAGATCATCTCCAAGGCCGCCGAGCAGGACCGGCCCTGGTGGTCCATCGGCTACGAGAACGAGCGCGCCTTCAACGACGGTTACGCGGCCCTCGGCTGCCTCCCGCCGAGCTACGAGCCGCGCGCCACCGGCCATGTCCCCGAGATGATCGAGATGATGCGCGGCCTCATCGAGCGCGGCCACGCCTATGAGGCCGAGGGCAACGTCTACTTCGACGTGAAGTCCTTCCCCGACTATCTCTCCCTGTCCAACCAGGAGTTGGACGATCTGCGGCAGCCCTCGGGCGACGCCGAGGCCGGCAAGCGGGACGCGCGGGACTTCGCGCTGTGGAAGTCGGCCAAGCCGGGCGAGCCGAGCTGGGAGACACCCTGGGGCCGCGGCCGTCCCGGCTGGCACCTGGAGTGCTCCGCGATGGCCCACAAGTACCTGGGCAGTGTCTTCGACATCCACGGCGGCGGGATCGACCTGATCTTCCCGCACCACGAGAACGAGATCGCCCAAGCCCGTGCCTACGGCGACGAGTTCGCGCGGTACTGGGTGCACAACGGCTGGGTCACCATGAGCGGCGAGAAGATGTCCAAGTCGCTGGGGAACTCGGTCCTCGTCGCCGAGATGGTCAAGCGCTGGCGCCCCATCGTGCTCCGCTACTACCTGGGCACCCCGCACTACCGCTCCACCATCGAGTACAGCGAAGAGGCCCTGCGGGAGGCCGAGTCGGCGTTCGCACGGATCGAGGGCTTTGTGCAGCGGGTCACCGAGAAGGCCGGGAAGCCGGTGCCGCCCGCCGATTCCGTGCCGCCCGCCTTCGCCGAGGCCATGGACGACGACCTCGGCGTGCCCGGCGCGCTCGCGGTCCTGCACACCACGGTCCGCCAGGGCAACAGCGCGCTCGCCGCGGACGACAAGGACGAGGCGGTGGCGCGCCTGTCCGAGGTGCGGGCCATGCTCGGCGTCCTCGGTCTCGATCCGCTGGACCCGCAGTGGTCCGGCGGGGAGGACCGCGGCGAGGATCTGCACGGCGTCGTCGACACCCTGGTCCGCCTGGTGCTCGACCAGCGCGAGTCCGCCCGAGCGCGCAAGGACTGGGCCACCGCCGACGCCATCCGGGACCAGCTCGGCCAGTCCGGTCTGGTCATCGAGGACAGCCCGCAGGGCCCGCGCTGGAGCCTCGGCCCGCGCTGACCCGCACCGCCCACCCGTACCCAGCAGGTGGCCGGCCTCCGACAGGGCGCCGGTCACCGCGAGACAAGCCACCGGGAACCCCCGGCACCCCGACAGACAGGTAGATCATGGCCGCCAACAACCGCCGTATGTCCGGCAAGAAGGGCGCACAGGTCGGCAGCGGCGGCAAGCGTCGCCGCGGCCTGGAGGGCAAGGGCCCGACCCCGCCCGCCGAGATGCGCAAGGGACACACCAAGAACCGCATCGCCAACGCCAAGGCGAAGCAGACCGCCCGCCGCCCGCAGCAGCGCCGCGGCGGCAAGGCCGCCTCCGAGCTGGTCGTCGGCCGCAATCCGGTGGTGGAGGCGCTCCGCGAGGGAGTGCCCGCCTCCACGCTCTACGTCCAGCAGTTCATCGACAACGACGAGCGGGTCCGCGAGGCCCTGCAACTCGCTGCGGACCGCGGCGGCATCAACCTGATGGAGGCGCCCCGCCCCGAGCTGGACCGGATGACCAACGGCCTCAACCACCAGGGCCTCGTCCTCCAGGTCCCGCCGTACGAGTACGCGCACCCGGAGGATCTGGCCGCGGCCGCCTACGACGAGGGCGCGGACCCGCTGATCGTCGCCCTCGATGGCGTCACCGATCCGCGGAATCTGGGCGCCGTGGTCCGCTCCGTCTCCGCCTTCGGCGGGCACGGGGTGGTGGTGCCGGAGCGGCGTGCCGCGGGGATGACGGCCGGCGCCTGGAAGACCTCCGCCGGTACCGCGGCCCGCACCCCGGTGGCCCGCGCCACCAACCTCACCCGCGCCCTGGAGTCGTACCAGAAGGCCGGGTTGACGGTGGTGGGGCTGGCCGCGGACGGGGAGACGGAGCTGGGGGAGCTGGCCGCGCTGGACGGGCCGGTGGTCATCGTCGTCGGCAGCGAGGGCAAGGGCCTGTCCCGGCTGGTCGGTGAGACCTGCGACATCCGGGTCCGGATCCCGATGCCGGGCGGCGCCGAGTCGCTCAACGCGGGTGTCGCCGCCGGTGTGGTGCTGTACGAGGCGTCCCGCCGCAGAGCCTGACGGGAGGGCGGTGCGGGCCCCGCCGGTCGTTGACGGGGCCCGGACATTCGGCGGGGCCGAGGCAGTGTCCTATGGACAGGTCACTCGGTTAGATGAGTGTGGACACCAGAACTCCCCGCACTCCCACGGGGGACCGCTCGTCGGGATTCGACGATGTTCCCGCGCTGAGCATGGTGAAGGTGCCGAGCGATCCGGCGCAGGTCATCGTCAACCACGCGAGTTTCCGGGTACAGCTCCCCGGCGGACCGCAGACCGCCTCGGCCCGGGTCGCCGGTGCCGCGTACGACCGCGCGCGGGCGGCGCGCGTTCCCGCGGGTGCGGCTCCGGGTGTCGGCGGGCGCAGAGCCCCCGTGGTGTGGAGCGGTCGTTCGGCGCCGGGTGACCCGGGGGCCACCGGGTTGCTGCAGGCGGTCCGCGGTGCCGGGGTGCGCCACCCCGGGGACGAGCGGCCCGCGGGCGAGCAGGGCTCCACCCAGGTCATCCCCCGGGTGGATCTGGACGACGACACGGTGCAGACGCCCGCGGTCGGCGCCCCCCGCGGCCCGGCGGAGCCGCGTACCCCGCTGCTGCCGCAGATGCGCTCGGCGGCCGGTGACCATGACGAACACCCCGGCGACATCGGCGAGTTCACCCTCGGCGCCCCGCCCGCGCGGCCCGACTACGGGGACTACGGCGACCACGCCTCCGACGCCTACGAGCCGAGCGGTGCGGACGGGGAGCGGAGCCGGGCCCGCCACCGCGGCGAGGACGTCCGGCACGCCTACTACCCGGGCCGCCGGCTCAATCTGGGGGTGGTGCTCCTCCCGCTCCGCGTCTTCCTCGGCTTCATCTCCGTCTACGCCGGCATGGGCAAGCTCTGCGACCCGGTCTACTTCGACGGCGGCAAGCGGGGCTCCCTGGTCACCTGGCTCGGCTCGCTGCACCCCTGGGCGCTGGCCGAGCCGCTACGCGACTTCGCACTCCAGCACCCGGTGGGCGCCGGACTCACGGTGGCCTTCCTCCAGGTCCTCGTCGGGGTACTGACCGTGCTCGGGCTGTGGCAGCGGGCCGTCGCGGTGCTCGGCGCGCTGCTGTCCGCGGCGCTGCTGGTCACCGTGAGCTGGCGCACCGTGCCCGTCTACGACGCGCCCGACATCATCTGTCTGGCCGCCTGGTCGCCGCTGATCATCGCCGGTGCGCCGGTGTACTCGGTGGACGGGCGGCTGGCCGCGGAGGCGTGGCGGCGGCTCGGGCCGCGGGCCACCCTGTGGGATCTGCGGCGGCGGGTGCTGCGCCGCGGCGGTCTGATCGGCGCGTTCGCCGTCGGCGTCACTCTGCTCGTCGGCGCCCTCCTCGGCGGCGCGGTACGGGACGCCGACCGGGTCAGCGTGCCCGGCCCGGGCGAGGCCCCCCGCAACAGCCTGCCCGGCCGGACCCTGCCCGGCGAGCCCTCCGCGACCGGCAGCCGCCAGCACCGCAGCCCCGCCGCCACCGGTACGCCGGGCGCGGGTGCCTCCGCGAGCCCTTCGCAGCCTGCCGCCCCGCCGTCCGCGCCGAGTTCGGCGGTGACCGAGGGGGCCGGGCAGCCCGGTGAGACCCAGGGCACCGGTCAGGTTCCGCCGCCTCCGCAGCAACAGGCGCCCGCCCAGCCGCCCGCGACCACTTCCGGCCCCTCCACGGGCGGCGCCGGGGCGGGCCCCACCAGCGACGGCGGCACCAACGGCACCCCCTCCGGGGGGACTTCGACTTCCGGAGGCTCGTCCTCCGGAGGCTCGTCTTCGGGTGGTTCCTCGGGCGGCAGCCTCGTCGGCGGCCTCCTCGGCTGACGTTCCGGCGGCCTCCCGGAGACACCGGCGCCCGCCAACTCCCCGCAAGGACAGGGGTGTTGGCGGGCGCCGCGGTGTGTGTACCGGTCAGGGCTGGAGGGCGGCGAGCTCCCGGGCGGCCTCGGTGAGGTCCTTCGCGGTGTCGATGGCCCGCCAGTACGCGCCGTGCGGGATCGGGTATCCGGCGAGCTGCCGCTTCCGGGCCAGCCCGGGGAAGGTGGTGCGCTCATGGTCGCCGCGGTCCGGCAGCAGCGCGGTGAAGGGCGCCGCGAACACATAGACACCGGCGTTGATGAGATACGGCGAGGGCGGCGCCTCGATGAAGTCCGTGATGTTGCCGAAGGCGTCGGTCTCCACCGCACCCCAGGGGATACGCGGCCGGGCCAGGGCGAGGGTGGCCTGCGCATCGCGCTCGGTGTGGAAGTCGGCCATCTCACGGAGTGAGAAGCGGGTCCAGATGTCGCCGTTGGTGGCGTACCAGGGGCCGTTCGCGTCGGGGAGGTGGCGGGCCGCGTACTTGAGGCCGCCGCCGCGGCCCAGCGGCTCCTTCTCCACCACGGTGGTGACATCGAGCGGCAGTCGCGCCGACTCCAGCCATTCCTGGAGGACTTCGGCGAGATGCCCGCAGGAGACCACGGCGTGGGTGACACCTTCCTCGGCGAGCCAGGCCAGTTGGTGGCCGATGATGGGGGTGCCGGTGCCGGGGATCTCGACCATCGGCTTGGGACGGTCATCGGTGTAGGGCCGCAGCCGGGAGCCCTGACCGCCGGCCAGGACCACGGCCTGGGTGGGACGCAGAGTCATGCCCGCACCCTACGTGGCGGCCGGCCCCGTACCGACGCGGCCCGCCCCCGGCGGTGCGGGGGCGGGGCGGGTCAGGAGGCGGTGATGCCGGCGGCGAAGGAGGTGTCGCAGACGGGGCGGGCGAAGGACTGGGCCTGGTGTGCTCCGTAGGCGCGGACCGCTGCCCGGCCGAGGGCGCGGGCGATCTCGCCGCAGTGCTCGGCGAGCTTGGGCTTGTCGTTGACGGCCTGCTGGAGGTGGGTGAGCGCGACGCCCGGGTCCTTCTCCTGGACTTCGAGCAGCAGGCGGTCGCGCAGGGCCTCTTCCGCGGTGGGCGCCGCGGCGTGCCGGCCGGCGTCCGGGACGGACGCGTCCGACGCGGCCAGTACCGAATCCTTGGCGCCGCCCGACCAGTTGACGCGGGTGACCGCGAGAGTCCCGGAGAGCACCAGGACGACGGGCAGGACGAGGGCGAGGGTGCGGCCGATGCGCTGGGCGGGGCCGCGCCGCGGGAGCGGCTTGTCGAAGTGCGTCACGCGATTGAGCGTAGCGCTCGGTGATGTTTTAGCGACATTTCGTCACCCTGAAGAGGGATGGTGAAGTGTCAGATTCTTCAACGGTGTTGACGAGCGGGGCGAATTGCCCGCTCTGTCGGGGCATTTATCGACAACTCGTCTACTCGACCGGCCCGCCTGGCACGTTTGCCCGCCTACTCGCCTGCGTCCAGGGCCTCTTGACGCAGCAGAAGGAGCCCCGCACACGGGGTGCGGGGCTCCCTACTTTGCGGCTGCCGGTTCGGGCCGCCCGATCGGCCGGCGTCAACTCACCGTCCGCACAAGCCCGTTGGCCCGATCGCCGTGGTCTGCCGATCCTCAGTCGCTGAGGCGCTCGCCGGTGGAGGTGGCGAAGACGTGGGTCTCGCCGGCCCGCGGCACCACATGCAGCTTGGTGCCCTTCTCCGGCACCTGGCGGCCGTTGACCCGGACCACCAGGTCGGTCTCCTTGCCGTCGACCTCCGCGGAGCCGTAGACATAGCCGTCGGCGCCGAGCTCCTCCACCACGTTCACCGAGACGGCGAGGCCCGCCGGCTTGTCCGAGGCGTCCTTGGAGAGGGACTTGGCGGCCTCGCCGTTCAGCTCGACCACATCGAAGTGCTCGGGGCGCACGCCCACGGTGACGGTGCGGTCGCCCTTGTCGGACGCGGCCTTGAGGGCGTCCCGGTTGACCGGCACCACCGAGTTGCCGAACTTCACACCGCCGTCCGTGATCGGCACCTCCACCAGGTTCATCGCGGGGGAGCCGATGAAGCCGGCGACGAAGAGGTTGGCCGGCTTGTCGTACATGTTGCGCGGCGAGTCGACCTGCTGGAGCAGGCCGTCCTTCAGCACCGCCACCCGGTCGCCCATGGTCATGGCCTCGACCTGGTCGTGGGTCACGTAGACGGTGGTGATGCCCAGACGGCGCTGGAGGGAGGCGATCTGGGTGCGGGTGGAGACGCGGAGCTTTGCATCGAGGTTCGACAGCGGCTCGTCCATGAGGAAGACCTGCGGCTCCCGGACGATGGCCCGGCCCATCGCGACGCGCTGCCGCTGACCGCCGGAGAGCGCCTTCGGCTTGCGGTCCAGGTACGCGGTGAGGTCGAGGATCTTCGCGGCCTCCTCGACCTTCTTGCGGATCTCGGCCTTCGGCACCCCGGCGATCTTGAGCGCGAAGCCCATGTTGTCGGCGACCGTCATATGCGGGTAGAGCGCGTAGTTCTGGAACACCATGGCGATGTCCCGGTCCTTGGGCGGCAGGTGCGTGACGTCGCGGTCACCGATCCGGATGGCGCCGCCGTTGACGTCCTCCAGACCTGCCAGCATCCGCAGCGAGGTCGACTTGCCGCAGCCCGAGGGGCCGACGAGGACGAGGAACTCACCGTCCGCGATGTCGATGTCGAGGCCGTCGACGGCGGGCTTGTCGCCACCCGGGTAGATCCGGGTCGCCTTGTCGAACGTGACTGTTGCCATGGCTGTTAAGCCCCCTTCACCGGCAGGAACGTGCCGGACGATCCGAGTAAAGGAAGAGACCGCCGCGGGCGTTTCCCGCAGAGGTGTAGTCCACATCAGCGAACGTGGACAGGACGTTACCCAAGGGCCAGGGATCTGTCAGCACCTGCCGCCCACCGGACTTCCCCCAGCCCCCCGCCCCCACCCCGCCCAGGCCCGTTACACTGCACCCGTCGCCTCCTTAGCTCAGCTGGCCAGAGCACCGCTCTTGTAAAGCGAAGGTCGTCGGTTCGAATCCGACAGGGGGCTCTCTGCTTGACCTGCGCTCGCTCCCCGCCGGTGGTTGATGTGCGGGCGATCGAGGGGCCTGGATGTGATCCGGTACGTCGAGGACATGACCGAGGTCGATGAGGGGATGCTCGGTGGGTTTTTCGTCGGGTGGCCCCGGGGGGCTTCGGTGGCTCAGCATCTGGCCGTGTTGCGGGGGAGTTTTCGGGCGGTGGTCGCCGTCGACGAGGGCACCGGGCGGGTCGTGGGGTTCGTCAATCTGATCAGTGATGGGGTGCTCACCGCGGCCATTCCGTGGCTGGAGGTCCTCCCCGCGTATCAACGGCGGGGGATCGGGGCGGAGTTGGTGCGGCGGGTGTTGGTGGGGACGGAGGGGTTCTACTCGGTGGATCTGCTCTGCGATGGGCCGCTGCTGCCGTACTACGAGCGGTTCGGGATGGTCCCGGTGCAGGGGGCGGCGCTGCGTCGGGGTGCGGCTCTGGAGGGTGGGGACGGTGGGTGAGGGTGAACTCGGGGGTGCGGAGGCGGTGTTGATCGACACGGTGGCGTGGGTGCGGGTCGAGGGCGGGCGGGTGCTGTGTGCGCGGCCGCGGGGCAAGGACGTCTTCTATGTGCCCGGCGGCAAGCGGGAGCCCGGCGAGAGCGATCTGGCGACCCTGGTGCGGGAGATCGAGGAGGAGCTGACGGTACGGCTCGATCCGGCGACGGCGGTCCACCTGGGCACGTACGAGGCGGAGGTGCCGGGGCTGCCGAGCGCGGTGGTGCGGATGAGCTGTTACACCGCGCGGTACGCGGGGACGTTGGCGCCGAGCAGTGAGATCGAGGAGACGGACTGGTTCTCGTACGCGGACCGGCCGCTGGTGCCGCCGGTGGACCAGCTTCTCTTTGACGATCTGCGGGCGGCCGGCGAGCTTCGCTGACCCGCCGGGCGGGCGGGGGCGGTCCCGAGGCCGTGCCCGGGGAGCCTGCCTAGGATCGGGCGGGTGGAGATTCCCGGGGAGTTGGTGGCGGCGCGGATCGCGCACGGTGGGGCGGCGGGGCGGCGGTTCCTGGCCGAACTGCCGGGCCGCGCCGAGTACTTCCTGCGGGAGTGGGGGCTGCGGCCGGACGGTGCCGCGATGGCGGGGGTGTGTGCCCTGGTGCTGCCGGTGGTGCGGGCGGACGGGCTGCCCGCGGTGCTCAAGCTCCAGGACCCGGACGAGGAGACGGCGGGCGAGCCGCGGGCGCTGCGGGCCTGGCGCGGTGACGGTGCCGTACTGCTGCTCGACCACGACGCGGCCACCGGCACCATGCTGCTGGAACGGCTCGACCCGGCCCGCCCGCTGCCCGGTGCGGGGGACTCGCGGGAGGCGGTGCTGGTACTCGCCGGGCTGCTGGCGCGGTTGACGGCCCGGCCCGCACCGGAGGGCCTGCGCCAACTGGACGTGATCGCGAGGGAGTTGCTGGAGCGGGCGGGACGGGAGTTGCCGCGGGTGGCGGATCCGGTGGTGCGCTCGCTGCTGGTGGACTGCGCGGCGGCGCTGCGGGAGGTCGCCGGCGAGTGCGGGGACCGGCTGCTGCACTGGGATCTGCATTTCGGCAATGTGCTGGCCGGGCGGCGGGAGCCGTGGCTGGTGATCGACCCCAAGCCGCTCGCCGGTGACCCCGGTTTCGAGCTGCTGCCCGCGCTGCACAACCGCTATCTGCCGGACGAGGTGCGGTGGCGGTTCGAGGCGATGACCGGCGAGCTGGGCCTGGACCGGGCGCGGGCGCGGGCCTGGACGCTGGCCCGGGTGCTGGAGTTCTGCCTGTGGGAGCTGGCGGAGACGGGCGAGCTGGCGCGGCCGGGGGAGCCGGCCGGCGCCGCCCGCGTCCTGGACATCGCCGCCCGGCTGCGCCACTGACCTGCGGCCGGACCCCTCCCCGCGCCGCCCGTCTCCCCCCTCGGACGGCGCCCGCGCACCGTGCCGCCCCCGGTTAGCCTGCGCGCATGATTCGTACCGCGACGCCCGCCGACGTGCCCGTACTGCATTCCATGATCCGGGAGTTGGCCGACTACGAGAAGGCGTTGCACGAGGTGCGGGGCGGGGAGGAGCAGTTGGCCGAGGCGCTGTTCGGGGAGCGGCCCGCGGCCTTCGCGCATCTCGCGGTGGACGACGCCAGCGGTGAGGCGGTGGGCTTCGCCCTGTGGTTCCTGAACTTCTCCACCTGGCGCGGGGTACACGGCGTCTATCTGGAGGACCTCTATGTACGGCCGGAGCGGCGCGGCGGCGGGCACGGCCGGGCGCTGCTGGCGCACCTGGCCCGGCTCTGCGTCGAGCGCGGCTATGAGCGCCTGGAGTGGTCGGTACTGAACTGGAACGAGCCGTCCATCGGCTTCTACCGCTCGCTGGGCGCCCGCCCGCAGGACGAGTGGACCGTCTTCCGCCTCACCGACGACGCCCTCCACCGCCTCGGCACCCCGTAGAGGGCCTATTCGACCGGTTCCGGGACCGGCTCGTCGGCCGGGACGGGGTGTCTCGGGGCGCGGCCGGTGACCATCAGGCCGGCCACCAGGGCCGCCAGCAGCATCACGCCGACGGCCACCCAGAGGGCCACCGTGTAGCCGTGCACCACTGCGGCGCGTTCCACCTGGGTGCGCTGGGCGGGGTTGGTGAGGTGCCGGGTGATGTAGGCGGTGGCGCTGCTGGTGGCGATGGTGTTGAGCAGTGCGGTGCCGATGGACCCGCCGACCTGCTGGGCGGTGTTGACGGTGGCCGAGGTGACCCCGGAGTCGTGCGGGGCGACCCCGGCCGTGGCGGTGGCCATGACCGGCATGAAGACCAGGCCCATCCCGAGCCCGAGGAGCAGTTCGGCGGGCAGTACGTGCGAGGTGTAGTCGGCGGAGACGCTGAGCTGGGTGAGGATCAGCAGGCCCCCGGCGGCGAGGATCGCACCGGGCACCATCAGGGTGCGGGGCGCGGTGTACTGGAGCAGCCGGGCGGAGATCTGGGTGGAGCCGATGATGATCGCCGCGGTCATCGGCAGGAAGGCGAGCCCGGCCTTGAGGGGCGAGTAGCCGAGGATGGTCTGCAGGTAGTACGTCATGAAGAGGAACAGCCCGAACAGGCCGATGGTGGCCAGCCCCATGGTGATGAAGCTGCCGGCCCGGTTGCGGTCCCGGACGATGTGCAGCGGCAGCAGGGGGTGCGGGGCGCGTTTCTGCCAGGCCACGAAGAGGGTGAGCAGGACGCCGCCGCCGATGAGCAGCGCCAGTACGAACGGGCTGCTCCAGCCGCGGGGCTCGGCCTCGCTGCACCCGTAGACGATGGCGACGAGGCCGCCGCAGCCGAGGAGTACACCGGGGACGTCCAGGCGGGCCTCGGCGTGGCCGGGGCGGTCGTGCAGCAGGCTGAGCGCGCCGAGTACGGCGATGCCGGCGATCGGGATGTTGACGTAGAGGCACCAGCGCCAGCTCAGGTACTCGGTGAGGATGCCGCCCATGATGAAGCCGATGGCGGCGCCCCCGCCCGCGATGGCGCCGTAGATGCCGAAGGCCTTGCCGCGTTCTCTCGGGTCGGTGAACGTCGTGGTGAGCAGGGAGAGCGCGGAGGGCGCGAGGACCGCGGCGAAGCAGCCCTGGAGTGCGCGGGCGCCGAAGAGCATGGCGGAGGACTCGGCCGCGCCGCCGATGCCGGAGGCGAGGGCGAAGCCGATCAGGCCGATCACAAAGGTGCGTTTGCGGCCCACGAAGTCCGCGATCCGGCCGCCGAGCAGCAGCAGTCCGCCGAAGGCGAGGGTGTAGGCGGTGATCACCCACTGCCGGTTGGCGTCGGACATGTGCAGCGCGTGCTGGGCGGAGGGGAGCGCGATGTTCACGATCGTGGCGTCCAGGACGACCATGAGCTGGGCGAGCGCGATGATGACCAGGCCCCACCACCGATGCGGGTCCTGTCCCGGGACGGGCTCACCTTTCCGGGTGAAGGTCACAGGGTCAGAACACCATGAATCGGTACCCACTGCATCCCCGCTGCCGAGGCCGCGGCAGCGGGGATCCGCCCGCCCCGGGCGGCGTTGTCAGTGGGGCAGGGCAGCATGGGGCCATGCCCGATGCCAAGCGCCCCGCCACCTCCCATGCCGACCCGGCCGGTCGGCCCCGACGTCGCGCCGGACCCCGGCGGGCGCGGCGGCCCGAGCTGCGGCTGCCGGTGCTCACGCCCTGGCCCGACGAGCCGCTGTCCCCGGGCGGCGACTACGACGGCCTGGAGCTCTCCGACGCCGATCTCACCGGGCAGGACGGCGGCGGCGCCCGACTGATGGACTGCCTGCTCCGCGGCTGCGCCCTGGACGAGACCCGGCTGGCCCGGGCCCGCGTCCTCGACTCGCGGCTGGACGCGCCCCGCGGTGTCGGCACCGACCTGTCCGGGGCCACTCTGCGGGACGTGGAGCTGGTCGACGCCCGGCTCGGCGGTACGCAGTTGCACGGGGCGGAACTGGAGCGCGTCGTCATCCGCGGCGGCAAGATCGACTACCTGAATCTCCGGGGCGCCCGGCTGCGGGACGTGGTCTTCGAGGGCTGCGTACTGGTGGAGCCGGACTTCGGCGGGGCGCGCCTGGAGCGGGTCGAGTTCCCGGACTGCACCCTGCGCGAGGCCGACCTCAGCGCCGCCACCCTCAGCGAGGTCGACCTGCGGCACACCGCGTCCCTCGGCATCGCCGCCGGGCTGGACCGCCTCTCCGGCGCCGTGATCAGTCCCGCCCAACTCCTCGACCTGGCACCGGCGCTGGCGGCCCAGCTCGGACTACGGGTGGAGGCGACGTAGGGCGGGGCGTCGGTGTTGGGCGGTGGCCGGAGGGGATCGCCTGCACCAGATGCGGCCGCCTCCTGCTGCGCGCCCATCTACGCGAACCCTGGGGAGACCTCTCCCACTCGACCCGGCACTACGCCCTCACGACCCCGGACGGGACCACGGTGCTCCGCCTCTTTCCCACGGACGCCGGCCGGATCGTGCGAGCCCCTGACGGATCCGCACGAGGGTCCGTTCAGCAGCGGGGAAAGCGGGATTGGAGGCCCCAGAGGATCGCGTTGTCGGCGAGGCCCTCGTGCAGGTCGGTCAGGTCGGCGATCAGGTCGTGCAGGAAGTCCCGTGCCTCGCGCCGGAGTTCGGTGTGCTGGAAGGTCAGTGGGGGCTCGTCGCCGGGACGCCATTCGCCCTCGATCTCCACCCGGCCGAAGCGGCGCTCGAAGAGCATCCGGTCGCTGGACTCGGTGAAGTCCAGCTCCGCGTACTGCGGTCGGGCGGCCCTGCTGCCCAGCGGGTCCCGGTCGAGCTGCTCGACGATGTCGCACAGCGCCCAGGCGAAGTCCAGTACGGGCACCCAGCCCCAGGCGGTGGCCAGTTCGCGGTCCTGCTCGGTGTCGGCCAGATAGACGTCGCCGCAGAAGAGGTCATGGCGCAGGGCGCGGGTCTGGGCGGTGCGGTAGTCCGCGTCCGGGGGGTCGGGGAAGCGGGCGGAGAGGGCGTAGCCGATGTCGAGCACCCGCCGATCGTCCCATGCGCCCGGCGGCGGCCGTACGGCAGCGGGAGAGGAGGGAGCGGCAGCGGGAGAGGCGGCGTACCGCGGGACCGGCCGGGGGCGGTGGCACCCGGCCGGTCCCGAACTCCGGTACCGGAGTCAGACGTTGACGCCGAAGTCCTGGGCGATGCCGACCAGGCCGGAGGCGTAGCCCTGGCCGACGGCGCGGAACTTCCACTCCGCGCCGTTCCGGTACAGCTCGCCGAAGACCATGGCGGTCTCGGTCGCCGCGTCCTCGCTCAGGTCGTAGCGGGCGATCTCCGCGCCGCCGGCCTGGTTGATGATGCGGATGTAGGCGTTGCGGACCTGGCCGAAGTTCTGGCCGCGGTTCTCCGCGTCGTAGATGGAGACGGGGAAGACGATCTTGTCGATGTCGGCGGGCAGGCCCGCGAGGTTGACGTTGATCGCCTCGTCGTCGCCGTCGCCCTCGCCGGTGCGGTTGTCGCCGGTGTGGACGATGGTCTGGTCCGGGGTCTGCTTGTTGTTGAAGAAGATGAAGTGGCCGTCGGAGTAGACCTTGCCCTCCGGGTTGACCGCGATCGCGGAGGCGTCCAGGTCGAAGTCCGTGCCGGTGGTGGTGCGGACGTCCCAGCCGAGGCCCACCGTGACGGCGGTCAGACCCGGTGCCTCCTTGGTGAGCGAGACATTGCCGCCTTTGGACAGGCTTACAGCCATATCGGGAAGTCCTTCCTGGTTGGTGTGCGGGCCTCGTACCGATGACGAAGGCACCCGTCACGCATAGGAACGCAGCGCGGTGACCGCCAGGTTCCAGCTCCGGGGGCTTTCTTCACCGCGGGGGAAAAAGGGGTGACGGGGGCGGGGCGGGCGCGGGACCATGGGGGTATGTCTGGTCCTGTCCGGGGGGCCGGGGGCCTTCCCCCGGGCCACCTCCACATCCGTGGCTCCGTCTCGCTGCCCGAGTCCGAGCTGAACTGGCGCTTCTCCCGCTCCTCCGGGCCGGGCGGCCAGCATGTCAACACCAGTGATTCGAAAGCCGAGTTGCGCTTCGATCTGGCGCGCACCAAGGCGCTGCCCCCGGTGTGGAAGGAGCGGGCGCTGGAGCGGCTCGCCGGGCGCCTGGTCGACGGGGTCGTCTCGGTCAGCGCCTCCGAGCACCGTTCCCAGTGGCGCAACCGCGAGGCGGCCGCCGTCCGGCTGGCCGCCCTGCTCGCCGAGGCGACGGCACCTCCACCGAGGGCCCGGCGCGCCACCCGTATCCCCCGCGGTATCAACGAGCGCCGGCTGAAGCAGAAGAAGCAGCGCGGCGAGACCAAACGCGGCCGCTCGGCCCGCGACTGGACCTGACCGCCCAAGTCCCCACCCGCGCCCGGCCGTTCAGCGGTACACCGGCCCCGCTCACCCCAAGTCGCGGTAGCGGCCCCGGTAGTAGAGGAGCGGGGAGTCCTCGGTGTGGGCGAGGTCGGTGGTGAGGACGTCGGCGATGACGAGGGTGTGGTCACCGGCCGGGACGCGGTCCCGGGTGCGGCATTCGAGGGTGGCCAGGGAGCCGTCCACCAGGAGCGCCCCGGAGGCCTCGCCGCGGCGGCAGCGCAGGTCCTGGAAGAGGAGGCGGTCGCTGACCCTGCCCTTCATGGCGAAGCGGCCCGCGATATGCCGCTGCCGCCGGGTCAGCAGGGAGGCGCCCCACAGCGGCTGTTCGGCGAGCAGGTCGTCCATCCGGGAGCCCTCGCGCAGGCTGACCATGACCAGCGGCGGATCGAGCGAGACCGACATGAAGGCGGTGGCGGTCATCCCGGCGTCCTCGCCGGCCGGGCCCTCCGGGTCCAGGGCCGGTTCGTGCGCGGTGACCAGCACCACGCCCGCCGTCAGCCGCGCCATGGCCGCGCGGAACTCCTCGTCGCTCACCCCCACAGCATGGCCCACGGCGGGGGTGAGGGGGTCGGGCGGCGGGGCGGAATCCGTCGTACTGGGGGTATTCGACACGTACTTGACGGTAGCCTCGGCGGTGGCGGCCCGCATCGGACCCGGGGCGGATGTACGGCCTAGGTCCCAGGGCCGAAATCCGGGGGGACGGGAAGGGGCGACTCGCATGTCATCTGCGTTCTGTACGGTTCGGGGAACGGTGCGGTCCGGTGGGTCAAGTCCCGTGAGGATCTTGTGACTTGACTCACAGAGGGCATAATTTGTTGACCCTGTGTACCGAGTGGGAAGCTCACTGTGATTCAGTGACGGGGACACTGCGACAAGTACGCCGAACGATCGCGCCCGACGACCGTGCCGGACGGGCGCGAGCACTGCGAGAGCCGTGCGGACCGCGTGCACCACACGTGGACCGGCGCGGTACGGCACGGACCGGCAGCGCCTGCCCGGCCCGCCGCGGCACCGCCGACGGACCGGGCCGCACTGACCGACACCGAACGGACCCAACCGACGATTGACGAACCTGACGGAACCTGACTGAACCGGAGTTGCTGTCGAGGTCTCGGGGAGAGCGAGCATGGAGACCGAGTCGGAGCCGTACGTCCGTCTTGCGACCCTGCGGCAGCTACACCGGGTGATGGCGGACATGAACACCGCGCGCAGCCTGGCCGACACGATGCAGACCGTCGCCGACGGCGTGGTCAACGGCCTCGGATACGAACTGGCCTGTGTGAACCTGGTCCGCCCCGACGGCGACCTGGTGGTCGCCGCCCTCGCCGGGGACGCCGCCGCGGAGGCCCTGATCACCGGCCGGGTCGGTTCCCGGGTCTCCTGGGAGCGGCGGCTCTCCATGGGCGAGGCCTGGGGAGACCTCCGGTTCATCCCGCACACCGAGGGCTGGGTCCTCGACGAGGACGACGTCCCGCAGTGGTACACGGACGGCCCGGAGCCCCGCTTCGAGGACGAGTGGCACCCCTCCGACCGCCTCTTCGCGCCCCTCTACGCGCCCGGCGCCTCCGGCGGCGACCTCCTCGGCGTGATCTCCGTGGACCGGCCGCGCAACGGCCGCCGCCCCGGCGCCTGGGGCCGGGAAGCGCTCCAGATGTACGCGTTCCAGGCCGCGATCGCGATCAGCAACGCCCGGCTGCGCACCAATATGCAGCGGGCCCTGGTCCGGCTGGAGCGCGAGCAGCAGGCCCTCAGAGCCAGCGAGGAGTCCTTCCGCCAGGCCTTCGAGTACGCGCCGTCCGGGATGGCCATCGCCGAGATGGGCGGGGACCAGCACGGCCGCATCCTGCGCAGCAACGACGCCCTGTGCCGGCTGCTGAACCGCCCGGCCTCCGCGATGCGCCGCTACTCCTTCTCCGACCTGGTGCACCCCGAGGACATCGGCACCCTGCTGCGCACCTCCGCCGAGGGCGGCCGGGCCGAGCTGCGCCTGGCCCGCCGGGACGGCAGCTTCCTCTGGGTCTCCATGCGGAACTCCGTGGTCGCCGACGCCGCCGACGGCCCCCGCTTCCTGCTCACCCACGTCGAGGACATAGAGGAACGCAAGCGCCGCGAGCTGCAGTTGGCGCACCGCGCCTCGCACGACTCGCTCACCGGCCTGCCCAACTCGGCGGAGCTGCGCGCCCGGCTCGGCGCCCGCCTCTGCGGCCGCCCCCAGGCCCTGCCCACCGGCTCGCTGGACGCGGCGTACGGCGGCGAGCACGGCTACGGCGCCGGGCACCCCGCCGCCCACGGCCCCGCCGGGCCCGTCTTCGAGCATGTGCACACGGTGGCGCCGCAGGGGGACACCGACGACGGCACCAAGGGCCTCGCCGTCCTCTTCTGCGACCTGGACGGCTTCAAGTCGATCAACGACCGCTTCGGCCACCACACCGGCGACGCCGTACTGATCGAGGTGGCCCGCCGGCTCACCAGCGGCGTGCGGGACGGGGACACGGTGGCCCGGCTCGGCGGCGACGAGTTCGTGGTGCTCGCGGACGGCCTCGGCCGGGCCGACGCCCAGGACCTCGCGGTGCGGCTGCGGAACGCGATCATCCCGCCGATCCGGGTCGACGGCCGGGCGGTCCGGGTGGGCGCCAGCTTCGGCATCGGCTGGGCGCACTGCGGCATGTCCGCGGACGAGGTGCTGGCCTCGGCCGACCAGCGGATGTACATCGAGAAGCGATCTCGTGCGAAACAGCACAGGCGCGCCGGCTGAAGCCCAGGTCAGCGCAGTGTAGTGGGTTCGGGCCCGAGCGGGGGCGCCCGTCCGGCCCACCCGGAGCGGTAGGCTCGCCGGGTCCGAAGTCTGTAACTGCCAAGGAGTGACCTAGGGATGACGGCCGGCAACAACGGCGCGAGCACGCCCGAGGACGAAGACCCGTTCGGCTATCTGTACGCCGACGGGCAGGCGTCCGGCGCCACCCCGCCCAGCGGGGGCGGCGGTTACGGCTATCCGGGCCCGCGCTCCTCCCACCACCAGGTCCGTGCGGTGGGCGAGCGACAGTACGGGCAGCAGGCGGCGGGGCGCGGCGGTTACGGCTATCCGCCGCCGGCCGGGCAGCAGACCCAGCAGGCCACCGCCTCCTTCGGGCAGGTGCCGCAGCAGACCCAGCAGCAGCCGAACCACCAGCCCAACGCGCACTACCAGGCGCCGGAGACGCTGCCCGGGGGCACGCCGCAGCGCTCGGCTCCGCGCAGGTCCGACGGCGGCCGGGGCCGCGGTCCCAACACCAAGGGCCTGCTGATCGGTGCGATCGCGGTGGTGGCGGCCGTCGTCATAGGAATCGGCGCGGCCATGCTCAGCAGCGGCGACGACAAGGACAAGGGCGACCCGGAGGCCGGTCCCTCCAGCTCGGCCCCCGTCGAGACGGCGCAGCCCAGCAAGGAGCCCACCAAGGAGCCCAGCGCCAAGCCGACGGTGAAGCTGCCCAAGGCCGACGCGAAGGCGCTGAAGCTGGCCGGCGGCACGGTGACGGCCTCCGACATCGACGGCGCCACCGCCGACGGCGGCGTCTATGTCGCCGGCTTCAACAACCCTGGTGCGTCGGTCACTTGGACCATCGACGGCGTCCCGAAGGCGAAGACCTACCGCTTCTACGTGGCGTACGGGGTGCCCGGCAAGGCCGCCGACGCCACGGTCACCGTGAACGGCAAGGCGCAGGACCGTCCGCTGAACATGGGGAACTTCGCCCACGCCAAGAAGGACGACTGGGAGAAGGGCTGGACCCAGACCTGGGCGACCGTGCCGCTCAACAAGGGCACCAACACCATCACGATCTCCTGCGGCGACGGCAACAAGTGCGACGCCAACCTCGACAAGGTATGGCTGGCCACGGCCTAGGTCCTTCCCGCTGTCAGGCCCGGCCTCAGCCGTCCGCCTCGGTGACCTTCACCTGCCGGCGCAGGTCCGCGTAGGCCGCCGCGTCGTACTCGCCGGCGCCGGGGGCGAGGACGGTGGCCGCGGAGAGGGCCACCGCTCGGGTCAGGCGTTCCGGCCAGGGCGCGTCCTCGACCAGCCCGGACAGCAGTCCGGCCACGGCGGAGTCGCCGGCTCCGGTCGGATTGCCGTGCACCCGGGTCGGCGGGGCGGCCCGCCAGCGGCCCTCCGGGGTGGCGGCGAGCAGCCCGTCCGCGCCGAGGGAGGCGACCACGGTGCGCCCGCCGCGGCGCCGCACCTCGCGCACGGCCTGGTCCGGGTCGTGAGATCCGGTCAGTTCGGCGAGTTCGTCCGCGTTGGGCTTGAGGAGGTCGGGGCGGGCGGCGAGGCCGCGGCGCAGCGGCTCCCCGCTGGTGTCCAGCAGTACCGGCACCCCGGCCGCGCGGGCGGTCCGCACCAGCCGGGCGTAGGCGCCGACGGGCACCCCGGGCGGAAGGCTGCCGCAGAGCGCGACGGCCCGTGCGGTGCGCAGCAGTTCCTCGTAGCGGGCGGTGAACTCCTCCCACTCGGCCGGGCCGATGTGCGGTCCCGGCTCGTTGAGCTGGGTGGTGTCCCCGCCGGCCGCGTCCACCACGGCGACCGTACGGCGGGTGGGGCCGGACACTTCCACCAGTGCGTCGGTCAACCCGCTTGTGCCGGCGAGGAGTTGGCGCACCGTCCGCCCGGTGGCGCCGCCCGCCAGACCGGTGGCGGTGACCGGGTGGCCGAGGGCGGCGAGCACCCGGGCCACATTGAGGCCCTTGCCGCCGGGGCGCTCGATGACCTCGGTGACGCGGTGCGAGGCGTACGGACGCAGCGCGGGGACGCGGTAGGTGAGGTCGAGGGCGGTGTTCAGTGTGACCGTGAGGATCACCCGGACCCCTCCTGGGACGTCAGAGGGCAGCTTGCGGTCCTGATCATGCCAAAGACCGGGCGGCCGGCCCAGACCACGGCCGGCCGCTCGGGACGTATCGCCGACGGTCTCAGTCCCCGCGCGGGTCCACGATCCACTCGCCCTTGCGCAGCACGCCCTTGAGGGCGAACTCCGCGTCCAGTACGACCAGATCGGCGTCCTTGCCGGGCTCGATGCTGCCGACGCGGTCGTCGAGGCCGAGGAGCCGCGCCGGGTTGGTGGAGATGGCGCGGACGATGTCCGGCACCGGCAGCCGGTCGACGGTGGCGGCCCGGTGGAAGGCGCGGTCCAGGGTGAGGGTGGAGCCGGCGATGGAGCCGCCCTCGGCGAGCCGGGCCACTCCGTCCCTGACCTCGACCTCCAGCGGCCCCAGGTGGTAGACGCCGTCCCCGAATCCGGCCGCGTCCATCGCGTCGGTGATGAACGCGACCCGGGCGGCGCCCGCGTGGTGGAAGGCGAGGCGCAGGGCGGCCGGGTGCAGATGGGTGCCGTCGTCGATCAGCTCGACGGTGACCCGCTCGTCCTCCAGCAGCGCGGTGATGGGGCCGGGGGCGCGGTGGCCGAGCGGCGGCATCGCGTTGAAGAGGTGGGTGGCGACGGTGGCCCCGGCGTCGATGGCGGCCGCGGTCTGCTCGTAGTCGGCGTCGGTGTGGCCGACGGCGGCGATCACCCCGTGCTCGGTGAGCAGCCGTACCGAGTCCAGGCCGCCGGGGAGTTCGGTGGCGAGGGTGACCATCCGGGCCTGGCCGCGGGCCGCGTCCAGGAGTTTGCGTACCGCGGCGGGGTCCGGGTCCCGCAGCAGGGCCTCGGAGTGGGCGCCCTTGCGGCAGGGCGAGATGAACGGCCCCTCGAAGTGGACACCGGCGATCTCGCCCTGCTCGGCCAGCTCGGAGAGCAGCCCGGCCCGCTGCGCCAGCGCGTCCATCTCACCGGTGACGGTGGAGGCGACGAGGGTGGTGGTGCCGTGGAGCCGGTGGGTGCGCACGCCGTGCAGGACGTCCTCGACGGTGCCGTTGGTGAAGGAGGCGCCGCCGCCGCCGTGGTTGTGCAGGTCCACGAAGCCGGGGACCAGCCAGTGCCCGCTGAGGTCGACGGTGTCCGCGGTACCGGGGTCCGCGCCGGGAGCGCTCCCGCCGGTGTCCGTGATGCGGCTTCCCTCGACGGTGACCCGTCCGTCGGGAACGGTGCCGGTGGGCAGCACCACCTGGGCTCCGGCGAGGACTGTACGAGCGGCCATCAGTCGATTACCTCCGAGGAGTCCGTGGGGGCTGGGGAGTCTGGGGGATCTGTGGGGACGGGGTCGTGCGGGGCGGACGGGCCGGGGTGCCCGGCGCCGAGCAGGTCCCAGGCGAGCAGCCCCGCGCCGAGGCAGCCCGCGGTGTCGCCGAGCGCGGCGGGCACGATCGCGGGCTGCTGCTGGAAGGTGATGCGCCGCGCGACCGCGGCCCGCAGCGGTGTGAACAGGGTTTCCCCCGCCTCGGCGAGACCGCCGCCGATGATCAGGGTCTCCGGGTCCAGCAGGGTGAGCGCGGTGACCAGCCCGTCGGCGAGCGCGTCCACCGCCTCCTGCCACACCTGCCGGGCCCGCGGATCACCGGAGGCGACGGCCTTGGCGCAGTCCGCGGCGTCGGCGTCCGGATCGCCGGTGGCGGCGGCCCAGGCCTGGCTGACGGCGGAGGCGGAGGCCAGCCGCTCCAGGCAGCCGCGCTGCCCGCAGCCGCAGGGCGGCCCGCCTGGCCGGACCACGATGTGGCCGATCTCACCGGCGGACCCATGGGCGCCCGGTTCGATGGCGCCGCCGATGCCGATGGCCCCCGCGATCCCGGTGCCGAGCGGTACGAAGAGGAAGCGTTCCGCGCCGCGTCCGGCACCGATACGGCCCTCGGCGAGGCCGCCGGTGCGCACATCGTGGCCGAGGGCGACGGGCACGTTGCCGAGGCGTTCGGCGAGCAGTCTCCGCAGCGGGACGTCACGCCAGCCCAGGTTGGCCGCGTAGACGGCGATGCCGTGCTCGGCGTCGACGATGCCGGGCACCGCGACCCCGGCGGCCGCGGCGGGCTGCCCGAAGTGGCGCAGGCCGTGGTCGCGCAGGTCGGCGGCGAAGTCGGCGATGGCGGCGACCACGGCCTCCGGGCCCCGTTCGCGGCCGGTGGCCCGCCGGGTCTCGTGGAGCAGCGCGCCGTCCGCCCCGACCAGAGCGGCCTTCATCCCGGTGCCGCCCACATCGAGGGCGATGACATGTCTCACGGGGACAGTGTCCCGCCTTCGTTCCGACAGGTCTAGTCCAGTTCACCCATGGACCTGCGTTTTCGCACCGGAAACACCGTGCAAACGCCGCGGAAGCGACGTCCCGCCCTCCGCGCCTCCCGCTTCCCCCGCCGACTCCCGTTGCCCAAGCGAGACTTCCGTGGTGTAGACCTTGGAAGCGGCCTCGGGGGGAGGCGCGGTCCTCCAGGAGCCACCACGAGCACGGGGGACGATCGGAACGGCTGAAGGGGACAGGGGACGGTTGTGCGGCGTCTGACAGCACTGACCGCGGCGGTGGCCGCACTCGGGATGACCGTGGGACTCACCGCCTGCACCGGCGGCGGTTCCGGCGACACCACCCTCACCCTGGTCGCCGCCGACTACGGCACCTCCGCCTCGGACAGCTCCAAGAAGTACTGGGACAAGCTGGCCGCCCGTTACGAGAAGAGCCACCCCGGTATCCGGATCGACGTCCGCGTCTACCCCTGGAGCGAGGTCGACAGCAAGGTCAAGGGCCTGGTCGCGGCCGGCAAGGCCCCCGACATGGCGCAGATCGGCGCCTACGCCGGCTACGCCGCCCGGCACAAGCTGTACAGCGCCGACGACCTGCTCTCCATATCCACCCAGTCCGGCTTCCTCACCCCCCTCAGCCAGGCCGGACAGGTCAACCGCACCCAGTACGGGATGCCGTTCGTCTCCTCCACCCGCCTGCTCTTCTACAACAAGACCCTCTTCGCGAAGGCCGGCATCACCGCCCCGCCGCAGAGCTGGACCGACCTCCAGCACGACGCCCGGGCGCTCAGGAAGGCCGGGGTGAAGACGCCCTTCGCGCTGCCGCTCGGCCCCGAGGAGGCGCAGGCCGAGACCCTGATGTGGCTGCTCAGCGGTGGCGAGGGCTACACCGACAACGTCGGCTCCTACAGCCTCGATTCCAAGACCAACGTCAACACCTTCGACTGGCTGAAGACCAGCCTCGTCGGCGAGCACCTCACCGGCCCCGTCGCCCCCGGCAAGCTCGACCGCGCCGACGCCTTCGCCGGCTTCACCCGCGGCGAGGTCGGGATGCTCAACGGCCACCCCTCCCTGATGCGGCTCGCCGGCAAGAAGGGCGTCAAGTACGGCATGGTGCCGATGCCCGGCATCAACGGCCGGGCCAAGGCCACCATGGGCGTCGCCGACTGGATGACCGCGTTCAAGCAGAACGGCCACGGCAAGGAGATCGGCCGCTTCCTCGACTACGTCTACAGCGACCGCAACCACCTGGCGTTCTGCGAGGAGTACGGACTGTTGCCGGTCACCGCCTCCGCCTCCGAGAAGATGGCCCGGGACCCGTCCCGGTCCGACCTCGCGCCCTTCCTCCGGGAGCTGCCCAACGCGCAGCTCTACCCCGTCGGCAAGACCTCCTGGGGCGAGGTCAGCGCCGCCATCAAGAAGAACATCGGCAACGCGGTCTCCGACCACGGCAACCCCGAGGCCATCCTCACCCAGCTCCAACGCCAGGCCGCCGGCGCCGAGGGCGCCTCCTAGGCCGACCGGACCCCGGCACCGGGCACCGCGTATCGTCGCCGCCATGTCCGCCCCCGCCGAGCGCCCGCTGTCGTCCCTTGAGGAAGGCATCCTCGCCTTCGAAGGGCGCGACTGGCCCGCGCCCGGCGCCAAGGAGCGCGCCATCCGCGAGCAGTTGGACCTCGCCCCCGTCCGCTACTACCAGCTCCTCAACGCCCTCCTCGACGACCCCCGTGCCCTGGCCCACGCCCCCGTCACCGTCAACCGCCTGCGCCGGGTCCGCGCCGCCCGCCGTACGGAGCGCTGATCCGGCGGCGCGTGGGTAGGGTCAGCCCATGGGCAGCCTTCCGGACTCCTTGCCGACGCCGCGGACCGCAGCCGGGCGCGACGGCCTCGCCGCACTCACCGCCCGGCCCCAACAGGCCGTGATCGCCCTCGACTTCGACGGCACCCTCGCCCCGATCGTGCCCGACCCCGACCAGGCCCGCGCCCACCCCGACGCGGTGCCCGCACTCGCCGCACTGGCCCCCCGGGTGCGCTCGGTCGCCGTACTCACCGGCCGCCCCGCGGCCCTCGCCGTCCGCTACGGCGGCTTCGCCGGGGTGCCGGGCCTGGACCACCTCGTCGTCCTCGGCCACTACGGCACCGAACGCTGGGACGCGGCCGACGGCACCGTACGGGCGCCCGCCGAGCACCCCGGGCTTCCGCCGGTGCGGGCCGAACTGCCCGGGGTGCTGGAGCGGGCCGGGGCGTGGCCCGGCGTCCGGGTCGAGGAGAAGGGCCGCTCGGTCGCCGTGCACACCCGCCGCGCCGACGACCCCGGGGCCGCGTTCGAAGCCCTGCGGCAACCTCTGGCCTCGCTCGCCGCCCGGCACGGCCTGATCGTCGAACCGGGCAAGCTGGTACTGGAGTTGCGCCCACCCGGCATGGACAAGGGCGCCGCCCTCACCTCCTATGTGCGCGAGGTCGGCGCCGGGACGGTCCTCTATGCCGGGGACGACCTGGGGGACCTGCCGGCCTTCGCCGCCGTGGACAAGCTCCGCTCACAGGGCGTACCGGGCCTGCTGGTGTGCAGCGGCAGCACCGAGGCGACCGAACTGGCGGACCGCGCCGACCTGGTGGTCGACGGCCCGTCCGGAGTGGTGTCCCTACTCGCCGCCCTCGCGGCAACGCACTAGTCCAGCGCCTCCAGGGCGTGGAGCTGGTCCAGGAACCAGCGGGCCGGGGGGAGGGCGGTGGCGGCCTCGGCGAGGCGGGCGCTGCGTTCGGCGCGTTCCGTGGGCGGTTGGGACAGTGCCCGGTGCAGCGCGTCCGCGGTGCCGACCACGTCGTACGGGTTGACCGTGAAGGACAGCTCGCCCAGCTCCTCGTGGGCGCCGGCCTCCCGGGACAGCACCAGGGAGCAGCCCTCCTCGGAGACCACCGGGATCTCCTTGGCGACCAGGTTCATCCCGTCCCGGATCGGGTTGACCAGCGCCACGTCGGCCAGCCGGTACGCGGCGAGCGAGCGGGCGAAGTCGTCCTTGAGGTGCAGCACCACCGGCGTCCAATCGCCGCGGCCGAACTCGGAGTTGATCTCGTCCGCGAGCCGGGCCACCTCCGCCGTGTAGTCGCGGTAGACGGCCAGGTCCTGCCGGGACGGGTAGGCGAAGGCGAGGTGCACCACGTGCCCGCGCCACTCGGGCCGCTCGGTCAGCAGATGCCGGAAGGCGAGCAGCCCGCGGACGATGTTCTTGGACAGCTCGGTGCGGTCCACCCGCACCACGGTGCGGCGGGGGCGGCCGTCGGGCGCCAGGCCGATCTGCTCGCGCAGCGCCGTCAGCCGCTCGTCCACGTCGGGTGTGCGGGCCCGGCCGCGCAGGAACTCCCCGTCGGCGCCCAGCCCGTGCACACCGATCGCGGTGCCGCCGGTGCCGCCGGGCAGCCGGTCGGCGCAGCAGTCGGCGAAGGCGCCGGCCCAGCGGTGGGTGAGGAAGCCGAGGCGGTCCGCGCCCAGCATCCCGGTCAGCAGTTGCCCGGCGATGTCGTCGGGCAGCAGCCGGAAGTAGTCGGGCGGCGCCCACGGTGTGTGCGAGAAGTGGCCGATCCGCAGATCGGGCCGGAGCGCCCGGAGCATCCCCGGCACCAGCGCCAGGTGGTAGTCCTGCACCAGCACCGCGGCCCGCGGCGCCGCGTCCTCGGCGAGCGCCTCCGCGAAGGCCCGGTTGTAGGTCTCATAGGCGGCCCAGCGGCGCCGGAACGCGGCGTCGAAGACCGGTTCCAGCGGCGTCTGGTACAGCATGTGGTGCACAAACCAGAGCACCGAGTTGGCGATGCCGTTGTACGCGTCGGCGTGCACCGCCGGGTCGACGGTGAGCATCCGCACCCGCTGCCCCGCGGTGTCCCCCGGGTCGAGCCGCCCGTCGTCGGTGGCGGTCGCGGCCCGCCGGTCGCCCTCGCCGAGCGCGGCGCACACCCACAGGGCGTCCGTCTCGGGGCCGATCGCGGAGAGCCCGGAGACCAGGCCGCCGCCACCGCGGTGGGCGGTCAGGGTGCCGTCGTCCGCGGGGCGGTAGGCGACCGGCCCGCGGTTGGAGGCGACGAGGACCTGCGCAGCCTGAGAATGACCCATACCCGGAACCTAGCCACCGCGCCCGGCCACCAAACCGCCGCGGACCGGGCCTCCGGAGCCCTCTACGCGGCGTCCCGGGAGGTGTACTCCGTGATCGAGGCCATCGGCGGCCGCTCCTCGGTGTCCACCGGGAACGTCCGCGGTTCGAAGCCGTTCTCGCCGCGTACGTACTGGGTGAGCTCCGGCCGCAGCAGATGCCCGCGGGCAAGCCGGACCTGTGCCGTGCGGTAGATCGCCGCGGACATCCGCCCCAGCGCCTGCCCGTCCTGGTGCCGGTGGCGCCGCACCCCCACATCGACCTGGGCCAGCGCGTCCAGGCCCACCGTGTGCAGCGCGTCCACCAGCAGCCCCAGCTCCACGCCGTAGCCCACCGGGAACGGCAGCCGCTCCAGCAGCGAGCGGCGGGCCGCGTACTCGCCGCCGAGGGGCTGGACGAAACCGGCCAGTTGCGGCCAGTGCATATTGAGCAGTGGGCGCGCCACCAGCTCGGTGACCCGGCCGCCCTGCCCGCCGCCGGCCGCGGCCGCCAGTGGCCGGTCGTACATCGCCTTCACCAGGTGGACCTCCGGGTCGGTGAGCAGCGGGCCGACGATGCCGGTGACGAAGTCCGCGGAGAACTCGGTGAGATCGGCGTCCACGAAGCAGACCACGTCCCCGCCGGTGACCAGCAGCGAGCGCCACAGCACCTCGCCCTTGCCGGGCAGGGCGGGTATCCGCGGCAGCACCGAGTCCCGGTGCACCACCCGCGCCCCCGCCGAGGCCGCCACCTGTGCCGTACGGTCCGTGGAGCCCGAGTCCAGTACCACCAGCTCGTCCACCAGCGGGGCGGCCGGCGCCATCAGTTCGCGGCGGATCACGGTGGCGATCCGGCCGACCGTCGCCTCCTCGTCGAGCGCCGGCAGCACCACGCTCACCGTGCTGCCCGCCGCCCGCTTCGCGGTGAGCAACTGCTGCATCCCGCGGTCGCGCACCGACCAGGAGCGCCTGGTCAGCCAGCGCTCGACCTCCTCCAGCACCGTTCTTCTCCCTCTCCCCGCCCGCCCGGCTGTGATCCATCTCGCGCTTCGGACGGCTGTCTCAACCCTCCGGGCCTTCGGTTACAGTCTTGAACAACGCGGATGACCGTCGCATGTCGGGGTCGGTCCGTGCCAAACGCACCGGATCACCCGCTGATCCCGGAGCCATACCGCTCATCCAGAGGGGCAGAGGGATACGGCCCGTTGAAGCCCCGGCAACCCTCCAGCCGGTTCTCGTTCCGACCGCGTCACGGTCCACCGCGGGGCCCCGGCTAGGGCAGGTGCCAATTCCGTCTCGTGGCGAGATGCGCCGCGGGGAAGATGAGGAGAGAGGGCCTCGCCACCATGGCTGTGCAGACAGTGAGCCGTTCCGACGACGCGACTTCCGTGGACCTCGGTCCCGCCTCCGGACTCTCCTGCCGGGAGTGCGGCGAAAGGTTCCCGCTGGGCCCCGACTTCGCCTGTGCGAGCTGTTTCGGCCCTCTGGAGGTCGCCTACGACCTCCCGCTGGGCGACCCGGAGGCACTGCGCCGGAAGATCGAGTCGGGCCCGGACAACCTCTGGCGGTACGCTCCGCTGCTGCCCGTCCCCGCCGACGTCGCCGAGAAGCCGAATCTGAACCCGGGCTGGACCAAGCTGGTCAAGGCCGACAACCTCGCCCGTGAACTGGGCGTCACCGGCGGCCTGTTCATCAAGGACGACTCCGGCAACCCGACGCACTCCTTCAAGGACCGCGTCGTCGCCCAGGCCATCGAGGCCGCCCGCGCCTTCGGCTTCACCACCCTCTCCTGCTCCTCCACCGGCAATCTCGCGGGCGCCGTCGGCGCCGCCGCGGCCCGCGCCGGCTTCCGCTCCTGCGTCTTCATCCCGCACGACCTGGAGCAGGGCAAGGTCGTGATGGCCGCGGTCTACGGCGGCGAACTCGTCGGCATCGAGGGCAACTACGACGACGTCAACCGCTTCTGCTCGGAGCTGATCGGCGACCCGCTCGGCGAGGGCTGGGGCTTCGTCAACGTCAACCTCCGGCCCTACTACGGCGAGGGCTCCAAGACCCTGGCGTACGAGATCTGCGAGCAGCTCGGCTGGGAGCTGCCGGACCAGCTCGTCATCCCGATCGCCTCCGGCTCCCAACTCACCAAGATCGACAAGGGTCTTCAGGAGCTGATCAAGCTGGGCCTGGTCGAGGACAAGCCGTACAAGATCTTCGGTGCGCAGGCCGAGGGCTGCTCCCCGGTGTCCACCGCCTTCAAGGCCGGTCACGACGTGGTCCGCCCGCAGAAGCCGGACACCATCGCCAAGTCCCTCGCCATCGGCAACCCGGCCGACGGCCCCTACGTCCTCGACATCGCGCGCCGCACCGGCGGCACGGTGGAGGACGTCGACGACGAGCAGGTCGTGGACGCGATCAAGCTACTGGCCCGCACCGAGGGCATCTTCGCCGAGACCGCGGGCGGGGTGACGGTCGGTGTGACCAGGAAGCTGATCGAGGCGGGCGCCATCGACCCGGCGCTCACCACGGTCGTCCTGAACACCGGCGACGGCCTGAAGACCCTGGACGCGGTGGCGCCGACCACCGGGCCGACGGCGACGATTCGGCCGAACCTGGAGGCGTTCCGCGCCGCGGGACTGGCCGGCTGACGGGTTCGGATTCATCCCCGCGCCCCGGAACGGTGCCCTGACGGGCAGCCATCAAGGGGCACCCCCACGAGATTTCTGAGGTGAGATGTATGAGCGTGAAGGTCCGTATTCCCACGATTCTTCGTACCTACACCGGCGGACAGTCCGAGGTGGTCGCGGAGGGGGCGACGCTGAGTGAGGTGATCGCCGATCTGGAGAAGAACCACACCGGGATCGCGGCCCGAGTCCTGGACGACCAGGGCAAGTTGCGCCGTTTCGTCAATGTGTATGTGAATGACGACGACGTCCGTTTCGAGCAGGGGCTGGAGACGGTGACGCCGGACGGCGCGGGCGTCTCGATCATCCCGGCCGTGGCCGGCGGCTGCTGATCTGTCAGGGGCCGGATGGTCCCCCGCGGTCACGAATTGCCCCCTCCGCTCTATTACAAGCGGAGGGGGCAATTCTGCATGGTTGAACGCGGTAAGGTTGGGGAACACGCCTTGCCCGCCGCGACGGACGCCTGCCGGAGCCGGGCTGAACTGCGGTAAGAAGCAGTCAAATTGCTCTGTTCTTTTAGGCGTTTCACGGCCTTTGCCCGGCCCGACTTGCCCCGGAACTCCATGAATTCTCCTCATACTTCCGTTCTGGCGCTCCGAGATTTCTCGTTCGGATGACCTGTTGCAGACGGCAGTTGGACAGATACATTCAGCCGCGGTCGAGGCGTTCCGGCGCACACCTCCATTCACTGGGGGGTGAGTTCTGACCCGGGTCCGCGAAGTGCGGTCCTGTGCAAGGGCCAGTAATAGGGGAGTTAGGCATGGCTCAGGGCACCGTCAAGTGGTTCAACGCGGAGAAGGGCTACGGCTTCATCGCGGTCGACGGTGGTGCGGATGTATTCGTCCACTACAGCGCGATTCAGATGGACGGCTACCGCACCCTGGAGGAAGGCCAGCGGGTCGAGTTCGAGATCTCGCAGGGCCAGAAAGGACCGCAGGCGGACATGGTCCGCGTGGCCGGCTGAAGCGCCGACTGAAGAACAGCGATCTTCACAGAGGGTCCGCACCCCGCCCGGGGTGCGGACCCTCTCACGTGTCCGGGGACGGCCCCGCGCCCACCCCTCAACGGCTTCGCTGCGCGAAGTCTCCTTGCGCCCTCCCGTCGCCCGGCCACCGCCCCTCAACGGCTTCGCTGCGCGAAGTCTCCTTGCACTCTCTGGTGCCGAGTGCTAATCATTGGCGTTAGCACTCTGAAGGTGAGAGTGACAGAAGGACCGGGTCGGTGAGGCCCGTCGGCCGGGTGGGGCAAGGAACCACGCAGGCAGGCAGGCCGTCCGTCGCGGGCGCCAGCGCGGTCCGGAGCAATCGCCCCCATGCTCGTGGCAGGGCACGGGGGGACCTGTCCCGGGAGGACCACTTCACATGGCCAAGATCATCGCGTTCGACGAGGAGGCACGGCGCGGCCTTGAGCGCGGCATGAACCAGCTCGCCGACGCCGTCAAGGTGACCCTGGGCCCCAAGGGCCGCAACGTCGTCCTTGAGAAGAAGTGGGGCGCCCCCACGATCACCAACGACGGCGTCTCGATCGCCAAGGAGATCGAGCTGGAGGACCCGTACGAGAAGATCGGCGCCGAGCTGGTCAAGGAGGTCGCCAAGAAGACGGACGACGTCGCCGGCGACGGTACGACCACCGCCACCGTTCTCGCCCAGGCGCTCGTCAAGGAGGGCCTGCGCAACGTCGCCGCGGGTGCCAACCCGATGGCCCTCAAGCGCGGCATCGAGAAGGCCGTCGAGTCCGTCTCCGCCGCCCTGCTTGAGCAGGCCAAGGACGTGGAGACCAAGGAGCAGATCGCTTCCACCGCCTCCATCTCCGCCGCCGACGTCCAGATCGGCGAGCTGATCGCCGAGGCCATGGACAAGGTCGGCAAGGAAGGCGTCATCACCGTCGAGGAGTCCCAGACCTTCGGTCTGGAGCTGGAGCTCACCGAGGGTATGCGCTTCGACAAGGGCTACATCTCGGCGTACTTCGCCACCGACATGGAGCGTATGGAGGCGTCGCTCGACGACCCGTACATCCTGATCGCCAACTCCAAGATCGGCAACGTCAAGGACCTGCTGCCGCTGCTGGAGAAGGTCATGCAGTCGGGTAAGCCGCTGCTGATCATCGCCGAGGACGTCGAGGGCGAGGCCCTGTCGACCCTGGTCGTCAACAAGATCCGCGGCACCTTCAAGTCCGTCGCCGTCAAGGCCCCGGGCTTCGGTGACCGCCGCAAGGCCATGCTCGGCGACATCGCCATCCTCACCGGCGGCGAGGTCATCTCCGAGGAGGTCGGCCTCAAGCTGGAGAACGCCGGTCTGGAGCTGCTGGGCCGCGCCCGCAAGGTCGTCATCACCAAGGACGAGACCACCATCGTGGACGGCTCCGGCTCCGCCGACCAGGTCCAGGGTCGCGTCAACCAGATCCGCGCCGAGATCGAGAACTCGGACTCGGACTACGACCGCGAGAAGCTCCAGGAGCGCCTGGCGAAGCTGGCCGGCGGCGTGGCCGTCATCAAGGCCGGTGCGGCCACCGAGGTGGAGCTCAAGGAGCGCAAGCACCGCATCGAGGACGCCGTGCGCAACGCCAAGGCGGCCGTCGAGGAGGGCATCGTCGCCGGTGGTGGCGTGGCCCTGCTCCAGGCCTCCGCGGTCTTCGAGAAGCTGGAGCTTGAGGGTGACGAGGCGACCGGCGCGCAGGCCGTGAAGCTCGCCCTGGAGGCCCCGCTGAAGCAGATCGCCGTGAACGCCGGCCTTGAGGGCGGCGTCGTGGTGGAGAAGGTCCGCAACCTCACCCCGGGTCACGGCCTCAACGCCGCGACCGGCGAGTACGTGGACCTGGTGGCCGAGGGCATCATCGACCCGGCGAAGGTGACCCGTTCCGCGCTGCAGAACGCCGCCTCCATCGCCGCGCTGTTCCTCACCACCGAGGCCGTCATCGCCGACAAGCCGGAGAAGGCCGCCCCCGCGGGCGCCCCGGGCGGTATGCCGGGCGGTGACATGGACTTCTGATCCGTCCCGACGGATCGGCCGGTCCCGCGCAGAGCGCAACCGAGGGCGGCACCCCTTCCTCACGGAGGGGTGCCGCCCTCGGGCGTTTCCGGCTGCCGCCCGGGGCACCAAGAGGCCGGCCCTTTTGAAGAAAGTACTTGCCAACTCGGAAAGTACTTGCCATGGTGTGGGTATGGCGATGAACGAGATGGATCCGGCCGCCGCGCTCGCGCAGGCGCAACAGCTCAAGACATCGGTGGACCGGCGCTCGCACTGGGTGGTCCGCTATCAACTGGCGTACGGGACGGTCTCGTTCGCCATGGTGCTGACCCTCGGGCTGCTGAGAGGGCCGCTGGGCGTCGGGCTCAGCATGGGCCTCTGGATGTCGGCGATCCTGGTGCTGAGCGTGTACGCGGCACGGCAGCCGGTCGCGCACCGCGGGATGGCCGCGACGCACGGCGTGATGATCGGCGTCTGGGCCGTGCTGTACGGGATCGTGCTCGGCTTCGGTGTCGCGTTCTTCCGCGGCGAGCTGGTCTGGTGGCTGCCGGGCGCGGTCCTGGTGGCGCTGCCCGGATTCGGGGCGGCCTGGGTCACGGCCAGGCGGGTGCGGGCATGAACCATCCCCGGCACGCGCTGGACGAGGTGATCCACTCCCCGGTCCGGTTCTCCATCGTGGCGACGCTGGCGGCAGCCGAGAAGGCGGAGTTCGGCTACGTCCGCGACGCCGTCGAGGTGAGCGACTCGGTGCTGTCCAAACAGGCCGCCACGCTGGAGAAGGCCGGCTACGTCAAGGTCACCAAGGGGTACGTCGGCAAGCGCCCGCGGACCTGGCTCTCGCTCACCCCCCAGGGCCGCGAGGCGTTCACCGCGCATGTCGAGGCCCTGCGAGCGGTGATCGAACGCACCGGAAACCCCGCTCCCACCTGACGTCCCGCCGCCGGTGGGGCCGCGACTACCCGTCGAGGGCCCGGCGGAGGTGGCCCCCCGTGCCGGTGAGGAGGGTGGTCGCGGTGGGGGCGTCCACGTCGGCGAGGATCATCAGGATGGCGGTTTTGACCTCGCCGTCGGCCGCGGTGAGTGCCGTCTCGATGGTCTCGTCGGAGGCGCTGGTGGCGAGGGCGACGATGCGGCGGGAGCGGGCGCGCAGCTTCTCGTTGGAGGCGCGGACGTCCACCATCAGGTTTCCGTAGGTCTTGCCGAGGCGGATCATGGTGATGGTGGACAGCATGTTCAGCACCAGCTTCTGCGCGGTGCCCGCCTTCAACCGGGTGGAGCCGGTGAGGAGTTCGGGGCCGACGACGACCTCGATGCCGTGTTCCGCGGCGGCGGCCAGCGCGCTGTCCGCGTTGCAGGACAGGCCGACGGTGAGCGCGCCGAGCCCCCGGGCGTGCTGCACCGCGCCGATCGCGTACGGGGTGCGGCCGGAGGCGGAGATGCCGACGACCACGTCCCGTTCGGTGAGCCGTAGCGCGTCCAGGTCGGCCGCGGCCAGGTCCCTGGAGTCCTCGGCGCCCTCGACCGAGGTGACCATCGCGCCGGGGCCGCCCGCGATCAGGCCGACCACCTCGGCCGGGTCGGTGTTGAAGGTGGGCGGGCACTCGCTGGCGTCGAGGACGCCGAGGCGGCCCGCGGTGCCGGCGCCCGCGTAGATCAGGCGGCCGCCGCGGGCCATCCGTTCCGCGGTGCCGTCGATGGCGGCGGCGATCCGGGGCAGTTGTTCGGCCACGGCGGCGGGCACGGTGGCGTCCTCGCCGTTCATGATGCGGGCGATCTCGGCGGTGGACAGCCGGTCGATCTCGGCCAGTTCGGGGCGGAACGCCTCGGTGGTGAGGGTCTCCAGCTCGGCTCGCAGCTCGCGGTACTCGCCGCCGTCCCCGGGGTGACCGGAAGTGTCGGCGGGTCCGGAGGTTCCGGCGGCGTCGGGGGTACCGGGGTTTCCGGAGTGCCCGGAGGCGTCGGTGGTGGAGGTCATCTGGTGTGGCTCTTTCCGGTGCATACCGTGGGGTTCGGCGGGGGTGTGGGGGGAGGGGCCCGGGTCAGCGGACGCCGGGAGTGCGGGGGGCGTGCCGGTGCGCCAGGGCCTCGTAGGTGGCGGAGAGCGCGGGGGCGGCCGTCTCGTAGGTGCGCTGTGCCACGCCGACGAACAGGCAGTCCACGACGAGGAGTTGGCTGGTGCGGGAGGACATCGCGGCGGGGCGCAGCTCGCTCTCGCGGGCGGTGGAGGTGGTCAGCACATGGTCCGCGTACTGACTGACCGGGCCGTCCGGGCGGCCGGTGATGGCGATGGTGGTGGCGCCCCGCTCGAAGGCCACCCGCAGCGGCTCGATCACATCGACGGTGGACCCGGAGTGGGTGATGGCGATCGCCACGTCCTTGGTGCGCAACTGCACCGCGTTGGTCACCGCCAGATGCGGGTCGCCGTGCGCGTGCGCGATCAGGCCGATCCGCAGCAGCTTCTGCGCCAGGTCCTGCCCGACCAGGGAGGAGGCGCCGATGCCGTAGATGTCGGTACGGCGGGCCGCGGCGAGACTGGCGACGGCGGCGCCGAGCTGCACCGTGTCCAGGGCGGCGGCCGTGTCGGCGAGGGTCTGCTGCTCGTCGTAGGCGAGCTTGGCCACCACATCGGCGATCGGGTCGTCCACCGCTATGTCCGCGGTGACGGCGGGGGCGCGGCCGGACTGCTGCTGGGCGGCGAGACCGGCCAGCGCGAGACGCAGATCCCGGTATCCGGGATAGCCGAGGAGGCGGGCGGTGCGCACCACGGTGGCCTCGCTGGTGCCGGTCAGCTCGGCGAGACCGGTGACGGTGAGGGCCGCGCAGCCCGCCGGATCACCCGCGACGGCCTCGGCGACGCGCTGCATGGACCGCGTCATCGACGGGCCCAGGGTGCGCACCTTGGCGGCGAGCGCCGCGGACGGCGGACCCTCCCAGGCCCGGGAGGAGGCCCCGGACGCCGGGCTGCCTGCGAAAATTTCCTTCACGTCATGGGTCACATGATGAAAGATATTTTCGCGCGGATTCGCGGTCAAGGGGTGCTCCGGCTCTCGTTACGGTCGGCCACCAAGTGGTCGGGACCTCTGGTGGGGGTGGAGGGTGGCCCGGCGGAACGCGCGGCGGGTGGCGCACAATGGAGGACATGGCTCCCACCGACCCCACCGACCCCGCTGACCGGACCGGCCCCGCTGACCGGACCGCCCCCGCCGGCTCCTCCGGCTCCGCCGCGACGCCCGCGCTGGAGCGGGTGCTGCACGCGGCGCGGGCCCTGGTGATCGCCGATCTCGTCGCCGGTGCCGTCGCCGAGGCGGACGTGGTGTCGATGGTGGAGGACTCGGTGACCCAGCGGCGCTGGTGGGTGGAGCAGTGGCCGGAAGGCGCCCCCTATGTGGCGGGGCTCGTCGCCCAGGATGTCCAGGACGCGCTGCTGGAGCGGTACGGGCGCTGGCCGCTCTGCCCGGTCTGCGGCTCCGGCGACCCCCATGCGCTCGACGTGGAGCCCGAGTTGGGCCCCGACCCGCACTGGGTGTGCGCCAAGGCGGGGGTGAAGGTGGCCGCGGTCGGCGGTCTCGCCCGAGTGCCGGGGCACGGCCCCGCCGCCCCCTGAGCGCCCGCCGCCGATGACGCTCTATATCGACCCGCCGACCTGGCCGGGCCACGGCCGCCTCTGGTCGCACCTGGTCAGCGACGCCTCCTTCGCCGAGCTGCACACCTTCGCCGCCGCCCTCGGCGTACCCGGCCGCGCTTTCGAACGGGACCACTACGACCTGCCCTCGCACCGGTACGCGGACGCGGTACGGGCCGGGGCGGTCGAGGTCAGCAGCCGGGAGGTGGTCCGGCTGCTCACGGAGGCGGGACTGCGCCGCCCCAAGGGCCGCCCCGTCTGAGGCAGTTGGACCGCCGGACCGGGAACGGGCGGACAGCGCCGGGTGGTTGGGGCAGCCGCAGGCCAACTCTCCCCACGCACGGGGCTGTTGTGCCCGGTGCCCTCAGCCCATGAAGCCGTAGACCAGCATCGGGGTGCCGTCCTCGGTGGGGGTGGGGTGGGGGCCGTCCGTGAGGGGGAGGAAACCGGCTCGGGTGACCACCTGCTGGGAGGCCGTGTTCGCCGGGTCGATCACCGCGTGCAGTATGCGCAGGCCGGGCTGGGTGAACGCCCAGGCGCCCAGGGTGCTCAGGGCCTCCGTGGCGTAACCCTGATTGCGGGCGGAGGGGGCCAGGTCGTAGCCGACCTCCGCGCGGCCCTGCTCGTCCGGGGCGCCGTGGAAGCCGATGCCGCCCAGGGCCCGGCCGTCCTCCCGGCGCACGATGGCGTACACCTCCCAGCCCGGGCGCAGCGTCCCGTCCTCGTATTTGCGGCGCAGCATTCCGCTGGCGCCGCGGGTGCCCTCGAAGGGGCCGTCGGCCACCCAGTCGAAGCCGCCGTCGCCGCCGAGGTGGAGATCGGTGGCCGCGGCGACCGTCAGTTCCCGCAACTCGATGCGCTCGCCGGGGATCACCAGGGGGTTGCGCCACCGCCAGTGCCCGGTGCGCGGGCGGTCCGGGAGCTCGCCGCGGCCCGTCGCCCAGAGCAGTGTCGGCCAGGGCGGATGGCCGGGCCGGGCCTCGGGGAAGAGGTGGGTGAGGGCCGCCTCGCAGAGCGCGGCCGGCGGCTCGTACGGGACGCCGAGGCCGGTGGCGAGGTCATGGGTGTGCAGCACGATCTCGGTGACGCCCATCGCGGCGAAGCCCGCGGGGTCCGAGCCGCCCGCGGGGTACGGGTGCGCGGCGCGCGTCCCCCGCGGGGTGGCCCGCAGCGTCAGGGCGAACAGCCTGCCCATCGTGTCCAGTACGTCCAGCACGTCCGCCGGGCCGGAGTCCTCCCGGAAGGACACCTCGAACGGTACATAGCGGTCGGTGCGGCGGGCGGCGAGCTGGCCCGCGTATCGGGCGAGGCCGCCGGCCAGATGCGCCGCGGTGTGCAGGCAGTCCCACTCCAGGCCGCTCGCGCGCACCCTCCAGTCCCGCCCCACCGCCGGCCGCAGCGCGCTCACGGCGCCCGCCATGGCCTCCTCCACCTGGTCCCCACCCATTGCACACATGGGCCCGAGCCTAGCCCGGGGGGCAGCCGTCCCGCGCGGTGATTACCGGGCGGAACGGACAGCGCGACGGGAGGTGAACAGGGGCCGCCGGTAAGGCCGTTGGCGGTGGCGGTGTGCCGATCAGGGGGTGAGGACGGCCAGTTCGGCGCGCATATTGCGGCGGGCCGGCGACTCCCATCGGCCCGCCCCGCCGGGGGTGCGGAACAGCGCGGGCATATCGAGGAGTTGGCGCAGCACCGCGGCCCGCCCGGTACGGAAGTCCGCGTCCGGTACGAAGGAGTACTCCGCGCGCACCGCCGCCACATACGCCGCGTACTGGGCCGGTTCCCCGCCCAGTACCGACAGGTCGGCGTCGCACAGCACCTCGCCGTTGGTGTCGCCGCCGCGCGGATCATGGGTCGTGGTGAGCTGCACCAGGCGGACCACCTCCCGCACCCCGCTGGCGCCGAGCCCCGCCTCCCGCAGTGCCCGCTCGGCCAGGGCCGCGCTGCGCTCCTCGTTCTCGGAGCGGTTCGGGCGGTACACCGCGTCGTGGAACCAGGCGGCCAGCCGCACCAGATCCGGCTGCTCGGCGTGCGCGGCCAGGCTGTCGACCTGGTCGAGCACATTCAGCAGATGGTCCGTCGAGTGGTAGTGCCGCTGCGGCTCCGCCCACCGGGCCAGCAGCCGGTCCGCGTACGGGCCGGGTGGCGGGGCGGTCGCACCGCTCCGGGCCCGGATCAGGGTCTCGCACCAGCGGCGGTGCAACTCCTCGGTGGCGGGGTGGGGTTCGGGTTGGGGGGAAGTGGTGGAACGGTCAACCATGCCGACCATTATCAACTCGCCGGAAGCGGAGGGCGACAATCCGGGCAACCCGCTGACGGGGAGCCGGATGTGAGGTAAGCCGTGTGCCGGGTGGGTCAGGCGTGACGGGCGCCGGCCTGCTCGCCGTACTCGCCGAGGATCGCCACGCCGAAGGCCGCGGCGGCGTAGACGCGCAGTGCGCGCAGTACGTCGCCGGCGGTGTGGCGGTGCTCGCTGCGGGTGGCCGCCGTCGCGCCGCGCACCCGCCCGGGGCCGGACCGGTCCGCGAAGGGACCGGTGGCCGGGGGAGGAGGCGAAGCGTTCATACCTCCAGGATGGAACGCGGGTAGAACAACCACATCGGGCCAGAGATGTAGGAAACCCGCATATCGCCCGGTAGTGGATGCGCTGCGTCGCCTGGTGCGGACCCGCCCGGCTGACGAACGGCCGCCGCACCCGGCCGGATCCCAGCCGGGTGCGGTCACGGGAGGACCTGCCGTCGGACTCCCAGCCGGATTCCCGCCTACAGCCGGATCGACTTCTTGTTCATGAACTCCTCGATGCCGAGGGCGCCGAGTTCGCGGCCGAGGCCGGAGCGCTTGATGCCGCCGAAGGGCAGGTCCGCCGTGGAGCCGCCGGCCTTGTTCAGGTAGACCATGCCCGCGTCGATCTGGTCGGCGACCCGGCGGTTGCGCTCGGGGTCGGTGCCGAAGACGGCGGAGCCCAGGCCGAACGGGGAGTCGTTGGCGATGGCGATCGCCTCCTCCTCGGTCTCGGCGCGGAACACCAGCACCACCGGGCCGAAGATCTCCTCGTGGTAGGCGTTCATCCCGGGCGTCACATCGGTGAGGACGGTGGCCTCCAGGTAGGCGCCGGGGCCGATGCGCTTGCCGCCGGTGCGCAGGGTCGCGCCCTGGTCGACGGCGGTCCGGATCTGGGCGGCCACCTCGTCGGCGGCGGACAGGGAGGCGAGCGGGGGCAGCTTGGTCGCCGGGTCCGTCGGGTCGCCGGGCTGGTAGAAGTCCGCGACGCGCTTGGTGATGCCGTCGACGAACTCGTCGTAGATTTCGGCCAGCACGATCATCCGCTTCGGCGCGTTGCAGGACTGGCCGCAGTTGCGCATCCGGGCTGTGGCGGTGGCCTTGACGGTCGCTTCCATGTCGTCGGTGTCCAGCACGATCAGCGGGTCGGAGCCGCCGAGTTCGAGGACGGCGCGCTTGAGGTTGCGGCCCGCTTCCGCGGCGACGGAGATGCCGGCCGCCTCGCTGCCGGTGAGCGAGACCCCCTTGACGCGGTCGTCCGCGAGCATCGACGGGACCTGCCTGCTGGACGCGAAGATGTTCACGTAAGCGTCCTCGGGCACCCCGGCCTCGTGGAGGATCCGCTCGATGGCGAGGGCCGAACGGGGGCAGATGGAAGCGTGCTTGAGGAGGATCGTGTTGCCGAGCACCAGGTTGGGCGCGACGAACCGGGCGACCTGGTAGCAGGGGAAGTTCCACGGCATGATGCCGAGCAGCGCGCCGATCGGCTCCTTGGCTATGGCGGCCTCGCCGGTCTTCAGCGTCAGCGGCTCGTCCGCCAGCAACTCGGGGCCCTTGGAGCCGTAGTACTCGAAGATGTCGCGGACGATGCCGATCTCGCCGCGGCCCTCGTTGATCCGCTTGCCCATCTCCAGGGCCATGATCTCGGCGAGTTCGTCGGAGCGTTCGGCGAACAGCTCCGCCGCCCGCAGTGCGATGGCGGCACGTTCGGCGACGGGTCGGCGGCGCCAAGAGGTGTAGCCCTTGTCGACGCGGTCGATCGCGGCGAGGACCTCCTCGTCGGTCGCGTTCGGGATTTCCTCGATCAGTTCCCCGGTGGCCGGGTTGGTCACTGAATACATACGGACGCACCTCCAACTTTTTCGCAGAACGGAAAAGCAGATCCAAAAAAGGGTAACCAGTCAAGGGTGTCCGCTGACCCAAGTGACCGTCAAAGCAAAGTCTTCTATCGGAACATAGCGGCCTGCTATGACCGCAGCGTGGCGCCTGGTTGGACCTGGCTCGACACCGGGAAATCGGTGACGCTCCGGCCGTCTCAGTGCTTGAGGCCGATGGAATAGCAGGCCGTGAGATAGGCGGGGACGCAGATCTCGTCGGTCTTGTAGAGGCCGTCCTCGATCACCGTCGACGCGATCGTCTTCCGGGTCAGCGGCCGTACCTGCACCAGCAGGGTGGGGATCTTCTTCTCGGAGGCGTTGGCGGACCGGTCCTGCGCCATCCCGTCGAACTCGATCATGCGGCCCTGGGCCAGCAGCACGGCCATCTGCGCCGCCCCGGCCGCCTCTTCCCGGTACGGCTTGTAGACGCTCATGTACTGCTCGCCGGCGACGATGCGGCGTACCGCGGGCAGTTCCGCGTCCTGGCCGGTGACCGGGGGCAGTTGGGTGCGGCCGGCCTCCTTGAGCGCGGCGATCGCGGCGCCCGCCATGGCGTCGTTGGCGGCGTACACCCCGGCGATCCGGTCCGCGCCGATCGAGTTGATCGCGCTCTTCATACGCGCCCGCGCGTTCTCCGGCTTCCAGTCCTCCACGTCGTACGACTTCACGATGTCGACGTGGTCCCCGAGTTCGGCGAGGGCGCCTTCCTTGAAGAGGGCGGCGTTGGGGTCGGTCCGGGCGCCGTTCAGCATGACGACCTTCGACGACTTGGCGTTCGGGCCGAGTGCCTCGCGCAGGGCCCGCCCCTGGACCTCTCCGACGAGCTCGCTGTCGAAGGTCACATAGCCGTCCACCGGTCCCTCGGCGAGCCGGTCGTAGGCCAGTACCCGGACACCGGCGTCCTTCGCCTTCCGCACCGCGGGGGCGATGGCCTTGGCGTCCACCGCGTCGACCAGGACCACATCCGCCTTCTTGGCGATCATCGCCTCGAACTGGTGGCGCTGACGGGCCGCGTCCTGCCCGGCGTTGGCGTAGAGGACGGTGCCCTTGCCCTTGGTCAGCTTTCTGACCTGCTTCTCGATGTCGGGGCGGTCGTACTTCTCGTAGCGGGCGGCGTCCCGTTCCGGCAGCAGCAGGCCGATCGTGACGTCGTCGCCCTTGTGCGGCGCGGACTCGCCGGAGTCGGTCCCGCCCAGCGCCCCGCAGCCGGCGAGCGCGCAGCTCAGCGCGCACGCGGTGACGGCGACGGCGCCGCGCACAAGAGTCCTCACCGGCCACTCCTCCTGATGTCCTGATGCCCGGGCCGGCCGGCCCTCCCGAGCCCCCTGCTTCCCGAATCCCCTGGTTCGGCCGCTGACGTGCCGAGTTGGCTCCATGTCAACCCGTAGGCCCCTTTGGCGTCAAGGAGTGCCAGTCGAACGAGATGTTCCTGGGACCTGCCGTTCAGAGCGTGAATGCGCGATCCGGTCATGGACTGTCGGGTTCTGGAACCGAATGTCCTTCGCGAGGGCGGGAGTTGGACGGGAGTGGCCGGGGTCCGGTGTGCGGGGCGGGGGCGCCGGAAAACCCGTTGGCTCCCGCGGGGAAAAGCACCTAGCATGTCCGCCCTGCCCGCCTCCCGGGCGTCCCCGCGGAGCGCCACCGACCGGACGGAAACCGGCCGGCATCCCGTCACGCCCGGACCCGGCCGCCTCCCAGGACACGACCTGGTGCGCCCGGGGCGCCGTGCGTCGCCGTACCCGTACCGATGCTCCGGAGGCAGTCCCCGTGTCCAGCACGTCCGCAACACCGCCCGCCGCCACCCAGGACGGGCCGCTGGCCAGGGAACGCGCCCATCTCGCCGCCTCCCGGGACGCCCTGCGCGCCATGCGGGAGGACGTGCGGAACCTTGACATCCGCGATGTCACGGCGAACTGGGTCAACGCGGCCGTCCTCCAGAGCCAGATCGACGACCGCATCAAGGCCCTCGCCGACCTCGCCCACACCCCGCTCTTCTTCGGCCGCCTCGACTACCTGCACGCCCCCGGGGCGGCACGGGCCGAGGGCGCCGACGGGGAACACTTCTACATCGGGCGGCGGCATGTGCACGATGCCGAGGGCGACCCGATGGTGATCGACTGGCGTGCGCCCGTCTCCCAGCCGTTCTACCGGGCCTCCAAGAAGGACCCGATGGACGTCGTACTGCGCCGCCGCTTCGGGTACACCGCGGGTGACCTCACCGCCTACGAGGACGAGCATCTGACGGACCCGGCCGAGGCCGCCCGGGCCAGCAGGCTGCTCCAGCAGGAGATCGAACGGCCCCGCGTCGGCCCCATGCGGGACATCGTCGCCACCATCCAGCCCGAGCAGGACGAGATCGTCCGCTCCGGACTCGGCGGCACCGTCTGCGTCCAGGGCGGCCCCGGCACCGGCAAGACCGCCGTCGGCCTGCACCGTGTCGCCTACCTCCTCTACGCCCACCGGGAACGGCTCGCCCGCACCGGCACCCTGGTCATCGGGCCGAACGCCTCCTTCCTGCACTACATCGAGCAAGTGCTGCCCGCGCTGGGCGAGTTGGAGGTGCGGCAGGCCACCGTGGACGAGCTGGTGGCACAGGTCGAGGTCCGCGGCACCGACGAGGCGGCCACCGCCCTGGTCAAGGGCGACGCCCGGATGGCGCGGGTACTGCGGCGCGCCCTGCGCTCCCATGTGGTCATGCCCACCGAGCCGGTGGTGGTGGTCCGCGGCTCCCGCCGCTGGCGCGTCCCGGCCCACGAGATCGAGGAGATCATCGGCGAGCTGCTGGAGCGTGACATCCGCTACGGCGCCGCTCGCGAAGCCCTCCCGCAGCGCATCGCGCACGCCGTACTGGTGCGGATGGAACGCGCCGGGGAGGCGCCCGACGACCGGGTGCAGGACGCGGTGGCGCGGAACGCGGCGGTGAAGGCGGCCGTCAAGTCCCTCTGGCCGCCGGTCGATCCGGCCCGGCTGGTGCTGCGGCTGCTGTCCGACGCCGCGTTCCTCGCCGAGCACGCGGCGGGGCTGCTGGACGCGGACGAGCAGAAGGCGCTGCTGTGGGCGAAGCCGCCGCGCGGTGTGAAGTCGGCCCACTGGTCCCGGGCGGACGCCGTCCTCATCGACGAGGCGCAGGACCTGGTGGCCCGCACCCACTCCCTCGGCCATGTCGTCCTGGACGAGGCGCAGGACCTCTCACCGATGCAGTACCGGGCTGTCGGCCGCCGCTGCACCACCGGCTCCGCCACCGTCCTCGGCGATCTGGCACAGGGCACCACCCCCTGGGCGACGCGGAGTTGGGCCGAGGCGCTGCACCATCTGGGCAAGGACGACGCCCTGGTGGAGGAGCTGACGGCGGGCTTCCGCGTACCGCGCGAGGTCATCGCCTACGCCTCCCGGCTGCTGCCCGCGATCGCGCCGGGGCTGGCGGAGGTGGCCTCGGTCCGCGAGTCGCCCGGCTCACTCACGGTGCGGTCGGTGGACGCGGAGGGGCGGGACGCGGCGGTGGTCGACGCCTGCCACGCCTGGCTGGAACGTGAGGGGTCCATCGGGCTGATCGCCGCCGACGCCCGGATCCCCGCCCTCGCCGAGGCACTCGCGGCGGCCGGCCTCAGCCACCTCGGGCCGGGCGAGGAGACCACCCGCACCACCCGCCTCACCCTCGTCCCCGCCTCCCTCGCCAAGGGCCTGGAGTACGACTACGTGGTGCTGGACGAGCCGAGCGCGGTGGTCGACGGCGAGCCGGACCAGCGCACCGGGCTGCGGCGCCTCTATGTCGCCCTGACCCGCGCCGTCTCCGGTCTCACGGTGCTGCACACGGCTCCGCTCCCGGCGGAACTGGGCTGAGGCGCCGGGGAGTTGGCGCCCGGGTGTGCTGCTCAGGCTCCCGGGCAGGCCCCGTCGACCGCGGCACGCCAGGTGCGGACCGCGTCCGCGCGGACGGGGCCCTGCCAGCCGCCGGGGCGGGCGGCCCCGCCGATGTGGAAGGCGCGGACCCCGGCCGCGCCCAGCGGCGCCACATGCTCCAGCCGCAGCCCGCCGCCCACCATGATCTGCGGCCGGTAGCCCGGCGCCCCGGTGAGACCGGCCTCCGCGTACAGCGTCCCCAGCCCCTCGCCCACCCCGGCCGGGGAGCCCGCGGTGAGGAAGGTGTCCAGGCCGGGCAGCCCGTCGAGCTGCCTGCGTAGCGCGTCCCGGTCGGCGGCGCGGTCGATGGCCCGGTGGAACGTCCAGTGGCAGCCGTCCAGTTCGGCGATCAGCGCCTGCAACGCCGCCAGGTCCGCCTCGCCGCCCGCGGTCAGAAACCCCAGGACGAACTCCTCCGCGCCCCGGGCCCGCAGCTCCCGGGCCGAGCGGACCAGCGCCGCCACGCCCTGTTCGCCGCCGGTGCCGAAACCGTCGGCGAGGCGCAGCATCACCCGCAGCGGCAGATCCACCGCGGCCCGGATCGCGGCGAAGGTGTCGCCGGGTGGGGTGAGCCCGTCCGCGGCCATGTCGGTGACCAGCTCAAGACGGTCCGCGCCGCCCTCCTGGGCGGCACGCGCGTCATCGGCGTCGAGGGCGATCACCTCCAGGACTGCGCGCTTGCTCATGGGGCCTCTTCGTCGTCAGCGGCCTGCCGGCGAACGAACCCAACAGGTCTAGTCCAATTTCGCGACCAGAATACGTGACGACCGCAACCGCTCCCACCCCACAGGCCGCGTCGGCCTAGGCCGTGTCGTTTGGATCTCCGTGGAGGAAGGAGCGGGGTCTGGTGCGTGCTCTCGGTGCGCCGGCCAAGCGCCCTCGTACTGGACGTACTTGGGCGTTTGGCCGGTGCGGCGAGAGTGCGTG
>NZ_JBHVRR010000043.1:0-47846 GCF_042885635.1 Streptomyces sp. NPDC058045 | reverse complement strand
GACTCCGGCGGCGGAACGCGCTCCGAGCCCCCGGATCCAGCCGAATTCCCGGTACATCAGTCACCCGCAATCCCCGGATTACGGACATCAACGGGTGCCCGTACACAGGAAGTTGCCGTAAGGTCGCCCACGCTGCCGTGCCAGTCGCCGAAGGCCCGACGCGAGGAGTCGGGAACCGGCCAGGGGAACGCCGCACGGCGCACCGGACCGTCGACGGAGGGGTGTTGGGCATGGCGGCGCAATTCGGCAAGAGGCTGCGCAGGGGAGCGGTGACCACCGCGGTGGCGGCGGCCGCGATCGCGGCGCTCTCCGCATCGCAGGCCCCCGGTACCCCGGTCACCCACTCCGACGACCGGAACACCGGCTCCACCCCGCCGCCCGCCGAGGAACCCCCGTCCTCCGCCACCGGCGACTCCCCCTACTACACCGACCTGCCGCCGCTGCACAGCCCCGCCCCGCCCGCCGGCGGCAAGACGCCCCCGGACGCCGCCGGGTCCGGCATACCGGCGACCGTGCTCGACGCCTACAAGAAGGCGGAGAGCGCGGTCCGGCAGACGCAGCCCCAGTGCAAGCTGCCGTGGCAACTCCTCGCCGCCATCGGCAAGGTGGAGTCCGGGCACGCCAGCAGCGGCCGGGTCGACAAGGCCGGCACCACCCTCCGCCCGATCCTCGGCCCCGTCCTCGACGGCAACGGCTTCGCCCGTATCACCGACACCGACGGCGGCGCCTACGACGGCGACACCGAGCACGACCGGGCCGTCGGGCCCATGCAGTTCATCCCCTCCACCTGGGCCACCGGCGGCCCCGAGCACCACGGTTGGGGAGCCGACGGCAACGGCGACGGCCGCCGCGACCCCAACAACGTGTACGACGCCTCGCTCGCCGCCGCCCGCTATCTGTGCGCCTCCGGCCGCGACCTGTCCGACGAGCGCAATCTGCACGCGGCGATCCTCAGCTACAACCACTCGCAGGACTACCTCTCCACCGTGCTGGCCTGGATGGAGTTCTACCGCAAGGGCGGCGGGCACGGCGTTCCGGACGGCTCCGACGGTCTGCCCAGCGGCCGCACCCCGACCACGCCCACCCCGACGCCCACCCACCCGAGCCCCTCGCCGACCGACCCGGGCAGGGGCGGCGGCTCCGGCGGCGGCAGCGGTTCCGGCGGCGGCTCCGGTTCCGGCGGCGGCGGCGGTTCCCACGACCCCAAGCCCACCCCGACGCCCACCGAGCGCGTGGCCCAACTGGAGAACGCCGGCAACGCCGCGGTCACCGCCACCGCGGGCGAGTCCTTCGCCGACCGGGTCGCGGCGCGCACCGAGGACGAGGCCGGTACCGCGCTCGCCAAGGTCCGCGTCCGCTTCACCATCGTCGGCGACACCGACACGGTCTTCGACGGCGGCGAGACCACCGCCACCGTGCGCACCGACGCCAAGGGCATCGCCACCGCCCCCGTCCTCAAGGCCGGTGAGAAGACAGGGGACTTCACCGTCCGGGCCACCGTGGTGGGCCGCAAGCTGCCCGCCGTGGACGTCAAGGCCACGGTCAACGCCCGCCAGGCCGACAAGCTGGCCCGCGCCGACGACAAGGACTTCACCAGCACCGCCGGCGGTACGTTCACCGACCGCGTGCAGACGAAGGCCACCTACCAGGACAAGGCCACCCCCGGTGTGCGGGTGCGGTTCAGCCTGGTCGGGACCACCGACGCGGTCTTCGAGGACGGGAAGTCCGCCGCGACAGTGGAGACCGACAAGAAGGGCGTCGCCACCGCTCCGGTGCTCAAGGCCGGTGAGAAAGCAGGGGACTTCACGATCCGGGCCACCGTGGTCGGCAGCAAGGTCCCCGCGGTGGACGTCAAGGCCACCGTCACCGCCCGGCAGGCCGACAAGCTGGCCCGTACCGACGACAAGGAGTACACCAGCACCGCGGGCGGCGCCTTCGCCGACCCGGTCGAGGTCAAGGCCACCTACCAGGACGAGGACGCGCCCAAGGTCGGCACCACCGCCACCCTCGTCAAGTCCGCCGAGGACGGCAGCACCAACGACAAGGGCCCGTACTTCAAGGACGCCGAGGGCCAGCCGGTACGCACCCTCAACCTCGCCACCGGCGCCGACGGCCTGCTCGAACTCCCCGAGCTCTACGCCGACGACTCCACCGGCACCTTCCTGCTCCGCCTCACCACCGAGGGCGGCGCCACCCTCACCGTCGAACTCAAGGTCGCCGCAGCCCCGGCGGCCTAGACAGACAGCACGTCGGGCGGGCCGGGTCGCGCGACCCGGCCCGCTCAGCGTTCCCGGAGCCGGGCGTTGGTGTGGCGGGTGGGCCGGGCCGTGGCGGGGTCCTCGGGCCAGGGGTGGCGGGGGTAGCGGCCGCGCAGTTCGGCCCGCACCGCGCGGTAGCCCTCCGCCCAGAACGACGCCAGGTCCGCCGTGACCGCGGCCGGACGTCCCGCCGGCGACAGCAGATGCACCAGCACCGGCACCCCGGCCACCTCCGGAGTCGCCGCCAGACCGAACAACTCCTGCAGTTTCACCGCCAGTACGGGCTGCCCGCCCGAGTAGTCCAGCAGGACCCGCGAACCGCTCGGCACCTCATACCGCTCCGGCGCCAGCTCCTCCAGGCGCGCCGCCTCACCCGTCGCCCACGGCAGCAGCCGGCGCAGCGCCTGCCCCGCGTCGATCCGCGCCAGGTCCGAGCGGCGCCGCGCCCGCCCCAACTCCGGCTCCAGCCACTCGTCCGCCCGCTCCAGCAGCGCCCCGTCCGACACCCCGGGCCACGCCCCACCCAGCGTGCGATGCAGGAAACCCAGCCGCTGCCGCAACCCGACCGCCTCCCGCGACCAGTGCAGCAACCCCAGCCCCTCCTCCCGCAGCCCGGTCAGCAACGCGGCCCGCAGCAACGCCGGTTCGGCCTCCGCACCCAGCGGGCGGGCCGCCAACTCCACCGCACCCAGCCGCGACACCCGCCGCGCCAGCACCTCACCGTCCGCCCAGCGCACCTCCACCGCCTCCCCGGCCAGTGCCCCCGCCGCGTCCAGCGCCGTCACCTCGTCGATCACCGCACCGAGCCGCACCCGCGCCGACCCCGCCCCCACCGGCCGATCCGCCACCGCCACCGCCAGCCAGGCCGCACCGCCCAGCGCACTCCCCGCCCCCACCTCCGCCCGGGTCCCCGACACCATCAGATACGAGCCGCCACTCGCCCGAGCCACCCGGTCCGGATACGCCAGCGCCGCCACCAGACCCGCCACCGCGTCCTCACCCGACACCCCCTCCACCCCCCGCGGCACCTCCGCCGAACGCAGCGCCGACACCAGCCGCCGGACCTCCTGCCGCCAGCGCGCCCCGTAACCGTCGCCGCCGCGCCGGGCCGCCCGCCACGCCGCGCACAGATCGTCCCCGTAGGAACGCGGCGGCTCCTCCGACAGCAGGGCCACCACCTCCGCCGCCGGCCGCACCCCCGTCCTCGGTGCCGCGTCCAACAGGGCCCGGCCGAGCCGCGGTTGAAGTCCCAGCCGGGCCATCAGCGTCCCGCGGCGGGTGGCCCGGCCCGCGGCGTCCACCGCGCCGACCGCGCCCAGCACCTCCCGCGCGGCCGCCATCGCCCCCGCCGGAGGAGCGTCCAGCAGGGCCAGACCCGAGGCGTCCGGATCACCCCAGCAGGCGGCCTGGAGCGCGAACGCCGTCAGGTCCGCCACCCGGATCTCCGGCAACGGGAACCGCGGCAGCCGCCCGTCCTCCGCCTCCGCCCAGCAGCGGTACACCGTGCCCGGCGCCTCCCGCCCGGCCCGGCCCGCCCGCTGCCGCCCGGCCGCCCGTGAGGCCCGCACCGTGGTCAGCGCGCTCAGCCCGCGCGCCTGGTCCACCCGCGGCTCCCTGGCCAGCCCCGAGTCCACCACCACCCGCACCCCCGGCACCGTCAGGCTCGACTCGGCCACCGAGGTGGCCAGCACCACCCGCCGGCCCGCGCCGCCCGACAGCACCGGGTCCTGCACCGCGGCCGGCGCCCGCCCGTGCACCTGAAGCACCTCCACCCCGCCCAGCTCCCCCAACTGCCCCGCCACCCGCGCGATTTCGCCCACCCCGGGCAGGAAGCACAGCACATCGCCGTCCCGTTCCCGCAGCGCCCGGCGCACCGTCCGCGCCACCTGGGCGAGCAGCGCCGGATCGACCCGCATCCCGTGCGGCGGCCGTACCGCGACGGTCGGCGGCGCCCACACCACCTCCACCGGATGCGCGGTGCCGTGCGCCGCGACCACCGGCGCGTCCCCGAGCAGCCGCGCCCACCCCTCCGTGTCCGTCGTCGCCGAGGCCGCCACCAACTCCAACTCGTGCCGCAGCGCCGCCCGTACGTCCAGTACGAACGCGGCCACCGTGTCCGCGTCCAGATGGCGCTCATGGCACTCGTCCAGCACCACCACGTCCACCCCGGCCAACTCCTGGTCCCGCTGGAGCCGTTGGAGCAGCACCCCGGTGGTGACCACCTCCACCCGCGTCCCCGGACCCGCCACCCGCTCGCCGCGGACCGTGTACCCGACCCGGCCGCCGGGCTCCTCGCCGAGCAGCCACGCCATCCGGCGGGCCGCGGCCCGGGCGGCGATCCGCCGCGGCTCCGCCACCACCACCCGCCGCTCGGGCCCGCCGTCCAGCAGCCCCGCCAGCACCGGCGGCACCAGCGTCGTCTTCCCCGTCCCCGGAGGAGCGGTCAGCACCGCGCACCCGTGCCGCCCCAGCGCCGCCCGCAGTTCCGGCAGCGCCTCCCGTACCGGCAGCGCCCGCCACTCGTCCTCATGTGTCAGGCCCCCAGTCTCACCCACCGTGCGGCGGGCCCGAGTTGGGGAGTTCAGGCCGGGCGCTCGCAGACGAAGATCGCCGTACCGGGGATGAGACGGCCGCGCAGCGGGGACCAGCCGCCCCACTCCTGGCCGTTCCAGTCCGGCCACTCCGGCTCCACCAGGTCGACCAGCCGGAAGCCGCCCGCCACCACATCCCGCACCCGGTCGCCGATGGTGCGGTGGTGCTCCACGTACACCGCCTCGCCCTGCTCGTCCTGCTCCACGTACGGGGTGCGGTCGAAGTAGGAGGAGGCGACGGAGAGGCCCTCGGGGCCCGGCTCGTCGGGGAAGGCCCAGCGGATCGGGTGGGTCACCGAGAAGACGAAGCGCCCGCCCGGCCGCAGCACCCGCCGCACCTCCCGCAGCACCACCACCGGCTCCGCCACGAACGGCATCGCCCCATACGCGGAGCAGGCCAGGTCGAAGGCGCCGTCGGCGAACGGCAGCGCACCCGCGTCCGCCTGCACCAGCCCCACCGGGCCCGCCCCGTCACCGCCGTCGCCGTCACCGATCCGCGTCGCGTGCTGCAACTGCCGGAACGAGAGGTCGAGCGCCACCGCGTCGGCGCCCCGGGCCCGGAGCCAGCGGGAGCACTGCGCGGCCCCGGCACCGATCTCCAGCGCCCGCCGGCCGCGCAGTGAATCCGCCGGACCCAGCAGCCCGGCCTCGGCCTCGTCCAGGCCCTCGGGGCCCCAGACGAAGCGGTCGTCGCCGAGGAAGGCGCCGTGTTCGCGCTGGTAGTCGTCGGCGTTCCGGTCCCACCAGCCGCGGCTGGCCCGGCTGCTCTCCGCGTCGGAGGCGGCACGGCGGGTCGCCGTCGGCTCGGGATCCTCGGCGGCCGGTGCCTGAGCGTCCATCGCGAGCGTTCCGGGGTCTTGGATGATCTGCTCCATAGTCGTATTCTCCGGTCGAACACGCGGACCGGCCGCTCGGCGGGGGCCCGCGCTCCGCCACCGGGGCGTCCCACCAGACCGGTATGCGGGGTTCCGTCGCCGGATGGACCGGGATGCCCCTTGGCGCATTGACCCGCTCCGGCCGCCCCCGTATGCTACAAGTTGCGCTGCGGGCCTGCGCGCTTCAGACAGAGCAGGCTGCGCTCGCATCTGTTGCATGTCCCCTCGGTTGTCGAGGCGCAGACGTTCATTCCCGCTGGTGACACCGGTGGAGAACGGAAAGCGCGCCTCCAAGGCTGTCCGGCTTCTGCAGAGCGAAACAGGCTCCTGGCGTAAGCAGTACCTACGACTCAATGTCCGTACCGGAGCCCTTTCCCACATGACGAGCAGCACCGAGACCACCGCCACCACCCCGCAGGTAGCGGTCAACGACATCGGTAACGAGGAAGCCTTCCTCGCCGCGATCGACGAGACGATCAAGTACTTCAACGACGGCGACATCGTCGACGGCGTCATCGTGAAGGTCGACCGGGACGAGGTCCTGCTCGACATCGGTTACAAGACCGAAGGTGTCATCCCGAGCCGCGAGCTCTCGATCAAGCACGACGTCGACCCCAACGAGGTCGTCGCCGTCGGCGATGAGATCGAAGCCCTTGTTCTCCAGAAGGAGGACAAGGAAGGCCGCCTGATCCTCTCGAAGAAGCGCGCGCAGTACGAGCGTGCCTGGGGCACCATCGAGAAGATCAAGGAAGAGGACGGCATCGTCACCGGTACCGTCATCGAGGTCGTCAAGGGTGGCCTCATCCTCGACATCGGCCTCCGCGGCTTCCTCCCGGCCTCCCTGGTCGAGATGCGCCGCGTCCGCGACCTCCAGCCCTACGTGGGCAAGGAGCTCGAAGCGAAGATCATCGAGCTGGACAAGAACCGCAACAACGTGGTCCTGTCCCGCCGTGCCTGGCTGGAGCAGACCCAGTCCGAGGTCCGCCAGACCTTCCTCACGACCCTCCAGAAGGGTCAGGTCCGCTCCGGCGTGGTCTCCTCGATCGTCAACTTCGGTGCCTTCGTGGACCTGGGTGGCGTCGACGGTCTGGTCCACGTCTCCGAGCTGTCCTGGAAGCACATCGACCACCCCTCCGAGGTCGTCGAGGTCGGCCAGGAGGTCACCGTCGAGGTCCTCGACGTCGACATGGACCGCGAGCGCGTCTCCCTGTCGCTCAAGGCGACCCAGGAAGACCCGTGGCAGCAGTTCGCCCGGACCCACCAGATCGGCCAGGTCGTCCCCGGCAAGGTCACCAAGCTGGTTCCGTTCGGTGCGTTCGTCCGCGTCGACGAGGGCATCGAGGGCCTGGTCCACATCTCCGAGCTGGCCGAGCGCCACGTGGAGATCCCGGAGCAGGTCGTCCAGGTCAACGACGAGATCTTCGTCAAGGTCATCGACATCGACCTGGAGCGCCGCCGGATCTCGCTGTCCCTGAAGCAGGCCAACGAGTCCTTCGGCGCCGACCCGACGGCCGTCGAGTTCGACCCGACCCTGTACGGCATGGCCGCGTCCTACGACGACCAGGGCAACTACATCTACCCCGAGGGCTTCGACCCCGAGACCAACGACTGGCTCGACGGGTACGAGAAGCAGCGCGAGGAGTGGGAGCGCCAGTACGCCGAGGCGCAGACCCGCTTCGAGCAGCACCAGGCGCAGGTCATCAAGTCCCGCGAGGCCGACGCCCAGGCCGCTGCCGAGGGTGGCGACACCGCTGCTCCGGCCGCCGCTGCCGGTGGTGGCGGTTCGTACTCCTCGGAGTCGCAGGACAACTCCGGTGCGCTGGCCTCGGACGAGGCGCTTGCCGCGCTTCGCGAGAAGCTGGCGGGCGGGCAGAGCTGAGCGCTCCGCTCCTCCGGTAACTGATTGAACGGTGGGCCCGTATCTCCCTCGGGGGGTACGGGCCCACTGTGCGTGGGGCTGGGCGGATTTGGGCGGTGCGGATCTTGCGGTGCGGACGTGCGGTGCGGATGTGCGGTGCGCTGTCGGGTGCGGGTCCGCCGTGGGTGCTCGCGCAGTTCCCCGCGCCCCTTTCGGGTTGGGGAATGGCGCGCCCCTTTCGGGTTGGGGAATGGGTGGGGGTGGGTGGGTGTTCTGGTGGAGTGAGATGAGGAGGAGCGGTCACATTGCTTGATCCGCAGGATTTGTACTCGTGGGAGCCCAAGGGCCTCGCCGCGGTGGACCTGGCGCTGGCGCAGGAGTCGGCCGGGCTCGTCATGCTCTACCACTTCGACGGATACATCGACGCCGGCGAGACCGGTGACCAGATCGTCGAGGCCCTCCTCGACGAACGGCCGCACCAGGTCGTGGCCCGGTTCGACCACGACCGGCTCATCGACTACCGCGCCCGCCGCCCCCTGCTCACCTTCCGCGGCGACCGCTGGACCGACTACGAGGTGCCCACCATCGAGGTACGGCTGGTGCAGGACGCCACCGGTGCCCCCTTCCTGCTGCTGTCCGGACCGGAACCGGACGTCGAGTGGGAGCGTTTCGCGGTCGCCGTACGGCAGATCGTGGAGCGTCTCCAGGTGCGGCTCTCGGTCTGCTTCCAGGGCATTCCCATGGGCGTCCCGCACACCCGCCCGGTGGGCCTCACCCCGCACGGCAACCGGGCCGATCTGGTCCCGGGGCACGCCAGCCCCTTCGACGAGGCGCAGATCCCCGGCAGCGCCGAATCCCTCATCGAGTACCGGCTGATGCAGGAAGGGCAGGACGTGCTCGGGGTCGCCGCCCATGTCCCGCACTACCTGGCCCGTTCCGGCTATCCGGACGCGGCGCTCACCGTACTGGAGTCGATCACCGCCGCCACCGGGCTGGTGCTGCCGGGGATCGCGCACGCGCTGCGTACCGAGGCGCACCGCACGCAGAACGAGATCGAGCGGCAGGTCCGCGAGGGCGATGAGGAACTGGTCTCGCTCATCAGGGGACTTGAGCACCAGTACGACGCGGCGGCGGGCGCCGAGAGCCGGGGCAACATGCTCGCGGAACCGGTCGACATTCCCTCCGCCGACGAGATCGGCAACGCCTTCGAACGCTTCCTCGCCGAACGCGAAGGGGACGCCTGACCGCCCCCGCCGCCGCCCCGACCGCCCCGGCTAAGCTGCGCCCATGCTGAGAGTGGGCCTGACCGGGGGCATCGGCGCCGGTAAGAGCGAAGTGTCCCGGCTGCTGGTGGAGTGCGGTGCGGTGCTGGTCGACGCGGACCGGGTGGCCCGCGAGGTCGTCGCCCCCGGTACGCCCGGACTGGCCGCCGTCACCGAGGAGTTCGGGCCCGAGGTGGTGGCCGCGGACGGTTCGCTGGACCGGCCGCGGCTCGGCGCCCTGGTCTTCACCGACCCGGACCGCCTCGCCCGCCTCAACGCGATCGTGCACCCCCTGGTACGGGCACGGTCGGTGGAGCTGGAGCGGGCCGCGGGCGAGGACGCGATCGTCGTACACGATGTGCCGCTGCTCACCGAGAACGGGCTGGCTCCGCTGTACGACCTGGTCGTGGTGGTCGACGCGGCGCCGGAGACCCAACTCGACCGGCTGGTACGGCTGCGCGGGATGACCGAGGATGACGCCAAGGCGCGGATGGCCGCGCAGGCCACCCGGGAGCAGCGCCGCGCGATCGCCGACATCGTCATCGACAACGATGTGCCGCTGGCGGAACTGCACCGCCGGGTCCACGAGGTGTGGGCCGAGCTGACCGCCCGCGCTCGGCGCGGCTGACCCCTCAACGGCGCGGCGCCGGCGGGGAGTAGGGCGGAATGTCGCGGCCCGGCTGGTAGTGCGGGCCCTGGCGGATATGCCGCACGACCAGCGCCAGGTCCACCGTGGCCACCAGCCACAGCGCCCCGCACACCGCGGCCCACCCGGGCTGTCCCACCAGGACGAAGCCGACGGTTCCGGCGATGAACCACACCAGTCCCCACAGGCTCAGCCAGAACCGCATCCGCAGCGCACTGCGCGCGGTCGCCGGCTCACTTCCGGTACGCACCCCGGGTCACCACCTCCAGTACTCCCCAGTGTGCGGCCGGCGCGCGCCCGTCCCAAACCCGGCGGGGAACGCCGCCCGGGACCCCGCTCGTTGGCACCGCATGACCGGAGACATGCGAGAGGGATACCAGGGCACGGGTCCCGGCGCCATCGCGCCGGACGGCTGTGCCGTCGAGCTGTACGCGCGCCTCACCGCGGGGGAGGAGCCCGAGGTGGTGGCCGGGGCGGTGCCGCCCTGGGCGCACATCCTGGAGCTGGGCAGCGGCACCGGGCGGATCACCCATCCGCTGCTGGACCGCGGGTTCACCGTCACCGCCGTGGACGAGTCGGCCGAGATGCTGGCCCACGTTCGCGGCGCCCGCACCGTGCGGTCCCCGATCGAGGACCTGGAGCTGGGGGAGCGCTTCGACGCGGTGCTCCTCGGCTCCTATCTGGTCCACCATGGCGACCCGCGGGTCCGGCGCGGCCTGCTCGACACCTGCCGGCGGCATGTGGCCGAGGACGGCTGCGTCCTGATCCAGCGCGAGGGCCTCGACTGGCACCGGCGCATCCCCCACGAGCGCACCGACCCGCGCGGCTTCACCGTCCGCACACTGTCCGCGGAGCCGGTCGGCGACGGTGTGAACGCCCTGCGCATCGAGTACGTCTTCCCGGACGCGGTCTGGACGCAGGTCTTCCGCTCCCGGCCGCTGACCCGGGAGGAGTTCGAGTCGACGCTGGCCGAGGCGGGCCTCGCCGTGGACCGGTACCTCACCGAGGACGGCACCTGGGTCCGCGCCGTGCCCACGCCGTAGGGGGTGTCTCCCCGATCTTCGCGGGCCCGCGGCCCCTGGCACGCAGGCTGATCCACGAAGCTCGGGGAGACACCCCCTGGTCCGCTCAGGCTTCCGGGTCGTGGAGGCCGCGGAGGCGTTCCAGTTCGCGGCGGTCGCGCTTGGTGGGGCGGCCGGTGCCGCGGTCCCGGACGCCGGCCGGGGCGACGGCCTGCCGCGGCGGGGGCGGCGGGCTGTTGTCGACATACGCCTCGACGGCCTCCGGGGCGCCGACCCGCTTGCGCAGGACCTGCTTCACCACCACGATCCGTTCGCGCCCCGCGTGCCGCAGCCGCACCTCGTCGCCCGGCTTCACGCCGTACGCCGGTTTGACCCGCTCCCCGTTGACCCGGACATGTCCGCCGCGGCAGGCAGTGGCCGCCATCGACCTGGTCTTCACCAGCCGCACCGACCAGATCCAACTGTCCACCCGCACCGAACCCTCAGCACCCATGCCCCGGAGCCTACGGTCTGCGGCCCGCCCGGCGGTCGCCCCGGCCGCGGTCGTACGGTGGGCGCATGGACGGTCTCGGTGAGCTGGACCGGCGGATCACCGGGTGCCGGGCCTGCCCGCGCCTCGTGGAGTGGCGCGAGGAGGTGGCCCGGACCCGACGTGCCGCCTTCCGTGAGCAGACGTACTGGGGGCGGCCGGTGCCGGGCTTCGGGCCGTCGGACGCCTCGCTGCTGGTCGTCGGTCTGGCGCCGGCCGCGCACGGCGGCAACCGCACCGGCCGGATGTTCACCGGCGACCCCTCGGGCGCCGTCCTCTTCGCCGCGCTGCACGAGGTGGGCCTGGCGTCCCGGCCCACCTCGGTCAGCGCCGACGACGGCCTCCGTCTGCGCGGGGTCCGTATCACCGCGCCGGTGCACTGCGCGCCGCCCGCCAACCGGCCCACGCCCGGCGAGCGCGACACCTGCCGGTCCTGGCTCACCGCCGAACTCGGCCTGCTGCGGCCCGTGTTGAAGGCCGCGGTCATCCTCGGCGGGTTCGGCTGGCAGGCAGCGCTGCCCGCGTTCGCCGGGACCGCGTGGACGGTGCCCCGGCCGCGCCCCGCCTTCGGCCACGGCACCCGCACCGTCCTGGCCGCTCGCGACGGGGGCGCGCCGCTCGTCCTGCACGGCTGCTACCACGTCAGCCACCGCAATGTGGCCACCGGGCGGCTCACCCCGGCCATGCTCCGAGAGGTGCTCGCCGCGGCTGCCGCGGACGCCGGCCTCTGACCGTTCACCGAGGCCAGCCGCCGCCCCGTTCCGCCCGGCCTATCCGCGGTGCGGGGCGAGGAGAGCGTTCCTGGCGTGGGACCGTGCAGCCGTCGACCGGGGCAGGACCGTCGGCTGAGGCCGGGGACCGGTGGGGTGGGCGGCCACGCGGGCCTCGGCGGAGAAGGGGCTGCCCGCGGCGGAGTGCATCGAGGCCTGGACCTCCCGCGGACCGGACGGGCGGCGCTCACGGAGCATTACGGCTGAACTGGCCTTGCGGGGGCGGTGGTTGGGGCTGGGGGACGAGGTGTCGGGGGTCGGTGCGGGTGGCTGGTACGGTCCGCGGTCATGGTGGGTGAGTGTGGGGACGAAGAGTTTCTGGCGGGGTTGGCCGGGCGGTTGATGGGGTTGTCGGGGGTGCGGGCGGTCGCGTTGGGGGGTTCGCGGGCGCAGGGGAGGCATCGGCCGGACAGTGACTGGGACGTGGCGGTCTACTACCGGGGTGCCTTCGATCCGGCGGAGCTGCGGGCGGTGGGCTGGCCCGGTGAGGTGTCCGAGGTGGGGGAGTGGGGTGGCGGTGTCTTCAACGGCGGTGCCTGGCTCACCGTCGACGGGCGGCGTACCGATGTGCACTACCGCGATCTGGACGTGGTGGAGCACGAGTTGGCCGAGGCGCGGGCGGGGCGGTTCCACTGGGAGCCGCTGATGTTCCATCTGGCCGGCATCCCCAGCTATCTGGTGGTGGCCGAGCTGGCCGTCAATCGCACCCTGCGCGGCCGGCTGCCCCACCCGGACGGCTATCCGGAGCCGTTGCGCCGGAGCGCGGAGACCGAGTGGCGGGGCCGGGCCGCGCTCACCCTGCACTACGCGGAGGCCCACCACGCCCCGTACGGGCGGCGTACCGAGGTGGCCGGGGCGCTGGCCACCGCCGCGATGCAGGCGGCTCACGCGGAGTTGGCCGCTCGCGGTGAGTGGGTCACCAACGAGAAGACGCTGCTGGACCGGGCCGGGCTGCGGGCGGTGGACGCCCTGCTGGACGGGCTGGGTCCGCGCCCCGAGGAGCTGGCGGGCGCGCTGACCGCCGCCCGCCGGCTCCTCAGAGTTCTCTAGCCCTTACGGCTTGGGCAGGGTGCAGCCCTCGGCTTCCAGGTCGAGCTTGTTGCCGGCGCCGATGCAGGCGGGGATGAGGTACGTCTGCTGGGCGTAGTTGATGCCCTGGTGGACGGTGACCTCGCCGTTCTCGTCGACCTCGCAGGGGTTGTTCATGGTGCACTCCTCACCGTCCTCGTTGCCGGTGTTGTTCACCGCGACGACCTCCCGGGTGGCGGAGTCGACGACGGGGGAGCCGGAGGTGCCGCCGATGGTGTCGCAGGCGGAGGTGTAGCGCACCGAGTCCTTGAACGTCCAGTCGCCTTCCTTGAGTTCATGGACGAAGGCGTCGACGTCGCAGCTGTAGATCTTCTTCCAGTACCCGGAGACCACACTGATCGCGGTGGACTCCTTCGGGTGCTGGTCGGACACGTTCAGCGGCTCGATGCCGTACTGGTCGGCTATCTCCTGGTAGGTGCTGGTGAGTTGGTACAGGGAGACATCGGTGTCGGTCATGGTGGCGTAGGCGAGCTTGTCCGCCTGGACGGTGCCGAGGTCCTTGCCGGCGGCGTCCAGCAGGGTGAAGCTGCGGTCGGACGGCTGGTCGGTGAGGACCTCGCCGGCGCCCGGCATCCCGCTCTCCAGGCAGTGCCCGTTGGACAGCACCAGGGCGGGGTCGGTGGGCTGCGAGTCGGGCATCCGGACCACGGAGCCGGAGCAGTTGCTGAGTGCCACCGTGCCGCTGAAGTCGACGTCCTGGGAGTGGTGGTGCTTGCCGTGGCCGCGGTCGTGGTGGGGGCCGGCCACCGCGGGGGCGGCGCCCGCGCCCAGGATCAGTACCGAGCTGAGCGCACAGAGGAGAGGCTTGTTCATGTGGGGGGTCCTCTTCGGTCCGTAGGGGGTGTGCAGTTGTCATGCGCATTCTCCTGGTACGGGCGGCTGCGGACAACGGCTACGGACCAGGCGGGCGATGAACGGCAGGTGGGGAGGGGGGAGTTGGCCGCTCTTCGGCGGACCTCAGACCCCCAGCCGGTACGAGGCCGCTTCCCGCCACCCCGCCCCGTCGAAGACCGCCAACTGCACCTCGCGCACCCGCACCGACAGCGGAAGCGCGGGCCGGGCCGCCGCCTCCAGCGCGTCGTGGACGCCGGGCGGGGTGCCCGGCGCGTCGTGGACGGCCAGCGTCAGATGCGGATCGAGCCCCTCCCCGAAGATCCCCCGGTACGGCACCGCGGCCGGCCACCGCTCCCGTACCGCCTTGGTCAGCGCCCGTACCGGGTCCGCCAGTTCCGGCGCCAGGTAGAGCACTCCGGGCCAGCGTCCGAACTCCCTGAAGCCCAGGGTGAACTCCCGCTGTCCGGCGAGGAGTTCGGCGAGCGCGGCCTGGGCCGGGCGGTCGATGAGGGAGTGGTGCAGAAAGGGGTAGAGCACCGTGACATGCCCGGTGGAACCGGTACGCACCAGGGGATCGGCCGCCGGTACCCGGATGCTCAGCGAGGTCTCCCCGACCCGATCCGGCCACCCATCGCCCGCGTCCCCGCCCACCTCATCCACGCCCCGCTCCACCCTGTACGCCCTCACGCCCCGGAACGTGCCGGGTGGACCGTCGCGAACAGGCCCCGTACCGGGGTGCCGTCGGGCAGTCGCCAGTGGCCCGCGACATGGCCGAGGGCGCCCTCGGGCGGGGTACCGGCACCGTCGGACGCCGGGGTCAGCACCCGGTGCAGCCTCAACTCCCCGCCGGGCAACGGCACTTCGGTACCGTCTGTCCCGTCGGCCGCCGCACCCGGCACCACGGCACCCGAGGGCGTCGGCGTACCCGAGAAGGAGCGGACGATGTCCCGGTCGGGGGTGTCGCTCTCGCCCTGCGCCTGCGGCTCCGCCCGCCCCTCCACCAGCGCGGCCAACTCGGCCACCAGCACCGGGTCCTGGCAGCCGTCATACACCCAACGCCGCCCCAGCACACCGTGCTCCGACGTCCCGACCAGCGCCTCCGCGGCACCCTCCAGCGGGGCGCCCCGGTAGGTGAGCGGCACCAGATAGGTGACGGGGCCGCCGCCGTCCGCGCCGTCCGTCACCACCATGAACTCGACACCGACCTCGCCCCGCGGATCGTCCAGCCGGAAACCGCCCGCCTTCGCCAACTCGGGCGCGCCCGCACCCCGGTACCAACTCCGCGAGGGCAACCAGCCCGCCAGCAGCTCCAGTTTGCCGGGCTCCATGGTGGTGCGGTGGATGAACGCCATACCTGTGAACTCTCCCTGCTGTCACGTCGACCGGCGCCGAGCCATGGCAAAAGCCCAGCTATGACAAAGCCGAGCTATGACAAAAGCCGAGCTGCGACGAAATCCGGCCTCCATCCTCACTCATCCCGCCTGACCGCCGCAGACTGCCTAACCTGACCCCCATGACCACCCCCACCGATCCGGCCGAGGGCCTGCTCGACGACCCGTACCGCACCTACGCACGGCTGCGCGGCACCGCGCCCGTGCACCGCATCGCCGGTACCGACGGGCGTCCCGCCTGGCTGGTCACGCGGTACGCCGATGTCCGCGAACTCCTCGCCGACCAGCGGCTCTCGCTCGACAAACGACATGCGCGGCCCGGCTCGTACCACGGCTTCGGGCTGCCCCCGGCGCTCGAAGCCAACCTGCTCAACATGGACCCGCCCGACCACACCCGTATCCGCCGGCTCGTCGTCCGCGCCTTCACCGCCCGCCGTACCGAGGAACTGGCCGCCCCGATCCGGCACACCGCGGACCAACTGCTCGACGCCATCGAGCCGTTGGGGCGGGCCGAGTTGGTCGACGCCTATGCCGCGCCGCTGCCCATCACCGTCATCTGCGATCTGCTCGGCGTACCCGAGGGGCACCGCAGGGACTTCCGGGAGTGGACGGACGCACTGGTCGCCCCGGACCCGGCCGACCCCGGGGCGGCCCGGAACGCGGTCGGCGCGATGCACGCCTTCTTCACCGCGCTCCTCGCCGAGAAGCGGCGCGAACCGGGCGAGGACCTGCTGTCCGCGCTGATCGCCGTCCGCGAGGAGGGCGACCGGCTCAGCGAGGACGAGCTGATGTCGCTCGCCTTCCTCATCCTCGTCGCCGGCTACGAGAACACCGTGCAGCTCATCGGGAACGCCGTACTCGCCCTGCTGGACACCCCCGGCGCCCTGGACGCCCTGCGCGGTGGCGGCCCCGAGCGGTACGCCGCCGCGGTGGAGGAGGCGCTGCGCTTCGACGGGCCCGCGCTCCTCGCCATCCGCCGCTTCACCCGTACCGAGGTCGGCGTCGGTGCGGTCACCGTGCCGGCCGGGGAGACCGTGCTGCTGTCCCTGGGTTCCGCCCACCGCGACCCGGAGCGCTTCACGGAACCGGACCGCTTCGACCCCGGGCGGGACACCTCGGGCCATCTGGCGCTGGGCCGCGGCATCCACCACTGTGTGGGCGCCCCGCTCGCCCGGCTGGAGACCCGGATCGCGCTGGAGGCACTGGTGGAGCGCTTCCCACGGCTCGCCCTCGACCTGCCGCCGGAGGGCCCCGCGCACCGCCGCTCACTCCGGGCCCGCGGACTGACCGCGCTACCGGTCACCTTCTGACGCGCGTACCACTGCCCCAACTCCCGGGCGCCACCGATGAGTTCCGGCGCGCCCGGCGGTCCAACCCCTTGGCAGGCAGTCCACGCCCGAGCACCGGAGGAAACATGTCGCTTCCGCAGATCGTCACCCGTGAGGAGTGGCTGGCCGCCCGCAGGGAGTTGCTGGCCGCGGAGAAGGCGGCCACCAGCGCCCGCGACGAACTCAACACCGCACGGCGCGAACTGCCCATGGTGGAGATCACCAAGGAGTACGACCTGGAGGGCGCCGACGGCCCCGCGAGGCTGCTCGACCTCTTCGAGGGGCGGCCCCAACTCATCGTCTACCACTTCATGTTCGCCCCCGAGTGGGAGACCGGCTGCCGTAGCTGCTCCGCCTTCCTGGACCAGATCGGGCACCTCGCCCACCTCCGGGCCCGCGGCACCACCCTGGCCGCCGTCTCCCGTGCCCCCTTCACCCGCATCCTGCCGTTCAAGGCCCGCATGGGCTGGACGGTGCCCTGGTACTCGTCGTACGGCAGCGACTTCAACTACGACTTCCATGCCTCCTTCGACGCCGCGATCGCCCCCATGTCGTACAACTACGCGCCCATCGAGGCGCCGGCCGACGGGCAGCCCTTCGACCTGCCGGGGGTGAGCTGCTTTCTGCGGGACGGCGGCCGGGTCTTCCACACCTACTCGGCCTTCGCCCGCGGCCTGGACGGGCTGAGCTTCACCAGCAACCTCCTCGACCTGACGGCGCTCGGCAGGCAGGAGGAGTGGGAGAAACCGTCCGGCCGCTCCTCAGCCCTCGGCGCCCCGGCCGGCAGCCCGCGGGTCCGCTACCACGACGAGTACGAGGACTGAGGCGAGTACGGGGCTGATGACGGGTGCGGGACGGCGGCGCCGGTCGTGGTCAGGAGTGGACGGGGCGCGCCCAGCAGGGGCGGGCCCCGGTCATCCCGCACAGGACGAGATAGAGCGGGATCGGCGGTGTGTACGGCACGCTGCCCGTCGGCCGGTGGATCAGCCCGGGGGAGCGGCGGGCGTCCGGGACCAGGGTGCCCGAGGTGTAGTGCGCGGGCGCGGGCCACTCCATGGCGACGTCCGAGTCGGAGGGGACCAGCCACCACATATGCGCCCCGTCGCCGTAGACGCAGCCCACTCGCGGCAGCCGGTCCAGCATCCGGCGGCCGAACGCGGCCGGGACCGCGACCGCGTCGCAGCCCAGCGGTGCCTTCATCCCGTGCGGTACCGCGAGCCGGGCCGGGGTAGCGGTCGGCCTGCGGCGGCGGCGGTCCAGCATGACCAGCGAGTTCAGGCCGAGCGGACGCCGCAGTGCGGTCACAGCCATCCGGCCTCCGTTCCCGGCCCGCTGCCCTCCGATTCCGGTCCCGATTCCCGTCCTTGTGCAGGCCCCGGTCCCGATTCCGGTTCCGGGAAGATCCGCTCGGCGTGGGGCGGGCACGGTTGCTCCGGGACCGCCGGGCAGTCCGGCTCCGGCACACCGTCGTACGGCAGCTCCGCCCAGACCAGCAGCCCGGCGCCGCTGTCGTCGGCACCCCAGGCGCTGCACACCGCGGCCACCAGCAGCAGCCCGCGGCCGTACTCCTCTTCCTCGTCCGCCCGGCAGGGGCGCGGGTCACCGTGTGCGCGGCCCTCGTCGCGGACCGCTATCCGCACCCGCCCGTCCCCGTCCTGGAGTTCGCAGACGATGGACCGGGAGCCGGTGTGCACCAGGGCGTTGGTGACCAGCTCCGAGACGACCAGTTCCGCCGATTCGCAGGTGGCGCCGGAGACCGCCCAGGAGCTGAGCCGCGTCCGGGTGGTCCGCCGGGCCAGCGCGGCCGAACCGGGGTGTGCGGCCAGCTCGAAGCGGTAGCGGCGGGGGCCGGCCACATCGGGGCCCGCCCCGGTCGCCGTACCCGTACCGCCGGCCTCTAGGGCGCCTGTTCCTAACGGCGGAGACGGATTCACGCCTGCCACTATCGCCTCGCCGCCAACACTTGGCAAGTGGCACTCTGAAAAATGCAGAGTGCACTGACTGAGGGCCGGGGCCCGTGGCACACTGCTGGCAACAGCTCGCTGTGCGGGCCCAATTGGCCTGCTTTCGTGCCGTCCGGCACGGTGTGCCCGGGATCTGGAGGAGATGGGACGTGAGCGAACCGCGCTCCGCACCGACCGTCGGCCAGGTCGTCCTCGGGCGCCGCCTCCAGGACCTGCGGGAGGCCGCCGGCCTCAAACGCGAGGAGGCCGCGAAGGTCCTGCGCGTCGCCCCCGCCACCGTCCGCCGGATGGAGATGGCCGAGGTCACCCTCAAGATCCCCTACCTCCAACTCCTGCTGTCCGCCTACGGGGTGGACGAGGAGGAGACCGAAGCCTTTGTCTCCCTCGCCGAGGAGGCCAACAAGCCCGGCTGGTGGCAGCGCTTCCACGACATCCTCCCCAACTGGTTCTCCATGCACGTCAGCCTGGAGGGCGCCGCGAGCCTCATCCGCTCCTACGAACCGCACTTCGTCCCCGGCCTGCTCCAGACCGAGGCCTACGCACGCGACGTGATGCGGTCCGGCGCCGTCGGCCAGACCCGGCCCGAGGACATCGAGGGCCATGTCGCGCTGCGGTTGCAGCGGCAGGAACTGCTGCACCGCGCGGACTCCCCCCGGCTGTGGGTGGTCATGGACGAGACGGTGCTGCGGCGGCCGGTCGGCGACACGGCGCTGATGCGGGCGCAGATCGACCACCTACTGGAGATGGGGGAGCTCCCCCATGTGACCGTCCAGGTCTCGCCGTTCGCCTCCGGACCGCACCCCGGCACCTACGGCCCGTTCGTCCTCTTCCGCTTCCCCATGCCGGAACTGCCGGACATGGTCTACAGCGAGTACCTGACCGGTGCCGTCTACCTCGACGCGCGCGCCGAGGTGGCCACCCATCTTGAGGTCATGGACCGCATGGCGGCCCACGCCGCCACAGCACATCGCACGAAGGAGATCCTGCGCGATCTCCGCAAGGAGCTGTGAATGGACCCCCGGATATACAACGGTATGCCCGCACGCGAACTGGGCACCGCCGGCTGGCACAAGCCGTGGAGCGGGGGCAACGGCGGCAACTGCGTCGAGGCCATGAAACTCGCCGACGGCCGGATCGCGGTACGCCAGTCCGCCGACCCCGACGGGCCCGCCCTGATCTACACCCCCGGTGAGATCCGCGCGTTCATCCACGGCGCCAAGTCCGGCGAGGCCGATTTCCTGCTCTCCTGACCCACCACCAACGGCCGCCGCCCGCCGCCGACTTACCGGGCTCCGCCGGCCCCGCCCGGCGCGGGCGCGGCATGATGGGCGGGATGCGACTCGAAGCGATCACCTGGGAGCGGCTCGGCGAAGCACTCGCCGACCACCTGCGCGAGCTGCGGCCCGCCGACGGCAGCCCCTGGCCGAAGGTCGCCCTCGACGGGGCGCCCGCCGCCGGCCCCGCCGCACTCGCCGCCCGCCTCGCGGACGCCCTGCGCACCCGCGGCCTGCCCGTACTGACCATCGCCGCCGACGACTTCCTGCGCCCCGCCTCCCTCCGCCTCGAACACGGCCACCGCGACCCCGACTCGTACTACGGCGACTGGTACGACACCGGGGCGCTGTGGCGGGAGGTCTTCGGGCCGCTGGAGCCGGGCGGCAGCGGGCGGGTGCTGCCTGACCTGTGGGACCCGGTCGCGGACCGTGCCACCCGCAGCGCCCACGTCCCGCTCGCCCCCGGCGGTGTGCTGCTGCTGCACGGGCCGCTGCTGCTGCACCACTGGTTCCCCTTCGACCTCACCGTCCATCTCGCCCTCACCCCGCCCGCCCTCGCCCGCCGCACCCCCGAGGCCGAGCAGTGGACCCTGCCCGCCTTCCACCGCTACGACCGGGAGACCGCCCCCGCCACCACCGCCGACGTACTGGTGCGCGCCGACGACCCGAGACGCCCCGCCTGGTCCGGACCGCCCACCTGCACCGAGGCGTGAGCGCGGCGCAGCGGGGCGGGCGACCCGGAGGGTGACAGGGGTGCTCCGGGTGCCCGGCCGGGCGCCGCACCGTCGGGCGGCCGGTGCCACCATGCAGATATGACCCACCTCGACGGCTACCTTCTCGACAACCGACGCACCGAGGCGGGGCGCCGCTTCGACGCCTTCACCGAACTCTTCGACCCGTTCACCTTCCGGCATCTGGAGCGCCTGGGCGTGGGGCCCGGCTGGCGGTGCTGGGAGGTCGGCGCGGGCGGGACCTCCGTGGTGAACCGGCTGGCCCGCACCGTCGGCCCCACCGGCCATGTCCTCGCCACCGACATCGACCTCACCTGGGCCGCCTCGACCGCCCGCCCGCCGGTCGAACTGCTCCAGCACGACGTCGCCGCCGACCCGCCACCCGGCCAGGGCTTCGACCTGGTCCACGCCCGCCTCGTCCTGGTCCATGTGCCGGAGCGGGAACAGGCACTCGCCTCCATGGTCAAATCCCTGCGGCCCGGCGGCCGGCTTCTCATAGAGGACGCCGACCCCGCCCTCCAGCCGCTGGCCTGCCCCGACGAGTCCGGCCCCGCACAGCAGCTCGCCAACCGGCTGCGCACCGGCTTCCGTTCACTGCTCGCCGAACGCGGCGCGGATCTCGCCTACGGCCGCACCCTGCCCCGGCTGCTGCGCTCCAGCGGCCTGGTCCAGGTGGAGGCCGACGGCTACTTCCCGCTCGCCTCCGCCGCCTGCACCGCCCTGGAGACGGCCACCATCGGCCAGGTACGGGACCGCCTGGTCGCCGCGGGGCTCGCCAGCGACGAGGAGATCGACCGCCATCTGGCCAATGTCGCCCAGGGCGACATGGACCTGGCGACCGCACCGCTGATCTCCGCCTGGGGCCGCAAGCCCTGACCCGCCCGGCCCGTCCGGGCGGACGCGGGGCGGCGCCGCCCCGCGCCAGTGCCTTGCGGTCCCCGCCCGGTGGCCGCAGCCTTGGCACATGACCGACCATTCGGCACGCTTCGATCATCTCGTCCTCTGGGTCGAGGACCCGGTCGCCTCCGCCGCGTTCTACGAGCGCACGCTGAACCTCCTCCCGCTGAGGCTGGCCGAGTACATCGACCGCACGGTGCCCTTCCCCTCCGTCCGGCTGACCGAGGAGACCATCATCGATCTGATGCCCCGCTCGATGGCACCCCGGATGACCATGCTGCCCGGCGCCGCAGCCAGCGCCGGGCACCCCGTCAACCACTTCTGCGTGGCCCTGACCGGGGCCGGTTTCGACGCCCTGCTGGCCCGGCTCGCAGAATCCGGAACGGCCATCTCCGCCGTCTCGGAGGACTCCTTCGGTGCCCGCGGGAACGCCGTCCGCAGCTTCTACTTCGCCGACCCCGACGGCAATATCGTCGAAGCCCGCCACTACGACCCGGCGCCCACCCCCTGACCTGATCAGGCCCGATCCGGTGCCCGGTCAGAACAGCGGCTCGGGCAGCACTCCCTCCAGGGCGAGCAGCCGCCGCTTCGTCTCCAGACCCCCGCCGAAACCGCCCATCCCGCCGCCGCTCTCCACCACCCGGTGGCAGGGCACCACCACCGGCAGCGGATTGGCGCCCATCGCCGCGCCCACCGCCTGCGCGGCCTCCGGCTGCCCCACCCGCGCCGCCAGCTCGCCGTACCCGACGAGCGTGCCGAAGGGGACGCCGGTGGACAGCTCTTGCAGCACCCGGCGGTTGAAGCCGGTGGTCAGGGACCAGTCCAGCGGCAGCTCGAACTCCCGTCTGCGGCCCGCGAGATACTCCTCGGTCTGGCGTATCGCCCCGGCCAGCGGCTCCGTACCGGGATCGCGTACCGGCTCGGTGCCGAGGCGTTCGCCGAGCCGCTCCACCGCGGCCCGGCGTATCGGCTCCTCGGCGTGGAAGGCGACCTGGACGAGACCCGTGCCGGTGGCGGCGAGCAGCAGCGGGCCGATGGGGGTGTCCAGCACCGTCCATCCCACCGCCGACCGCTCCGCAAGCCCTTCGCTACTCATGCGGACCACCGTAGACGCCGCCACTGACAACGCCCCCGGACAGCCGGTCAGCCCCTCCTACCGGGCGGCCACCGCCGGGGCGGCCGAGCCCGCGGGGCCCGGGGCGCCGTAGCCGCCGAGGGCGCCGCGCACCACATCGGGGCGGTTGGAGATGATCCCGTCCACCCCGTCCCCGGTCGCCTTGCGGGCCGCCGCCGCGTCGTCCACCGTCCACACGAAGAGCTGGAGCCGCCGCCCGTGCGGACCGCGCTGCCCGTGCACCGCCCGCACATAGTCGGCGGAGAGCGCGGTACGGCTCGGGTTGATCTGGTCGCAGAAGGCGGCGTAGCCCGGCAGCCGGTCCTCGGACGGGGCGCCCAGGAAGGCGGTGCGCAGATCGGGGCGGAGTCCGTGCACGGTACGCATACTGTCCGCGTTGAAGCTCTGCACCACCAGCCGGTGCGCCACCCGGCCCGGACTCAGCCAGCCCTCCCGCCCCAGTTCGTCCAGGATCTGCCGCTCGATGCCCGGGTACAGTTCGGGCGCCTTGAACTCCAGCAGCAGGTTCTGGTGGTGTGCCGCCACCCGCCGCAGCCACTGCGCCAGCGTCGGCACCCGGGTACCGGCGAAGCCCGGCGCCTTCCAACTCCCCGCGTCCAGGCCCGCGATCTCCGCCGCGGTGAAGTCCCCGACGCGCCACGGCGCCCGCTGCGGATAGCGCTGCTCGGCGTCGGTGGTGCGCCGCAGATCGGTGTCGTGGATCACCACCAGGCGGCCGTCCCGGGTGCGCTGCACATCGGTCTCCACCCAGTCGATGCCCAGCTCATGGGCCCGGTCCAGGGCGGGCAGGGTGTTCTCCGGGGCCTCGGCGGAGGCCCCGCGGTGCGCCACCACCACGGGGGTCCGCACCGCGCGGGCCGAGGACGCGGGCAGTACCAGCGTGCAGGCGGCGACGAGGACGGCGGTGAGAGCGGTGGCGGCGCGTGGGTGCACAGGGACTCCTTGCGTCGTGAGCCGGGGGCGCGGGCCGGGGCGCGAGCGCCGGACGGCCGTCGCCCTACATCACTTTCAGTCAGAGCCTCCCAGCAGAAAGTGACCCCTGTCCTGGTGAAGCGTGGCCGGAGAGTGAAGGGAGGGGGACGGACGACCACGGTTGACGCGCAATGTGATGGGGCGGAATCCTTTGCCGGAACATCGTTCGCATGGCCCGGTACCGGCCATACCCTCGGCCTCGACCCCAGTGGTCACGGCCCGTCGCACGGGGCGGCGGATTCCCGGCCGGAGGGACGGCGGGGGGACGACAGGTGGGAGGGCAGCCGCGGATGGAAGCCACGACCAACGGCTTCAGCTACGGTCTCGTCACGCCGGTGGTGGCGTTTGTGATGGCATGTCTGGGAGGGGCGCTCGGACTGCGCTGCGTCACCAGATCCCTCAGCACGGTACGGCCCTGGCGGGCGGGCTGGCTGGCCCTCGCCTCCGCGGCCATCGGCTCCGGCGTCTGGACCACGCATTTCGTCGCCATGATGGGCTTCACCATCGAGCACGCCGCCCTGGGCTACAGCACGGCCGTGATCTACGCCAGCCTCGGCGCCGCCGTGCTGATGGTCGGCGCGGGCGTCTTCGTCGTCGGCTACCAGGGCCTCACCGGGCGCTCCCTGCTCACCGGCGGCACCATCACCGGCCTCGGCATCGCCTCCATGCACTACCTCGGCATGGCCGGGATGCGGCTGGACGGCCTGGTCGAGTACAACACGCTCACCGTGACCGCCTCCGTGGCCATCGCGGTGGTCGCCTCGGTCGGCGCGCTCTGGGCCGCGGTCCGCGGGGGCGGGCTGCTGTGGAGCCTCGGCGCCAGCGTGATCATGGGCTCCGCGGTGGTCGGGATGCACTACGTGGGCATGGCCGCGATGCACGTCAAGCTGGCCCACCCGGCGCACGGCACGGTCGCCGACTCACCGGCCAGGACGCTCGCCCCGCTGCTGATCGGGCCGGCCATCCTGCTCCTGCTCGCGGGTGTGGTGGTGCTCTGCGACCCGTTCCTGGTGGCCGGCCGCCGGCGCCGCCCGGAGCCCGCAGGCATCCCGGCACCCGCCGCCCGTGGGGACCGCGCGGACCTGCTGCCCAGGGGCGGTGCCGCGGCCGCGGTGCCCACTCAGCGGGGGACCGGCGGGCAGGTGCCGAGCGGTGTCCCCGCACCGGAGCCGTCCCGCTCCGCACCCTGACCGGACGGCGTTGTCAGTGGCGGGTCGTACGGTGGAACCATGCCCGTATCGAACATCGAAGAGCTCCGAAGTGAAGGCGCCCGGCCTTTCGAGGTCGTCAGCCCGTACCAGCCGAGCGGTGACCAGCCGACGGCCATCGAGGAGCTGGACCGCCGGGTGCGGGCGGGGGAGAAGGACGTCGTCCTGCTCGGCGCCACCGGCACCGGCAAGTCCGCCACCACGGCCTGGATGATCGAGAAGCTCCAGCGCCCCACCCTCGTCATGGCGCCGAACAAGACCCTCGCCGCCCAGCTCGCCAACGAGTTCCGCGAGCTCCTGCCGAACAACGCGGTCGAGTACTTCGTCTCGTACTACGACTACTACCAGCCCGAGGCGTACGTCCCGCAGTCGGACACCTACATCGAGAAGGACTCCTCCATCAACGAGGAGGTCGAGCGCCTGCGCCACTCCGCGACCAACTCCCTGCTCACCCGCCGTGACGTGGTCGTGGTCGCCTCCGTCTCCTGCATCTACGGCCTGGGCACCCCGCAGGAGTACGTGGACCGCATGGTGTCGCTGAAGATCGGCGACGAGATCGACCGGGACGAACTGCTCCGCCGCTTCGTGGACATCCAGTACACCCGCAACGACCTCTCCTTCGTCCGCGGCACCTTCCGCGTCCGCGGCGACACCATCGAGATCTTCCCGGTCTACGAGGAACTGGCCGTCCGGATCGAGATGTTCGGCGACGAGATCGAGGCGCTGTCCACCCTGCACCCGCTCACCGGCGAGGTCATCAGCGACGACCAGCGGGTGCATGTCTTCCCCGCCACGCACTATGTGGCAGGACCCGAGCGCATGGAGCGCGCGGTCAACGACATCGAGAGGGAACTGGGCGAGCGCCTCACCGAGTTGGAGAAGCAGGGCAAGCTGCTGGAGGCGCAGCGGCTGCGGATGCGCACCACCTACGACATCGAGATGCTCCGCCAGATCGGCTCCTGCTCCGGCGTGGAGAACTACTCGATGCACTTCGACGGCCGCGAGCCCGGCAGCCCCCCGCACACCCTGCTCGACTACTTCCCGGACGACTTCCTCCTCGTCATCGACGAGTCGCATGTCACCGTCCCGCAGATCGGCGCCATGTACGAGGGCGACGCCTCCCGTAAGCGGACCCTGGTCGACCACGGCTTCCGGCTGCCCTCCGCGCTGGACAACCGCCCGCTGAAATGGGAGGAGTTCCAGCAGCGCATCGGCCAGGCGGTGTATCTGTCGGCCACCCCGGGGAACTACGAGCTGTCCCGGTCCGACGGCTTCGTGGAGCAGATCATCCGCCCCACCGGCCTGGTCGACCCGGAGGTCGTGGTCAAGCCCACCGAGGGCCAGATCGACGACCTGGTGCACGAGATCCGCACCCGCACGGAGAAGGACGAGAGGGTACTCGTCACCACCCTCACCAAGAAGATGGCCGAGGACCTCACCGAGTACTTCCTCGAACTCGGCATCCAGGTCCGGTACTTGCACAGCGACGTGGACACGCTGCGCCGGGTCGAGCTGCTGCGGGAGCTGCGCGTCGGCGAGTTCGACGTACTGGTCGGCATCAACCTCCTCCGGGAGGGCCTCGACCTGCCCGAGGTCTCGCTGGTGGCGATCCTCGACGCGGACAAGGAGGGCTTCCTGCGCTCCGGCACCTCCCTGATCCAGACCATCGGCCGCGCCGCCCGCAATGTCTCCGGCCAGGTCCATATGTACGCGGACAAGATCACCCCGGCGATGGAGAAGGCCATCGACGAGACCAACCGCCGCCGGGAGAAGCAGCTCGCGTACAACACCGAGCGGGGTATCGATCCGCAGCCGCTGCGCAAGAAGATCAACGACATCGTGGCGACCATCGCCCGCGAGGAGGTCGACACCGAGCAGTTGCTCGGCACCGGCTACCGCAAGGGCAAGGACGGCAAGGGCGCCAAGGCCCCGGTCCCCTCGCTCGGCGCCGCGGACGGCAAGCCGGCGGGCAAGGGCACCCGGGCCAAGGCCGCGGCGAGCACCCCCACCGACCGTCCCGCGGCCGAACTGTCCGAGCAGATCGAGGAGTTGACGGACCGGATGCGGGCGGCCGCCGGGGATCTGCAGTTCGAGATCGCGGCCCGGCTGCGGGACGAGATCTCGGAGATGAAGAAGGAGCTTCGGCAGATGCGCGAGGCGGGTCTGGCCTGATCACGCAGGCGCGCAGGTCGGCAGTGTTGCAAGAGCGACACAAAACGGGGACCGGGGGCGGCGTTGTCAGTGCCGCTGACTAGGGTTTCCGTCAAGCCGTGCACAGCACGGCACAGGGGAACGTTCGAGAGGGGACGGCACGTGACGGTCAACCTGTCCAAGGGCCAGGCCATCAGTCTGCAGAAGAACGACGGGGGCACGCTGACCGCGGTGCGCATGGGGCTCGGCTGGCAGGCGGCGCCGCGGCGCGGGCTGTTCGGCTCCCGCACCCGGGAGATCGACCTGGACGCCTCGGCCGTCCTCTTCGCCGACAAGCAGCCGGTGGACGTGGTCTTCTTCCAGCACCTGGTGAGCGACGACGGCTCCGTCCGGCACACCGGGGACAACCTGGTCGGCGGCGCCGGCCAGGGCGGGGACGACGAGTCGATCCTGGTGGATCTCCAGCGCGTCCCGGTCCACATCGACCAGATCGTCTTCACGGTGAACTCCTTCACCGGGCAGACCTTCCAGGAGGTGCAGAACGCCTTCTGCCGCCTGGTCGACGAGACCAACGGCCAGGAGCTGGCCCGGTACACGCTGGACGGCGGCGGCCAGTACACCGCCCAGATCATGGCGAAGGTCCACCGTGCGGGCGGCGGCTGGCAGATGACCGCCCTCGGCACCCAGGCCAATGGGCGCACCTTCCAGGACCTGATGCCGGCGATCCTGCCGGCGCTGTGACCACGACCCCGTACCGCTGTGCCCGGCACGGCGGTACGGGGCGAGTGCGGCGGCCCGTCCGCCGCTGGACGAGACATCGGACCGCGGGGCGCGGCCGGACAAGGGGGCAGGGGCGATGGCGGCCGAGCTGGTCAGGGGAGAGAACCACCCTCTGGAGCTGACCCGGTTGGAGATACGGGTCTCGGCCGGCGGTCCGGTGGCGGTCGCGGCCACCCTGGGCGACGCGGCGGGCCGGGTGGGCGGCGCGCAGTCCGTGGCCCATCCCGGAGCGCCGGTACTCCCGGGCATCGAGGTGTCCCGGCAGGCCGCCAAGGAGCACCGGGTCGCCGTGGACCTGGAGGCGATGCCCGAATCGGTGCACCGCATCAGCGTGCTGCTGGCGCTGCCCGAAGGCACCGGCGGGCCGGCCCGGTTCGGCGCGATGCCGGCCCCGTTCGTCTCGCTGACCGGCACCGACGGCACTCTGGTCGCCGGCTTCACCCTGACCGGTCTGGACAGCGAGTCCGCGGTGGTGTCCCTGGAGATCTACCGCCGCCAGGCCACCTGGAAGGTACGGGCCGTCGGCCAGGGCTACGCGGGCGGTCTGGCCGCCCTCTTCGCCGACCAGCAGCTTCCGGAGCCGGCCGCCCTGTCCACCGCGGTGCACGAGGCCGTGGCCCAGGGCCTGTCCCGCTCGGTCCCGGCCGGAGCCCCAACCGCCGGCACCCCCAACTCCGTCCCGCCGACCACCGGTCCACCGACCACGGGCAGACCCGACTCCGGCACCCCCAACTCCGGTGCGCCGACCACCGGTTCGCCCCACGCCGGTGCGCCCAGCTCGGGCACGCCGACCGCTGGCTCGCCCAACTCCGGTGCGGCACCCACCGGTTCGCCCCGTGGCGGTGCGGCGTCCACTGGGCGGATCGACTACACCCACCCCGGGCGCAGTACCACCGCCCCGCCGCCGCCCGTGCCCGAGGCGCCGCCCGCCGCCCCCGGGCAGCCCGCGGTCCCGGTCGCCGGGGACGCCACCGGCTGGAGCATGGACGAGCGGCTGTACAACCAGGTCTGGGGCATGTTCGAGGACCTGGCCCGGGCGGTCGCCGCCTACCGCAGCGCGGTCGACTTCGCCGAGTCCCGCCAGGAGCAGGAGCTGGACCGCGCGCTGTCCGACCCGCGGGCCCGGATCGGCGGCGCCGCCGACGCGGCCCGTGCCGAGGCGAGACGCCGCCACGGCGACCTGGTCCGCCAGGCCGCCGGGGTGCTGGACCGCGAAGTCGCCCGGCTGGTCGCCGAGTCCGAGGTGGTCGAGCCGGCCCTGCCCCCGGCCTACGCCCGCTGGGACAACCCGGTCTGGCAGGGCTACCGGGTGCCCGTGGACCCGCCGATGGCGATGCGGCTGGGCGATCTGACCCTGGCGGAGAGCGGCAGCCTGCACATCCCGATGCTGGTCCGGCTGCCGCTGGAGCGCGGGCTGTGGATCGACAGCGGCCGCTCCAGCCGCTCCGCCGCCACCGTCGCGGACCCGGGGGAGCTGCGCCGGCTCGCGCTGGAGAGTGCGGTGGTCATCGCGGCCCGGCTGATGGCCATCCATCCGCCCGGCGAGTTCGGCGTCCAGGTCATCGACCCGGCGGGCACCGCGACCGGCGCGCTCGACCCGCTGCTGCGTTCCGGCGTACTGCCCGCGCCGCCCGTGCCGGGTGCCGCCGGGGTCACCACCACCCTCGCCCAACTGACCCGGCGGGTGGACCTGGTGCAGATGGCGGCCCGCGGCGGTGCCGGGGACGCCCTGCCGCCCGATGTGGACCTGGCCCGGCAGCTCCTCCTGGTACACGACTTCCCGCACGGCTTCGACGACCGGGCGGTGACCCAGCTCCGTTATCTCGCGGACGAGGGGCCCGAGGTGGGCGTCCATCTGCTGATGGTCGCGGACCGGGAGGACGCCGCCGGGTTCGGGCCGCTGCTCGACCCGCTGTGGCGCTCCCTGCTGCGGCTCACCCCGGTCCCCGACGACCATCTCGCCGACCCCTGGGTCGGTCATGCCTGGACCTTCGAGCCGCCGTCGGTTCCCCCCGGCAGCGAGGTGCTGCACCGCGTATTGCCGCAGGTCGCCGCAGCCCGCGAGGCCTGGCGCCGCTGACACCGGCCCCCGCCCCGCCCCCGGAAACACAGACCGTTCTTCACCGATACCGCAGCCTCCCGTTACCCAGCGTTTTACCTTTCCTTGGTGTTTCCTGTACTGTTCTTTGGGCGGAGGGGAGTACTCCTGCTGCGGCGCAGTCGTCAGTACGGACCGTGAAGGTCCCGGGGCGCCGGCCCGAGGAGCGCAGGCCAGATCGGCCCGCCCCGGGTGGAAGAGACCTCCGGCAGCCACAGGCTGAGACCTGCCACACCTACTGCCGGAGGCGTCATGGATGTTTCTCTCACGCTCTGGGCCCTGACCGTCGTGGGCCTCGGGCTCCTCATCGGGGCCGACTTCTTCATCGGCCGCAAACCGCACGAGGTCTCCCTCAAGGAGGCCGCGATCTGGACCGTCGTCTGGATCGTGCTCGCCGGACTCTTCGGCGCGGGCCTGCTGCTGTTCGGCTCCGGCAAGTCCGCCGGGGAGTTCTTCGCGGGCTACATCACCGAGAAGTCGCTGAGCGTCGACAACCTCTTCGTCTTCGTCCTGATCATGGGCAAGTTCGCCGTGCCGGCCCGCTTCCAGCAGCGCGTCCTGCTGATCGGCGTGCTGATCGCGCTGGTGCTGCGCGCCGTCTTCATCGCCGCGGGCGCCGCCGTCATCGACCGCTTCTCCTCGGTCTTCTTCCTCTTCGGCGCCTTCCTCATCTGGACCGCAGTCAAGCTGATCCAGGAGGCCAGGGCCGACGCGGACGACGAGGAGTTCGAGGAGAACCGGCTGCTGAAGGCGGCCGAGCGCCGCTTCGGGGTGGCCGACCGCTACCACGGCACCCGGCTGTGGATCCGGCAGAACGGCAAGCGCGTGATGACGCCGATGCTCGTCGTCATGCTGGCCATCGGCACCACCGACGTCCTCTTCGCACTCGACTCCATCCCCGCGATCTTCGGCCTCACCCAGGACCCGTACATCGTCTTCACCGCCAACGCCTTCGCGCTGATGGGGCTCAGGCAGCTCTACTTCCTCATCGGCGGGCTGCTCAAGAAGCTCGTCCACCTCAGCTACGGCCTCTCCGTCATCCTCGCCTTCATCGGCGTCAAGCTCGTGCTGCACGCACTGCACGAGACCGGCGTGCCCGTCCCGGAGATCTCCACCGCGGTCTCCCTGGGCGTGATCTGCGCCGTGCTGGTCGTCACCACCGTGACCAGCCTCGTCGCCTCCCACCGGCAGGCCGAGGCGGAGGCCGAGGGCAGCGGCGAGGACCCCCTGGCGACCACCGGCGACCGACGGGAGCACTGAACCCAGCCCATGTACGAAGGCCAGCACACGCCCGACACCCAGCACACGCCCGACGGCCGGCACCCCCACGACCCGCACCACGCACCGGAACCGACCGACGCGGGGTGGGACGGGGACCCGGCACCCGGAGTGCACCCTCGCCCCCCGTCTGGAACGATCGGCGGCATGATCACCAGGCTCGCCGCACTCACCCGGCACTGGACGGGCCTGCTCCCGGTCCTCGCCGTGGTGCTGCTCGTCCTCACCTGGGGCCGCGATATGCCGGGCTTCGTCGTCGGCGTGATGACCCTGGTCCTGGCCGGTGCGGTGCTGGCCGCCGTGCACCACGCGGAGGTCGTCGCGCACCGCGTCGGCGAACCCTTCGGCTCCCTCGTCCTCGCCGTCGCCGTCACCGTCATCGAGGTGGCGCTCATCGTCACGCTCATGCTGGACGGCGGCGACAAGAGCGCCACCCTGGCCCGGGACACCGTCTTCGCCGCCGTGATGATCACCTGCAACGGCATCTTCGGACTCAGCCTGCTCGTCACCTCCATGCGGCACCGGGTCGCCGTCTTCAACCCGGAGGGCAGCGGCGCCGCGCTCGCCACCGTCGCCACCCTCGCCACCCTCAGCCTGGTACTGCCGACCTTCACCACCACCAAGCCGGGCCCCGAGTTCTCCACCCCCCAACTCACCTTCGCCGCCCTCGCGTCGCTCGCCCTCTACGGCCTCTTCGTCGCCACCCAGACCGTGCGGCACCGCGACTACTTCCTCCCGATCACCCGGCAGGGCAAGGTCATCGACGTCGACGACCACGCCGACACGCCCAGCCGCCGCACCGCCCTCAACAGCCTCGGCCTGCTCAGCCTCGCCCTCATCGGCGTCGTCGGCCTGGCCAAGGGCGTCTCCCCGACCATCGAGTCCGGGGTGGACGCGGCCGGGATGCCGCAGGCCGTGGTCGGTGTCGTCATCGCCCTGCTGGTGCTGCTGCCCGAGACGATCGCCGCGGTCCGCGCCGCCCGCCGGGACCGGGTGCAGACCAGCCTCAATCTCGCCCTGGGCTCCGCCATGGCCAGCATCGGCCTGACCATCCCCGCCGTCGCTCTCGCCTCGCTCTGGCTCACCGGACCGCTCACCCTCGGCCTCGGCGCCACCCATATGGTCCTGCTGGTGCTGACGGTGGTGGTCGGCACCCTCAGCATCGTGCCCGGCCGCGCCACCCCCCTCCAGGGCGGCGTCCACCTCGCCCTCCTCGCCGCCTACCTGGAACTCTCCGTCAACCCCTGACCGCCCGCGTCAGTACCGCACGGTGATCCGCCGCGCCGGCCCGTCCACCCGCACCACACCCCCGTACGGCACCACCAGTTGCGGGTCGGTGTGCCCGAGGTCCACCCCGAAGACGACGGGCAGGCGCGGCGCGTACCGCGAGAGCGCCCGCAGCACCGCCTCCCGCTGCGCCCGGCGGTACTCCTCCCGCTCCCGCGCACCCCGCCGTTCCGCCAGCGACCAGGCCCGGGCCCGCCCCATCAGCAGCGCCGAGAACCGCCCGAGCAGCCCCCGCTCGCCCAACTCCCCGAGCAACCGGAAGACCTCCTCCGCCGAAGGCAGCTCCTCCGAAGTCTCCAGGAAGAGCACACAGTTGTCGTAGGCGGCCGGGTCGCGGGCGATCTCCCGGCCATCCGCCAGCAGCCGGGCGACGACCTCCAGACAGCCGCCCCAGGTCCGCCCCTCCACCACACCGCCGGGCCCCTCCCAGGGCCCGTGCCAGCACCAGCCGGGCGCCGGCCCGGTCTCCGGCTCCGCAGTGAACGTCGCCGGATCGTCCCAGGGCCGGTTCACCTCCCCGAACCGCTCCGGCGGCCTCAACTCGTAGGGCCCGCTGGTGAACAGCGCGGCCCGCAGCGACTCCTCGGTGAGCGGAGCCATCGCCCCCGGCCGCCCCAGCTCGCACATCACCGACCCGCCGTGGTACCCGACGATCCCGGTGTTCCACAGGAAGGCCAGCAGATTGGTGTTGTCGCTGTACCCGAGGAACCGCTTGGGATGCCCCCCGATCAACTCCCGGTCCAGCAGCGGCAGTACGGTGATCTGGTCCTCGCCCCCGATGCTCGCCAGGACGGCCGCCACCGAGGGGTCCGCGAACGCCGTGTGCAGATCGTCCGCCCGCTGCCGGGGAGTTGAGCGCAGCAGCCGCGTCGACGGGTACTCCACCGGCTCCAGACCGAACACCGAACGCAGCCGCCGCAACCCCAACTCGTAGGGCGCGGGGAAGAGTTCGGGCAGGCCGCCGGAGAGGGACACGACCGCGATCCGGTCCCCGGGGCGCACCGGGGGAGGAGGGGTGAACGTCGGCTGGACCATGCCCGGAGGCTACGGCGGCCCGCCCGCCCGTCGCACCCGATTTCCGGCCCCGTGATAGACCGGCATCCGACAGCCGCCCCAGGCCGCCCGGCCCCCGCAACGCCCAAGGAGCACCGTGCCCCGCACCTTCGCCAGCGCCCCGGTGATGGTCCTCAACGGACCCAATCTGAACCTCCTCGGCAAGCGCCAGCCCGAGATCTACGGCACCGACACCCTCGCCGACATCGAGGCCCTCTGCTCCGAGGCCGCGGCCGTCCACGGCGGCACCGTCGACCTGCGCCAGTCCAACCACGAGGGCGAGCTGATCGACTGGATCCACGAGGCACGCGAGGCGCACTCCGGGATCGTCATCAACCCGGCCGCCTACACCCACACTTCGGTGGCCATCCTGGACGCCCTGAACACCTGCGACGGCCTGCCGGTGATCGAGGTGCACCTTTCCAACGTGCACCGGCGCGAGGAGTTCCGGCACCACTCGTATGTCTCGCTGCGCGCCGACGGCGTCATCGCGGGCTGCGGCATCCAGGGCTACGCCTTCGCAGTGCACCGGGTCGCCACGCTGTGCGGCGCGGGCACCGCTGCCGCCTGACCCTGGTGCGGCGGCCTCCCCGGAGGCGTTTTCGCAGGTCAGGGCTGATTGTCAGTGGCGGGTGCCACTATCGGGGGCATGTCTTTCGGACCGCGCGACATCCCGTACCGCAGTGCCCCGCGCCTGCCCCGCCCGTCTCGGGGCGGGTCGGCGCGGGGCCGGGCGGTGTCACCAGCCGCGCTCGCGCCACTCGCCGAGGTGCGGCCGCTCCGCGCCCAGCGTGGTGTCCTTGCCGTGGCCGGGATAGACCCAGGTCTCGTCCGGCAGCGGGCCGAAGATCTTCTCCTCCACATCGTCCAGCAGCCGGACGAAGGCCACCGGGTCCTTGGAGGTGTGGCCCACACCGCCGGGGAAGAGGCAGTCGCCGGTGAAGACATGGGGGTGGCCGTGCAGGTCGTCGTAGACCAGCGCGATCGAGCCCGGGGTGTGGCCGACCAGATGCCGCACCGTCAGCGCCACCCGTCCCACACGCACCTGGTCGCCGTCGGCCAGCGCCACATCGGTGGCGACGGGGATGCCCTCGACGTCGTCCCGCCCGGCCTGGGTCCGCGCCCCGGTCGCCGCGACCACCTCGGCCAGCGCCTGCCAGTGGTCGGGGTGGCGGTGGGTGGTGACCACGGAGGCGATGCCGTCCTCGCCGATCAGGGTGAGCAGCGTCCTGGGCTCGTTCGCCGCGTCGATCAGCGCCTGCTCGCCGGTGGCGCGGCAGCGCAGCAGATAGGCGTTGTTCTCCATCGGGCCGACGGCCACCTTGGAGATCATCAGGTCCCGCAACTCATGCACATCCGCGGGGCCGCCGACCCGCACATCTCCGCTGTACGTCATGGCCGCCAGCCTACCCAGGGCTACAGCGGCGGCAGCGGCGGCAGTGTGCCACCGGTCACCGCCAGCGCGGTGCCGTCCCGGCGCCCGGCCAGCCAGCCCATCACCTCGGCCGCGGTCCCGGACACCTCGACCGTCCCGCCCCCGGCGCCGCCGCCGGTGGTCCAGCTCCGCCCGTCCGCCGTGATCCGCACCGGCACCACCTCGGGGTGGCCCTCGAAGCGTGCGGTGAGGAAGCCGGTCTCCCGTTCCACGAAGGCGCCCGGCAGATCCTCCAGCTCGTATCCGGCGTCCAGGTCGACATGGTGCAGCTCCACCTCGATCAGCCGCCGGAAGGGCACCCCGGACGCCGAGTCGGTGATGCCGTTGCGCAGTTCCACCGTGCGGGACCAGTCGGTGGTGAGTGCGGCCTGCTCCTCCAGGCGGAGCGCGCTCGCCCTCAGATCGGCGAGCTGCTCGGCCGCGCCACGGGGGGCGTCCCGCTCGATGTCCTCGTCCCGGGCCGTTTCGCTCTCGTACATGGGGCGGCCGGCGAGGACGTTCACCAAGGCGTCCGCGTTGCGGGAGAGATGGGCCAGGACATGGCCGCGGGTCCAGCCCGGCAGCCGTGACGGTCCGGCCAGGTCCGCGTTGTCCAGTCGGGCGGCCGCGGTCAGCAGCCGGTCGGTCGCGTCACGTACAGATGCGAGGTCGTGCACATGATCGTTCATGGCTCCGAAGATAGTCCCGCCACTCCTTCGGGTGAAGGTGGCGACCGACCCCCTTGAATCGAATGTGCGTGCTATAGGCTCGGCCGGGGCATCGGGCATCCTGGAAGTCCGGGTCCGGGCCGGCCGGGAATGACCGGGCGGCGGCGGAGGTTGCACCCAAGCGGGAAAGCACCGCTCGCCGAAGACGGCCCCCTCAAGCCTGTGGGTGACCGGGGCCCTGCCCTTGTCTCCCTCTCTCAAGAAAGGTGCGGACCGGCGTGGCCGACCGTCTCATCGTCCGTGGCGCGCGCGAGCACAATCTGAGGAACGTCTCGCTCGACCTGCCACGCGACTCCCTCATCGTCTTCACCGGTCTGTCCGGATCCGGCAAGTCCTCCCTCGCCTTCGACACGATCTTCGCCGAGGGCCAGCGCCGCTACGTCGAGTCGCTCTCCTCGTACGCGCGGCAGTTCCTCGGGCAGATGGACAAGCCCGACGTCGACTTCATCGAGGGCCTCTCGCCCGCCGTCTCCATCGACCAGAAGTCCACCTCGCGCAATCCGCGCTCCACCGTCGGCACCATCACCGAGGTCTACGACTACCTCCGGCTGCTCTTCGCCCGGATCGGCAAGCCGCACTGTCCCGAGTGCGGGCGCCCCATCGCCCGGCAGTCGCCGCAGGCCATCGTGGACAAGGTGCTGGAGCTGCCCGAGGGCAGCCGCTTCCAGGTGCTGTCGCCGCTGGTGCGCGAGCGCAAGGGCGAGTTCGTGGACCTCTTCTCCGACCTCCAGACCAAGGGCTACAGCCGGGCCCGGGTGGACGGCGCCACCGTCCAGCTCTCCGAGCCGCCCACGTTGAAGAAGCAGGAGAAGCACACCATCGAGGTGGTGGTGGACCGCCTCACCGTCAAGGACAGCGCCAAGCGCCGCCTCACCGACTCGGTGGAGACCGCCCTCGGCCTCTCCGGCGGCATGGTCGTCCTCGACTTCGTGGACCTCCCGGAGGACGACCCCGAGCGCGAGCGGATGTACTCGGAGCACCTCTACTGCCCCCATGACGACCTCTCCTTCGAGGAGTTGGAGCCCCGCTCCTTCTCCTTCAACTCGCCCTTCGGCGCCTGCCCGGACTGCACCGGCATCGGCACCCGGATGGAGGTCGACCCGGAGCTGATCGTCCCCGACGAGGAGAAGTCCCTGGACGAGGGCGCCATCCACCCCTGGTCGCACGGCCACACCCGGGACTACTTCGGCCGGCTCGTCGGAGCCCTCGCCGACGCCCTCGGCTTCCGTACCGACATCCCCTTCGCGGGTCTGCCGCAGCGTGCCAAGAAGGCGCTGCTGAACGGCCACAAGACCCAGATCGAGGTGCGTTACCGCAACCGCTACGGCCGCGAGCGGGTCTACACCACGCCCTTCGAAGGCGCCGTGCCGTTTGTGAAGCGGCGGCACAGCGAGGCGGAGAGCGACTCCAGCCGGGAGCGCTTCGAGGGCTATATGCGCGAGGTGCCCTGCCCCACCTGCGAGGGCACCCGGCTCAAGCCGATCGTGCTGGCGGTGACGGTGATGGGCAGGTCCATCGCCGAGGTCTCCGCCATGTCCATCAGCGAATGCGCCGAGTTCCTGGGCGCCATGAAGCTGAACGCCCGCGACCGGAAGATCGCCGAGCGCGTCCTCAAGGAGGTCAACGAGCGCCTACGGTTCCTGGTCGACGTCGGCCTCGACTACCTCTCGCTGAACCGCGCGGCGGGCACCCTCTCCGGCGGCGAGGCCCAGCGCATCCGCCTCGCCACCCAGATCGGCTCCGGCCTGGTCGGCGTGCTCTACGTCCTGGACGAGCCGTCCATCGGCCTGCACCAGCGGGACAACCACCGCCTGATCGAGACCCTGGTCCGCCTCCGCGACATGGGCAACACCCTGATCGTGGTCGAGCACGACGAGGACACCATCAACGTCGCCGACTGGGTCGTGGACATCGGCCCCGGTGCCGGTGAGCACGGCGGCGAGGTCGTGCACAGCGGCCCGTTGAAGGGACTCCTCGCCAACCACCGGTCGATCACCGGGCAGTACCTCGCCGGCAAGCGGTCCATCGCCCTGCCCGACATCCGCCGCCCCGCGGACCCCGGCCGCCGCCTCACCGTGCACGGCGCCCGGGAGAACAACCTCCAGGACATCGACGTCGCCTTCCCGCTGGGCGTCCTCACCGCCGTCACCGGAGTCTCCGGATCCGGCAAGTCCACCCTGGTCAACGACATCCTCTACACCCACCTCGCCCGCGAACTCAACGGCGCCCGCAGCGTGCCCGGCCGGCACACCCGCGTCGACGGCGACGACCTGGTGGACAAGGTGGTGCACGTCGACCAGTCACCCATCGGCCGCACCCCCCGCTCCAACCCGGCCACCTACACCGGCGTCTTCGACCATGTGCGCCGCCTCTTCGCCGAGACCACCGAGGCCAAGGTCCGCGGATACCTGCCGGGCCGCTTCTCCTTCAACGTCAAGGGCGGCCGCTGCGAGAACTGCTCCGGCGACGGCACCATCAAGATCGAGATGAACTTCCTGCCGGATGTGTACGTACCGTGCGAGGTCTGCCACGGCGCGCGCTACAACCGGGAGACCCTGGAGGTGCACTACAAGGGCAAGTCCATCGCCGAGGTGCTGGACATGCCCATCGAGGAGGCGCTCGGCTTCTTCGAGGCGGTCCCCGCCATCGCCCGCCATCTGCGGACGCTCAACGACGTCGGCCTCGGCTACGTCCGCCTCGGCCAATCGGCGCCCACCCTCTCCGGCGGTGAGGCCCAGCGCGTCAAGCTGGCCAGCGAACTCCAGAAGCGCTCCACCGGCAGCACCGTCTACGTCCTGGACGAGCCCACCACCGGCCTGCACTTCGAGGACATCAGCAAGCTGATCTCGGTCCTCTCCGGTCTGGTCGAGAAGGGCAACACGGTCATCGTCATCGAGCACAACCTCGATGTGATCAAGACGGCCGACTGGGTCGTGGACATGGGCCCGGAGGGCGGCAGCGGCGGCGGTCTCGTCGTCGCGGAGGGCACCCCCGAGCAGGTCGCCTCGATCCCCGCCAGCCACACCGGCAAGTTCCTCCGCGATGTGCTGGGCCCGGACCGCATCAGCGACGCCACCCCGGTGAAGAAGGCCCCCCGCCGCACCACCGGACCGGCCTCCGCCCGCGCCACCAAGTCGGCCGCTACGGCGAAGAGTTCGGCCCGCGCCAGGAAGTCCTGAAGGTCCGGCCGCAAGCCCGGACGTCCCGCCGCGCGCCGGTGCCCCCGCCAGGCACCGGTGCGCGGGGAAGTAGCCGAGGGAGTCCTCTATTCCGCCGCCAACTCCCGTGCGTACGGGGGCTGGGCGCCGGGGCGGGAGCAGGTGAGCGCCGCGGCGCGGGCGGCGAAGCGGAGGACGTCCTCCCAGGTGTCCTCGGGCAGTGCGGCCAACGCCGGTGCGGAGAGGGCGTCATGGGCGGCCAGTCGATGCAGCAACGCCGCGTTGACCGTGTCGCCCGCCCCGATGGTGTCCACCACCGTCACCGGCTCACCCGGCACCGACACCTCCCCGCGCCGCGTCAGCACCGTCAGCCCCTTCCCACCCCGGGTGACCACCACCGCCGCCGGACCCGACGCCAGCCACTCCGCCGGGCTGCCGCCCAACCACCCGGCGTCCTCCTCGGAGAGTTTCAGCAGCCCCGTGAAAGGCAGCCAGCCGCGGAAACGGGCCCGGTACGCCTCCGGGTCCGGGATGAGGCCGGCCCGGATGTTCGGGTCGAGCGCGGTGAGGAGCCCCTGCCCGGCAGCCCGCCGCATCAGCTCCGTATAGGCGGTGGCGCCCGGCTCCAGTACCAGTGAGCAGGTGCCGAAGGACAACGCCCGGGTGGCGCCGGGTAGTTGACGGGGCGCGGTGAACAGGCGGTCCGCGGTGCCCTCGACATAGAAGCCGTACCCGGCGGAGCCGTCCTCGCCGACCGAGGCGACCGCCAGCGTCGTCGGCTCCGTACCCCGCTGCACCAGCGACACATCCACCCCCGCCGCCCGCAGCCCGTCCAGCAGTGCCGTACCGAAGGCGTCCGAGGACACCCGGGAGCAGAAGGCGGCCGGGGAGCCTAGCCGCCCCAGCGCCACCGCCGTGTTGTACGGGCCGCCGCCGAGCCGGGGCGCGAGATCCGCCAGCGCTCCCGGGACCCGCGGTACCAGATCGATCAGGGCCTCACCTGCGACGACGATCAACGGTCTGTTCCTCTCCGTGAAGTCGGTATCCGTGGAAGGCGGTCCGTCCGCTTCGGGGCCGCCGCGTCGTCCGGGCAGCCGCAGGAGGAACGGTGGACGAAGGCGCAGGGCAGCCGGACAGTGCGCGGCGGGCGGTCCGGCGCGTCCACCCGGTCCAGCAGCAGCCGTAGCGCTGTGGCCCCGATCTCCGCGGCGGGCTGGGCGACGGCCGTGAGCCGCGGCTCGAAGAGGTCCGCCCAGGGGAAGTCGCCGAAGCCCACCAGTGCGACATCCCGCGGCACCCGCCGCCGCAGGGCGCGGAGTGCGCGCAGGGTGCCGAGGGTCATCGCGTCGTTCGCGGCCAGCAGCGAGGTCGGCGGGGCGGGCCGGTCGAGCAGCGCGCGGGCGGCGGCCTCGGCGCCGTCGGCCGTCGAGTGCCCGGCCGCGACCAGCGCCGGATCGAAGCGGAGCCCGGCCGCCGCCAGCCCCGCCCGGTAACCGGCCAGCCGCTCCCGGCTGGTGCTCAGCCCCGCGAGCCCCGCGATCAGCCCGATCCGGGTGTGGCCGAGCCCCGCCAGATGCGCCACCAACTCCTCGGCGGGCCCCGCGTTCTCCGCCCCCACCTGATCGAACGCCCAGCCCCCGCCCCCGTCCTCCGGGGCTGGTACGCGATCCAGCAGGACCGTCGGTACGCGGTGCCGCCGCAGGTAGTCGAGGAGCGCGGCCGGGGCGGCGGACGGGGTGAGGATCAGGCCGTCCACCCGCCGCTGGTGCAGCAGCCGCACCACCCGCAGCTCATGCCCCGGATCGTCGTGTGGATCGGCGACCAGCAGGCCGTACCCGTGCTCCAGGGCGGCGGCCTCGACTCCGCTGAGGATCTCGGCGAAGTACGGGTGCCGGGCCGCGGAGACCGCGAGGCCCACGGTCCCGGTGCGGGCGGTGACCAGGGAGCGGGCCAGGGTGTTGTGGGTGTAGCCGAGGGCCTCGATGGCGTCCAGCACGGCCTGCCGGGTGGCGGGCCGGACCGGGCGGGTGCCGTTCAGCACATGCGAGACCGTGGCCGCGGACACCCCGGCCCGCCGCGCCACATCCGCCATGGTCGCCATCCCGCCCCACTCCGCCGCCGGTCACCGACCGCGAAGCTACCCGACACCCACCCCGCAGGTAAACGCTTACGCAACCGCTTGCGGACGACCCCCGGCGGATCCCGGCGGACGCGGAGCCGCCGCGCCCACCCGCCCGCGGGCCCCGGGTGCCGCCTGGATATCCTCGGCGGGCGACCACGGAACACCCGTCCGACCAGGGGAGACGTCATGCCGAGCCGTCCGCGTCCGCCGCGCCGTACGCTGCTGCGTGGTGCCGCCACGGCGCCGGTGGCCGGGCTGGGCCTCGCCGCCTGCGCACCCCAGGACGACTCGACGGTCGCCGCCCTCCCCACCGCCCCCGTGGACCTCGGCCCGGAGAAGGACATCCCGGCCGGCGGGGCGCGGCTCTTCGCCGACGACCAGGTGGTCGTCAGCAGGTCCGGGGACGGCACCTGCAAGGCGTTCAGCACCATCTGCACCCACCGCAAGTGCGTCATGAACGACTTGGAGGCGACCACCCTCACCTGTGTCTGCCACGGCAGCAAGTTCGACGCGACCAGCGGCAAGGTCCTTCATCCACCGGCCAGTTCACCCCTGATCGAGCTGCCGGTACGGGTGGAGAAGGGCAACGTGGTGGTCGGCCCGGCGGACCGGACCTGACCCGCTCCGCGGCCCCTCCCCGGGAGGCGGTCGCGGCGCCCGCCGGGACCCCGTACGACAGTAGGGTGTGGGCATGGCCGACCCCTCCTCCTACCGTCCCAAGCCGGGACAGATCCCCGACTCCCCGGGGGTCTACCGCTTCCGCGACGAGCACCGCCGGGTGATCTACGTGGGGAAGGCGAAAAGCCTGCGCCAGCGCCTGGCCAACTACTTCCAGGACCTGGCCGGACTGCACCCCCGCACCCGCACCATGGTCACCACCGCCGCCTCCGTCGAGTGGACCGTGGTCACCACCGAGGTCGAGGCGCTCCAGCTCGAATACACCTGGATCAAGGAGTTCGACCCGCGGTTCAACGTCAAGTACCGCGACGACAAGAGCTATCCGTATCTCGCGGTGACCCTGAACGAGGAGTTCCCCCGGGTCCAGGTGATGCGCGGCAAGAAGCGGAAGGGCGTGCGCTACTTCGGGCCGTACGGTCATGCCTGGGCGATCCGGGACACCGTCGATCTGCTGCTGCGGGTCTTCCCGGTGCGCACCTGCTCGGCCGGTGTGTTCAAGAACGCGGCCCGCACCGGCCGCCCCTGCCTGCTCGGCTACATCGGGAAGTGCTCGGCGCCCTGCGTGGGCCGCGTCACCCCCGAGGAACACCGTGAACTCGCCGAGGAGTTCTGCGACTTCATGGCCGGCCGCACCGGCACCTATCTGCGCCGCCTGGAGCGCGGCATGGCCGAGGCCGCCGAGGAGCTGGAGTACGAGCGGGCGGCGCGGCTGCGGGACGACATCGGGGCGCTGCGCAAGGCGATGGAGCGGAGCGCGGTGGTCCTCGCCGACGCCACCGACGCCGATCTGATGGCCCTCGCCGAGGACGAGCTGGAGGCCGCCGTACAGATCTTCCATGTACGGGGCGGGCGGGTGCGCGGCCAGCGCGGCTGGGTCACCGACAAGGTCGAGGCCGTCACCACCGCCGACCTGGTCGAGCACGCCCTCCAGCAGCTCTACGGCGAGGAGAGCGGCGACGCGGTGCCCAAGGAGGTGCTGGTGCCCGCACTGCCGGAGCCGGTGGTTCCGGTACAGGAGTGGCTGAGCGGGCGGCGCGGGGCGCAGGTCTCGCTGCGGGTCCCGCAGCGCGGCGACAAGCGGGCCCTGATGGAGACGGTGGAACGCAACGCGCAGCAGGCCCTCGCCCTGCACAAGACGAAACGTGCCTCCGATCTGACGACCCGCTCCCGCGCCCTGGAGGAGATCGCCGCCGCCCTCGACCTGGACAGCGCCCCACTGCGGGTCGAGTGCTACGACATCTCGCATCTCCAGGGCGACGACGTGGTGGCCTCCATGGTGGTCTTCGAGGACGGGCTGGCCCGCAAGAGCGAGTACCGGCGCTTCCAGATCAAGGGCTTCCGCGGCCAGGACGACGTCCGCTCCATGCACGAGGTGATCACCCGCCGCTTCCGCCGCTACCTCGCCGAGCAGGAGCGGACCGGCGCCTGGTCCGCGGGGGAGCAGGCCGGCGGCGACCCGGACCCGGCGGCCGGGCCCGCGCTCGCCGAGGAGGACGCGCTCACCGAGGAGAACGGCCGCCCCAGGCGCTTCGCGTACCCGCCGCAACTGGTCGTGGTGGACGGCGGGCAGCCGCAGGTGGCGGCCGCCCGGCGGGCCCTGGACGAGCTGGGCATCGACGACATCGCGGTGTGCGGCCTGGCCAAGCGGCTGGAGGAGGTGTGGGTGCCGGACGAGGACGACCCGGTGGTCCTGCCCCGCACCAGCGAGGGCCTCTACCTGCTGCAACGGGTACGCGACGAGGCGCACCGCTTCGCCCTCGCCTACCAGCGCACCAAGCGGGCCAAGCGCTTCCGGTCCGGCCCGCTGGACGACGTACCGGGCCTGGGCGAGACCCGTAAGCAGGCCCTGGTCAAGCATTTCGGTTCGGTGAAGAAGCTCCGCACGGCCACGGTGGACGAGATCTGCGAGGTACCCGGCATAGGCCGGAAGACGGCGGAGACCGTGGCCGCGGCCTTCGCCGCCGCGGCTCCCGCCGCACCCGCCGTGAACACGGCGACAGGAGAGATCATGGAAGACGAGGAGCCCGGTACCGGTGCCCGCGCCGCGGACGCCCCGGGCAGTGCACAGGATCGACGGGGGCAGGAGACATGAACGAGCGCAGCACCCACCGAGACGGTTCCGGGGAACCGGGCACCCCGGACCAGGCCACCACACCCGAGGGACCGCCCACCCCGGACACGTCCGCACCTCCCGAAGCCGCCGCGGCACCCGGGGCAGGGGACGCCGAAGCCGCCACCCCGGAGCTGGTGATCATCTCCGGGATGTCCGGCGCCGGGCGCTCCACCGCCGCCAAGTGCCTTGAGGACCTCGGCTGGTTCGTCGTGGACAACCTGCCGCCCGCCCTGATCCCCACCATGGTCGAGCTGGGCGCCCGCTCGCAGGGCAACGTCGCCCGGATCGCCGTCGTGGTCGACGTCCGCGGCCGCCGCTTCTTCGACAACCTGCGCGAGTCCCTGGCCGACCTGGATGCGCGGAACGTCACCCGCCGCATCGTGTTCCTGGAGTCCTCCGACGACGCCCTGGTGCGCCGCTTCGAGTCGGTGCGCCGGCCGCACCCGCTCCAGGGCGACGGCCGCATCGTCGACGGCATCTCCGCGGAACGCGAGCTGCTGCGGGAACTGCGCGGCGACGCCGACCTGGTGATCGACACCTCCGGCCTCAACGTGCACGAACTGCGCGCCAAGATGGACGCCCAGTTCGCCGGCGAGGAGGAGCCCGAACTCCGCGCCACCGTCATGTCGTTCGGCTTCAAGTACGGCCTGCCGGTGGACGCCGACCTCGTCGTGGACATGCGCTTCCTGCCGAACCCGCACTGGGTTCCCGAGCTGCGCTCCTTCACCGGCCTCAACGAGGAGGTCGCCGGCTACGTCTTCAACCAGCCCGGAGCCAAGGAGTTCCTGGACCGGTACGCCGAGCTGCTGCACCTGGTCGCCGCCGGGTACCGCCGCGAGGGCAAGCGCTATGTGACCATCGCCGTCGGCTGCACCGGCGGCAAGCACCGCTCGGTGGCGATGTCGGAGAAGCTCGCCGCCCGCCTCGCCGCGGACGGTGTGGAGACCGTGGTGGTGCACCGGGACATGGGCCGCGAATGACCGACCGCATCCCGCGGCTCGGCAGGCTGCGCCGGGGCGCGCTCCCCACCCAGAGCGACCCTTCCCGGCGCAGCGCCCGCGCCGGGCGGGTCGGGCGCGGGCGGCGCGGTGCGGCGCCCAAGGCCGTCGCCCTCGGCGGCGGAATGGGCCTGTCCGCCTCGCTCGCCGCCCTGCGCCGGATCACCGGCGACCTCACCGCCGTGGTCACCGTCGCCGATGACGGCGGCTCCAGCGGCCGGCTCCGCGACGAGATGGGCGTACTGCCCCCCGGTGACCTGCGCAAGGCGCTCGCCGCGCTCTGCGGTGACGACGACTGGGGGCAGACCTGGGCCCGGGTCATCCAGCACCGCTTCCACTCCGGCGGCGAGATGCACGGCCACGCCGTCGGCAATCTCCTCATCGTCGCCCTGTGGGAGCAGCTCGGCGACCATGTGCAGGCGCTCGACCTGGTGGGCCGGCTCCTCGGCGCACACGGCCGCGTCCTGCCGATGTCCGCCGTCCCCCTGGAACTCCAGGCCCTGGTACGCGGCCACGACCCGGCCCGCCCGCACGACGTGGACACCGTACGGGGCCAGGCCACCGTGGCGCTGACCACCGGCGAGGTGCAGTCCGTGCATCTGGTGCCGCACGATCCGCCGGCGGTGCCGGAGGCGGTGGCCGCGGTACTGGACGCGGACTGGGTGGTCCTCGGCCCCGGCTCCTGGTTCTCCTCCGTCATCCCGCACCTGCTGGTGCCCGAGCTGCTGGACGCGCTGCTCACCACCAAGGCCCGGCGGGTGCTCTCGCTGAACCTCGCGCCGCAGCCCGGCGAAACCGAAGGCTTCTCACCGCAGCGTCATTTGGAGGTTTTGGCACGACACGCCCCTAAACTCGCCCTGGACGTGGTGCTGGCCGACGAGGCGGCGGTGCCAGACCGGGACTCGCTCACCGAGGCCGCCGACCGTTTCGGCGCGGCGGTGGAGCTGGCGCCGGTGGCCCGGCCCGACGGCACCCCGAGGCACGATCCGGAGCTGTTGGCCGCCGCGTACGACCGTATTTTTCGGATGCATGGAAGGATCGGCCCATGGCGATGACGGCAGCGGTGAAGGACGAGGTCTCCCGGCTTCCCGTCACCCGTACCTGCTGCAGGAAGTCGGAGGTCTCGGCGATGCTGCGGTTCGCCGGCGGCCTGCACCTGGTCAGCGGGCGCATCGTGATCGAGGCCGAACTGGACACCGCGATGGCGGCCCGCCGCCTCAAGCGGGACATCCTGGAGATCTTCGGGCACAGCTCCGAGCTGATCGTGATGGCCCCGGGCGGGCTGCGCCGCGGCTCGCGCTATGTGGTCCGGGTGGTGGCCGGCGGCGACCAACTCGCCCGCCAGACCGGCCTGGTGGACGGACGCGGCCGCCCCATCCGCGGTCTGCCCCCGCAGGTCGTCTCGGGCGCCACCTGCGACGCGGAGGCCGCCTGGCGGGGCGCGTTCCTGGCGCACGGCTCGCTCACCGAGCCCGGCCGGTCCTCCTCGCTTGAGGTGACCTGCCCCGGACCCGAGGCGGCCCTGGCGCTGGTGGGGGCGGCCCGCAGACTGTCCATCGCCGGCAAGGCCCGCGAGGTGCGCGGCGTCGACCGGGTCGTGGTCCGCGACGGCGACGCCATCGGCGCCCTGCTGACCCGGCTCGGCGCCCATGAGTCGGTCCTCGCCTGGGAGGAGCGCCGGATGCGGCGCGAGGTCCGGGCCACCGCGAACCGGCTGGCCAACTTCGACGACGCCAACCTGCGGCGCTCGGCCCGTGCGGCGGTGGCCGCCGGGGCGCGGGTGCAGCGGGCGCTGGAGATCCTCGGCGAGGAGGTGCCCGAACACCTCGCCGCCGCGGGCCAGTTGCGGATGGAGCACAAGCAGGCCTCGCTGGAGGAGCTGGGCGCGCTGGCCGACCCGCCGCTCACCAAGGACGCGGTCGCCGGCCGGATCCGGCGGCTGCTGGCGATGGCCGACAAGCGGGCCCAGGACCTGGGTGTCCCGGGCACCGAATCGAACCTCACGGAGGAGATGGCGGGCGACCTCGCGGTGTGAGCGAGGGCTCGCCCGGATGAGCGGCGAAAGTGCGGCTGACCTGGTCGTTTGAGCGGTTCCGCGGCCGGATGAGCGGGGTCGGCGGGGAGCTACCGGCGGGTTCCGGGCAGCGGGTCGTCCCAGCCTCCGTTCGATGAGACCCGACGGGCCCGGGGGAGGTAGGGTCGGGAGCGGTCGGGGACATCCCAATACATCTCGCCGGCGTCGAAACCGGCGTACCAACGAGGAGATCGGTTCGTGACGATCCGCGTAGGCATCAACGGCTTTGGCCGCATCGGTCGCAACTACTTCCGCGCGCTGCTTGAGCAGGGTGCGGACATCGAGATCGTGGCTGTCAACGACCTGGGTGACACCGCGACCACCGCCCACCTGCTGAAGTACGACACCATCCTGGGCACGCTCAAGGAGCCCGTGTCGCACACCGCCGACACCATCACCGTGGGCGACCACACCATCAAGGTGCTCTCCGAGCGGAACCCGGCCGACATCCCCTGGGGTGAGCTGGGTGTGGACGTGGTGATCGAGTCCACCGGCATCTTCACCAAGCGCGACGACGCCGCCAAGCACCTCGCGGGCGGCGCCAAGAAGGTCCTCATCTCGGCTCCGGCCAAGGACGAGGACATCACCATCGTCATGGGCGTCAACGAGGACAAGTACGACCCGGCGAAGCACCACGTCATCTCCAACGCCTCCTGCACCACCAACTGCGTGGCGCCGATGGCGAAGGTCCTCGACGAGAACTTCGGCATCGTCAAGGGCCTGATGACGACGGTCCACGCGTACACCAACGACCAGCGCATCCTGGACTTCCCGCACAAGGACCTGCGCCGCGCCCGCGCCGCCGCGGAGAACATCATCCCCACCACCACCGGTGCCGCCAAGGCCACCGCGCTGGTCCTGCCGCAGCTCAAGGGCAAGCTGGACGGCCTCGCCATGCGCGTCCCGGTCCCCACCGGCTCGGTCACCGACCTGGTCGTGGAGCTGGAGCGCGAGGTCACCAAGGACGAGGTCAACGCCGCCTTCGAGAAGGCCTCCCAGGAGGGGCCGCTCCAGGGCAAGCTGTTCTACACCGCCGACCCGATCGTCTCCTCGGACATCGTCGGCACCCCGCCCTCCTGCACCTTCGACTCGCTGCTGACGATGGCCGACGGCAAGACCGTCAAGATCATCGGCTGGTACGACAACGAGTGGGGCTACTCGAACCGCCTCGTCGACCTCACGGTCTTCGTCGGGGACCAGCTCTGATCCGTATCAGCGGTACGGCAGGCGACAGCTCGATGTGAGGAACAGGGTCCGGACGGCGCGACGGAGCGCCGTCC
>NZ_JBHVRR010000042.1:0-50595 GCF_042885635.1 Streptomyces sp. NPDC058045 | reverse complement strand
CACCCCCCCCTTCTTTTTGGTTGGGCTGGGGGGGGGGGGGGGGGGGGGGGGGGGGGGGGGGGCGGGGGGGGGGGGGGGGGGTTGGGGGGGGGGGGGGGGGGGGGTGGGCCGGTCGGCCGGCCGGCCCGGCCCTTGGCGATCGGTGACGACCGATCGTGATGGGTGGCGACCTGTCGTGATGAGCGGCGACCGGTCGTGGTGGCTGACCGTCGCTGGTGGTCGGGCGTGGGGCGCTGGTCTGGCGTGGGTCGGCGTGCGGCGTGGGTCGGGCGTGCGGTGTGGGCTGCGGGTAACTGGGGGAGGAGGGGCGGGGGTTGGGGAGGGAGGGGGAGGGGGAGGGGCCCCCGGAGGAGCAGGCGAAACTCCCTTGCCCACCCCCACCCCCGCCCGTGAGAATGCTCGGACGTTCCGGGTGGGTGGTCCATCCCGGCGAAGTGTGGGAGGCGTTGCCGGTGTACGCCGCATCTCTGCGGTGCGCCTCGGTGTGCGCGCCAGACGCTGACCACTTCGCTTCGCCCACCGGCTGACAGTCCCCTTTCTTCTCTGTTCTTCGCGCGGTGGGTGCTTCCCTCATGGGAGACCGCCGCAGTGTCCTTCGAAGACTTCCGGGCGGCTGATCGTCGTCCGCTGGCCATGGCCCTTGTCGCCAACGTCGTCTCGATCACCGGGAATTGCCTCACGCATATGGGTGTGCCGTGGTTTGTGCTGGAGACCACGGGGAGTGCGGCCAAAGCCGGGACGGTGGCGTTCTGCACGATGCTGCCTGTGGTGTTCGCCGCGCTGGCCGGGGGGCCGGTGATTGACCGGATCGGGCGGCGGCGGGTGGCTGTGGTGTCGGACCTGGTGTGTGGTGCTGCCGTCGCGGCGGTTCCGGTCCTCCAGTGCGCCGGTGTTCTGCGTTTCTGGGCGCTGTGCGTGCTGATGGCGGTCACCGGGCTGTTCCATGCGCCGGGCGAGACCGCTCGCGGTGTGCTGCTGCCGGCCCTCGCCGAACGCGCCCGGATGCCGCTGGCGCGGGCTGCCGCGTTGTACGACGGGGCTTCGCGCTGTGCGGCGCTCACCGGTTCGGCTCTCGGGGGTGTGCTGATCGCCGTACTCGGTGCCGAGCGGGTGTTGTTGGTGGACGCCGCGACGTTCTTGGTGGCGGCGCCGTTGTTCGCGTTCGGGGTGCGGGGTGTGGCTGAGGCGCGGGCCCGGCGGCGGGGTGAGCCGGTGTCGTTGCGTGGCTATCGGCGGGAGTTGGCGGAGGGTTGCCGTTTTGTGGTGGCCGCGCCTCTGCTGCTGGGGCTGTGCCTGATGACGATGGTGACCCGGGGGCTCGACCAGGGGTGGAGTGCCGTACTGCTTCCCGTGCACGCTCGCCGGGAGTTGGGCGGTTCGGTCGAACTCGGGCTGCTGGAAGCGGTGTTCGGGGTGTGCGCACTCGCCGGGGCACTGGTCTATGGGGCGGTGGGGGGCCGTTTTCGGCGGTGGCCGGTGTTCACCGTCGCGTTTCTCGTGGTCGGTCTGCCGCGTTTCGTGGTGGCGGCCGTGACCCGTACCTTCGCTCCGCTCGCCGTGATGCTGGCGGTCGAGGGGCTGGCGTGCGGTGTGCTCAACCCCATCATGGCCACGGTGCTGTACGAGTCGGTGCCGGAGGGGCTGCGCAGCCGGGTGCTGAGTGCGACGACGGCCGCGTACCAACTGGCCACTCCGCTGGGCGGGTTGGCGGTCGGTTTCCTGGTGGGGGCGGCGGGCACGGCCCCCGCCCTGCTCGCGGTCGGCGGTGTGTATCTGGTCGCCACCCTCTGCCCGCTGCTCTTCCCGGCCTGGCGGCAGATGGACGGTACGGGCTCCCCGCCCGGCAGCGCCTGACCAAGCAGCGGGGGAGGGGGCGCCCCCTCCCCCCGATCACCCCTCCCGTGCCCAACTCCCCTCCATCGCCCGCCAGTTCACCTCACCCGTTGCGGGGGCCGGGGAAGATGCCGGGGTGGGGCGGGTCGTCTCGGTGCGGGGCCGGGTGGGCGTCTTCGCGGAGGGAGGTCGTGGGGGCGGTGTCGTCCCGGTACTGGGCGGGGTGCGGGTCGGTCGGGTGCGGGGACGGGGGTGGGGCTTCGCGGTAGGGCCGGGGGCCTTCCCGGGTGACGGGGGTGTCCCGGTAGGCGCCCGGACGGAGGGCGGGGGGTTGGGGCGGCATGGCGCGGGCGGCGGGGACCGAGGGCAGTCCGGTGCCGAGGGGCAGAGGTCTGGGGGTGCTCTGGTCGGCGGCCCGTTCCGCCTCGGCCGCGGCCTGGGTGGCGGCTCGCCGTGCCCCGTAACGGCGGTGTACCGCCTGCTTGGTGACGCCCAGTGCGGAGCCGACCGCGTCCCAGGAGAAGCCGAGGGAGCGGTCGAAGTCGACGGCGGCGGTGACCAGGGTCTCCACGCTGTCGCGTAGTTCCTGTGCGAGGCGGACGGTGGGGGCGGGGGCGCGGCCGTAGACGACGAATCCGGCGGCGGGGCCGGTGCGGCGGGGACGGTAGACGTTGCCCAGTTGTGCGGTGAGGGTACGCAGTGCGTCCACCTGCCGGCGGACCCGTTCGATGTCCCGTACCAGCAGGTGAAGGCTGGCCCGTGTCTGGGCGTCGTGGGTTGCGTGGTCGGCCATGAACAAGCCTCTCGAACTGGCGCCGAAGAAAGAGGGGACCGCCTCGGGCGGTCCCTCGCGGTCAACTCTCCTGGGTCAACGCGCCATTGGGGTAAGGGTCACGCTGCGGGGCGCAGCGGCAGCCGCCCAGGGCGCGCGCTCCTTTGCACGCTCCCGAGCCCGCGCCGCCGATCCCCGTTCCGCGCCGCGATCCCCCGCCCTGTACCCCCGCTCCCCTCCCGCACGCTCGCACCACCCCGCGCCGACCCTGCCCGCCACCCCGCACCCCCGCTCCCCGCAGCGCCCGCCCGCGCCAGGGACGCCAACTCCCCACCGCCGCACGCCTGTTGGCCCGCACCCCCGGCTTCGCGCCGGCCCGCCTCCGCCCCGCCACAGATGGCTGTGTCACCGCGCCCGCCTAGACTGGTGCGTTGCCCGTCGAACCACTCCGCGAGAGGCCGTCCGTCACCGATGAAGCTTGTCTTCGCAGGCACCCCCGAGGTCGCCGTACCCGCACTCGACGTACTGATCGCCTCCGGCCGGCACGAGGTGGCGGCTGTCGTCACCCGGCCCGACGCTCCTGCGGGGCGGGGGCGGCGGCTGGTGGCGAGTCCGGTGGCGGAGCGCGCCGAGGAGGCCGGGATCGAGGTGCTGAAGCCGGCCCGCCCGCGGGAGGAGTCGTTCCTGGCGCGGCTCGCGGAGATCGCCCCGGACTGCTGCCCGGTGGTCGCCTACGGTGCGCTGCTGCCGCGTGCGGCGCTGGACGTTCCGGCGCGCGGCTGGGTCAATCTGCACTTCTCGCTGCTGCCGGCCTGGCGGGGTGCCGCGCCCGTGCAGCACGCGGTGATGGCGGGGGACGAGATCACCGGTGCGTCCACCTTCCTGATCGAGGAGGGGCTCGACTCGGGCCCGGTCTACGGCACCGTCACCGAGCAGGTGAAGCCCACGGACACCAGTGGTGATCTGCTGACGCGGCTGGCGTTCGCCGGTTCCGGTCTGCTGGCGGCGACCATGGACGGCATCGAGGACGGCACGCTCCAGGCGGTGCCGCAGCCCGCCGACGGCGTCACCCTCGCCCCCAAGATCACGGTGGAGGACGCGCGGGTCGACTGGTCGGCGCCGGCGCTGCGGGTGGACCGGGTGGTGCGGGCCTGCACCCCGGCCCCGGGTGCGTGGACGGAGTTCCGCGGGGAGCGCCTCAAGCTGGTGCAGGCGTCGCCGGCCGCGGACCGGGACGATCTGGCGCCGGGTGAGCTGGCGGTGGGGAAGAGGAGCGTGCGGGTGGGCACCGGTTCCCATGCGGTGGAGCTGCTGTGGGTGCAGGCCCAGGGCAAGAAGCCGATGCGGGCCGCGGACTGGGCGCGCGGTGTCCGTATCGCCCCCGGCGAGCGCCTCGGCACCGGCGACGTACGCTGAACGCGGGCGGCGGTGTACGCGCCCCGGCCCGGGAACGCGGCACCGTATCGGCCTCCCGCGTCCGGCAGCGCACCGGCCCCGCGCCCCCCTTCTCGTACCCCGGCAACACACCAGTAGCGGAGCACCTTTTGAGCGAGCAGCGTGAGTCGTGGCAGCAGTCGCCTCGTCGGCCCCGGCAGCAGTCCTCGGGGGCGGGGGGTGGGCGGTCCCGCAAGCCGGGGCGGGCGTATCGGCGGCCGGAGAAGGACCCGGTCCGCATCCTGGCCTTCGAGGTGCTGCGGGCGGTGGACGAGCGTGACGCCTACGCGAATCTGGTGCTGCCGCCGCTGCTGCGCAAGGCCCGGGAGCAGGGCGGTTTCGACGGCCGGGACGCCGCTCTCGCCACCGAGCTCGTCTACGGCACCCTGCGCCGTCAGGGCACCTATGACGCGGTGCTCGCCGCCTGTATCGACCGTCCGCTGCGCGAGGTCGATCCGCCGGTGCTGGACGTACTGAGCCTGGGCGCGCACCAGTTGCTGGGGACGCGGATCCCGCCCCATGCCGCGGTGTCGGCCTCGGTGGAGCTGGCGCGGGTGGTGCTGGGCGACGGGCGGGCGAAGTTCGTCAACGCGGTGCTGCGCCGGGTCGCCGCCCGTGGCCTCGATGAGTGGCTGGCGGAGGTGGCCCCGCCGTACGAGGACGATCCGGAGGAGCATCTGTCGGTGGTGCACTCGCATCCGCGGTGGGTGGTCTCCGCGCTGTGGGACTCGCTGGGCGGTGGCCGGGCCGGGATCGAGGACCTGCTGGAGGCGGACAACGAGCGGCCCGAGGTGACGCTGGTCGCCCGCCCCGGCCGGGCCGAGGCCGCGGAGGTCCTGGAGTCGCTGCCGGAGGACACCCTGCCGGGCCGCTGGTCGCCGTACGCGGTGCGGCTCTCCGAGGGCGGGGAGCCGGGGGCGCTCGACCTGGTGCGGGAGGGCCGGGTCGGGGTGCAGGACGAGGGGAGCCAGCTGGTGGCGCTGGCGCTGGCGAACGCGCCGCTCGACGGGCCCGATGCCCGCTGGCTGGACGGCTGCGCCGGGCCCGGCGGCAAGGCGGCGCTGCTCGCCGGGCTGGCGGCGCGGCGGGGCGCGGTGCTGCTCGCCGCGGAGAAGCAGCCGCACCGCGCGGGCCTGGTCGCCCGCGCCCTGGACGGCAACCCGGGCCCGTACCAGGTGATCGCCGCGGACGGTACGCGCCCGCCGTGGCGGCCCGGTTCCTTCGACCGGGTGCTGGTGGACGTGCCGTGTACCGGTCTGGGTGCGTTGCGCCGCCGCCCGGAGGCCCGCTGGCGGCGCCGCCCGGAGGACCTGGACGGCTTCGCCCCGCTCCAGCGCGAACTGCTGCGCACGGCGCTCGATTCGGTACGCCCCGGCGGTGTCGTCGGCTATGCGACCTGCTCGCCGCATCTGGCGGAGACCCGGGCGGTCGTGGACGACGTGCTGAAGCGGTACGGGGACGCCGAGTTGCTGGACGCGCGCCCGTTGCTGCCGGGGGTCCCGGCGCTGGGCGAGGGTCCCGATGTCCAGCTCTGGCCGCATCTGCACGGCACCGACGCCATGTATCTGGCTCTGCTGCGCCGCACCGCCTGACCCGCCCCGGCCCGTCCCGGTCCCGCCCGTGCCGGGTGGGGGCCGGGGGCCACGCGGGGGGTGAGCGGGGCATGGCAGGCTTGGCACATGGCAGCGCAGATCAATCCCAGCATCCTCTCCGCCGACTTCGCCCGTCTCGCCGAGGAGGCGCGGGCCGTGGACGGGGCCGACTGGCTTCATGTCGACGTCATGGACAACCACTTCGTGCCCAATCTGACCCTCGGTGTGCCCGTGGTGGAGTCGCTGGCCCGGGCCACGGACACCCCGCTGGACTGCCATCTGATGATCGAGGACGCGGACCGCTGGGCCCCGCAGTACGTGGAGGCGGGTGCCTCCTCGGTGACCTTCCATGTGGAGGCCGCGGCGGCGCCGGTGCGGCTGGCGCGGGAGATCCGCGCCAAGGGCGCCCGCGCCTCGATGGCCCTGCGGCCGGCCACCCCGATCGAGCCGTACGAGGATCTGCTGCCCGAGCTGGACATGCTGCTGATCATGACGGTGGAGCCGGGCTTCGGCGGGCAGGCGTTCCTGGACATCATGCTGCCGAAGATCCGCCGTACCCGGGAGCTGATCGGCAAGCACGGGCTCGACCTGTGGCTCCAGGTCGACGGCGGGGTGTCGACGTCGACGATCGAGCGGTGCGCCGAGGCGGGCGCCGATGTGTTCGTGGCGGGCTCCGCGGTCTACGGGGCAGCGGACCCGGCGGCGGCGGTGCGCGCCCTGCGCGAGCAGGCGACCACGGCGACCGCGGGCGCGGCCTGGGCGTGCGGTCACTGAATTCAGCAGCCGAAGTCCCGTTCTCGGGCGTCCGGAACGTGAACAGGGGCGATCGGGGGCTGATCCGGGCGTCCGGATCTGCAAGGATGAACGGCGTATCCAGAGTGTGAACAGTCCAGCGTGAGAACAGCCCGGAATCCGTACAGCAGTTGTGTGCAGGACCGTGGCACCGGGTGGTGGCCGCGGGTGTGCAACGGCGGGGTGCGGGGGCGGGCGCAGCAGTGAGGAGAAAGCCGTGTCCGGCATGTCGGCGGGTCGTCCCGCCCTGCGGATGGGGCCCGCGGAGATGGTGCAGGCGGCGGCCATGGCGCGCCGCTTCTACCTGGAGGGCAAGTCGAAGATCCAGATCGCCGAGGAGTTCGGCGTGAGCCGCTTCAAGGTGGCGCGGGTCCTGGAGACCGCCCTGGAACGGGACCTGGTCCGGATCGAGATCCGCGTGCCCGCCGAGCTGGACGCCGAGCGTTCCGACGCACTGCGGGCCCGCTACGGGCTGCGCCATGCGGTGGTGGTGGAGTCGCCGGCCGAGACCGACGAGTCGCCGGACCCGGAGAATCTCGGCGAGGTCGCCGCCGATCTGCTGGGCGAGCTGGTCAGCGAGGGCGATGTGCTCGGCCTCGCCTGGGGCCGCTCCACCATTCACATGGCGGCCGAGCTGGACCGCCTCCCGCCGTGCACGGTGGTGCAGTTGACCGGTGTGTACGACGCGGGGACCGCGGAGCGCGGCTCGGTGGAGGCGGTCCGGCGGGCCGCCCAGGTCTCCGGTGGCGAGGCGCATCCCATCTACGCGCCGATGCTGCTGCCCGACCCGGCGACCGCGGCCGCGCTGCGCCACCAGACGGGTATCGCGCGGGCTTTCGAGTACTTCGACAAGGTCACGGTGGCCTGTGTGTCCATCGGTTCCTGGGAGCCGGGGATCTCCACCGTGCACGACATGCTGAGCGACGAGGAGCGGGCGCACTACGCCTCGCTCGGGGTCGCCGCGGAGATGTCGGCGCACCTCTTCGACGCGGAGGGCCGCCGGGTCGGCCGCGATCTGGGGGAGCGGTGCATCACGGTGGAGGCGGACCGGCTGCGGCGGGTGCCCGAGGTGGTGGCCATCGCGGGTGGCGCCCGCAAGGCCCACGCGATCGACGCGGTGCTGCGGTCCGGTCTGGTGACGAGCCTGGTCACGGACACCGCGGCCGCCGACCACCTGATGACGGCCGGCCCGGCCCCCCGCCCGGCCCTGGACCGGGGCGACCCGGACGGCGACACCGCCTAGGCCGACGGGCTCCGGGGCGGCCGACCGGTTCGGCGCGTACAGCGCCGACTGGCCTGCGGGGGTGGGGAGTTGGGGTTGCGGATACTCGGGGGTGGGCGGTCGGGCGGCTGTCCGTGGCGTCCTCCCTCGGGGTGGCTGCCGGTGCGGGGTTCCGCGCGGCGGGCGGCGGGGCCGGGGGAGCGCTGCCAGCCTGGCCGGATGCCACTGACGCCCCTGATGCCCCTGCGAAGACTGCTCGCCGCTCTCCTCGCCGCCCTCGTCCTCCTGCTCACCGGCTGCTCCGGCGGAACCGGAACCGGTGATGGGCGCCCCGGTGCCGTCACCGCCACCCCGTCCTGGGCGCGCGGACTGCGTGCCGTCCCCGAGGCGCGGCTGCCCGCCGAGGCCCGGGACACCCTGCGCCGTATCGACGACGGCGGGCCCTTCCCGTACCGGCAGGACGGTTCGGTGTTCCGGAACCGGGAGCGGCGTCTGCCGGGGCGGGACGGCGGCTACTACCGCGAGTACACGGTGCGTACGCCGGGGGAGCGGGACCGGGGTGCGCGGCGGGTCGTCACCGGTGACGGCGGCGAGATCTACTACACCGACGACCACTACGACTCCTTTGAGGCGGTGATCCGATGACGGACCCGGCGTTCGCACCGGTACTGGAGGCGGTCCGCGCCACCGGCTGGACCAGCAGCGTGCTCGACCTGTCCGGTGCCGCGGACAAGGCGGCGTTCCTGGAGCGCTGCGCGGTCAGCCTGGAGTTGCCCGACTGGTTCGGGCACAACTGGGACGCGCTCGCCGACTGCCTGCGGGACCTGTCCTGGCTTCCGGTGTCCCGCGGCCGGCTGCTGCTGGTGTCCGGCTGGTCGGACTTCGCCCGGGAGCGGCCCGGCGACTGGGCCACCGCGCGGGAGATCCTCACCGAGGCCGAGACCGAGTGGGCGGCCCGCGGCGCCCAGGGCTTCGCCGTACTCCTCACCACGCACTGACCTCCGCGCGACCGGGTACCCGAGCCCGGTCCGGAGGAAGCTACGAACGGCCGCCGCGGCCTCTGGATAAAGATCCCAGGCCGGGCATACGCCGCAGCATGGGACACTGAAGTACGTGCTCTTCCCCCTGGCTGACCTGTCCGGGGGCCACCTCTGATCGACTGGGATGTGCAGCACGTGCGTTTCCTCAACGACATCCGGCCCGCGTACGACCTGACGTACGACGACGTGTTCATGGTGCCGCGGCGTTCCGCGGTCGGCTCCCGGCAGGGCGTCGATCTCGCCGCACCCGACGGCACCGGCACCACGATCCCGCTGGTCGTCGCCAATATGACGGCGATCGCCGGGCGCCGGATGGCGGAGACGGTGGCCCGCCGCGGCGGTCTGGTGGTGATCCCGCAGGACATCCCGATCGATGTGGTCACCGAAGTCACCTCCTGGGTCAAGGGCCGGCATCTGGTGCTGGACACCCCGATCGTGCTCGCCCCGCACCAGACCGTCGCCGACGCGCTGGCCCTGCTGCCGAAGCGGGCGCACAACGCGGGCGTGGTGGTCGACGGGGAGCAGCGCCCGGTGGGTGTCGTCACCGACGCCGACCTCAACGGGGTGGACCGCTTCACCCAGCTCTCCGAGGTGATGTCCCGCGATCTGCTGCTGCTGGACGCCGCCATAGCGCCCCGGGAGGCGTTCACCACGCTCGACACGGCCAACCGCCGCTACGCGCCCGCCGTCGACACCGAGGGCCGCCTCGCCGGCATCCTCACCCGCAAGGGCGCGCTGCGCGCCACCCTGTACACCCCGGCCACCGACGCGGCGGGCCGGCTGCGGATCGCGGCGGCCGTCGGGATCAACGGCGATGTCGCGGGCAAGGCGAAGCAGTTGCTCGCCGCCGGTGTCGACACCCTGGTCGTGGACACCGCGCACGGCCACCAGGAGTCGATGATCAGCGCGGTGCGCGCGGTCCGTGCCCTGGATCCGCAGGTCCCGGTCGTCGCGGGCAATATCGTCGCCGCGGACGGGGTGCGCGATCTGGTCGAGGCCGGAGCGGACATCGTCAAGGTGGGCGTCGGACCGGGCGCGATGTGCACCACCCGCATGATGACGGGGGTGGGCCGCCCGCAGTTCTCCGCGGTACTGGAGTGCGCCGCCGAGGCCCGCAGGTTCGGCAGGCATGTGTGGGCGGACGGCGGGGTGCGCCACCCCCGCGATGTGGCGATGGCACTGGCTGCCGGGGCGTCCAACGTGATGATCGGCTCCTGGTTCGCCGGCACGTACGAGTCGCCCGGCGATCTCCAGCAGGACGCCGACGGGCGCCTCTACAAGGAGTCCTTCGGGATGGCCTCGGCCCGCGCGGTGCGCAACCGCACCTCCGAGGAGTCCGCCTACGACCGGGCCCGCAAGGCGCTCTTCGAGGAGGGCATCTCCACCTCCCGGATGTTCCTTGACCCGGCCCGCCCCGGCGTGGAGGACCTGATCGACTCGATCATCGCCGGGGTCCGCTCCTCCTGCACCTACGCCGGTGCGGGCAGCCTGGAGGAGTTCGCCGAGCGCGCCGTGGTCGGCATCCAGAGCGCCGCGGGCTACGCGGAGGGCCAGCCGCTGCACGCGAGTTGGAGCTGATCCCGCCCGCCCCCGCCCGGCACCCCGCGCACCAGTACGGCCCCCAGGAAGGGCCGCCCCCGGAAGAGAAGTGAACGACCCGCTGTGCGACTGAACGACCTCGACGAACGCATCGTGCACGCCCTGGCGGAGGACGCCCGCCGGTCCTTCGCGGACATCGGGCAGCTCGTGGGCCTGTCCGCGCCCGCTGTGAAGCGCCGCGTGGACCGGCTGCGGGCCACCGGCGCCATCACCGGTTTCACGGTCCGCGTCGACCCCGCCGCCCTCGGCTGGGAGACCGAGGGCCATATCGAGCTGTACTGCCGCAGCAACACCTCACCGGAGGCCATCAAGCGGGGACTTGAGCGGTATCCGGAGGTGGTGTCCGCGTCCACGGTGACCGGTGGGGCCGATGCCGTGGTGCAGGTCTTCGCCGAGGACATGCGGCATTTCGAGCGGGTGCTGGAACGGATCGCGGGCGAGCCGTTCGTGGAGCGCACCAAGTCGGTCCTGGTCCTCTCGCCGCTGCTGCGCCGCTTCAGCTCCGGCGCCCCCGGATAGCGCCCGTCCCACCGGTTACGTGCGGCCCGCGCAACGGATCGCCGTCCCGGGCGTGAAGGACGCAACGAACCGGGTGCCGGGGTGCAACGCTCGCGCCTTGTCCGCCGCGGCCCGGCGCCCGTACCGTCGATGCGTCCCCCGCACCACCGTTCCCGCCGAGGTACCGCATGTCCGCGCTGCGTGTCGCCCTGCTCCAGAGTTCCGGCCGGCCGGGCTCGGTGCGGGGGAATCTTGAGGTGCTGGAGGCGGCGGCCGGGCGGGCCGCGGCGGCGGGGGCCGGGCTGCTGGTGACCTCGGAGCTGTTCCTCACCGGCTATGCGGTGGGTGAGGCGCTGCCCCGTCTCGCCGAGACCGCCGACGGGCCCGGCGCGCGGGCCGTGGACGCCCTCGCCGCCCGCCACGGCCTGGCCGTCGCCTACGGCTACCCCGAGCGCGAGCAGACCGGCGCCCGCCTCTTCAACTCGGTCCGGCTCACCGGCCCCGACGGCCGCACCCTCGCCGCCTACCGCAAGACCCACCTCTACGGCGACTTCGAGCAACGCTGGTTCACTCCCGGCACCGAACCCGTCGCCCAGGCCGAGCTGGCGGGCCTCCGCCTCGGCCTGATGATCTGCTACGACGTGGAGTTCCCGGAGAACGTCCGGGCGCACGCCCTGGCCGGCACCGATCTGCTGCTGGTGCCCACCGCCCTGATGCACCCCTATGAGTTCGTCCCCGAACACCTCGTACCGGTAAGGGCGTTCGAGAACCAGCTCTACCTGGCGTACGTCAACCGCACAGGCCCGGAAGGCGAGTTCGAGTTCGCCGGCCGTTCCGTACTGGCCGGGCCTGACGGTACGGCCCGGGTGCGCGCCGGACAGGGCGAGGACCTGCTGGTCGCCGACGCCGACCCGGCCGTGCTCGCCGCCTCCCGCGCCGCCAACCCGTATCTCGCGGGCCGCCGCCCCGGCCTCTACACCTCCCTGGTCTGACCGCGCCCGCCGCGCCCCACCCCGCCCGTGCAAGGAGCCACCACCCCATGACGTCCACGGTGCCCAACGCCGTCCCGCACACCGCCGCCCAGCCGCCCATCACCATGTTCGGCCCCGACTTCCCCTACGCCTACGACGACTACCTGGCGCATCCCGCGGGCCTCGGGCAGATACCGGCCACCGAACACGGCACCGAGGTGGCCGTCGTCGGCGGCGGGCTCTCCGGCCTCGTCACCGCGTATGAGCTGATGAAGATGGGGCTGAGGCCCGTCGTCTACGAGGCGGACCGGATCGGGGGGCGGCTGCGGACCGTCGGCTTCGACGGCTGCGGGCCCGAACTCACCGCGGAGATGGGCGCGATGCGCTTCCCGCCGTCCTCCACCGCGCTCCAGCACTACATCGACCTGGTGGGCCTCACCACCCGGCCCTTCCCCAACCCGCTGGCCGCGTCCACCCCTTCGACGGTGGTCGACCTCAAGGGCGCCACGCACTACGCCGAGACCCTGGACGACCTGCCCGCCGTGTACCGCCAGGTCGCCGAGGCGTGGCAGGCCTGCCTGGAGGAGGGCGCCGACTTCACCGCCATGAACCGGGCCCTGCGGGAGCGCGATGTGCCACGCATCCGCGAGATCTGGTCCCGCCTCGTCACCCGGCTCGACAACCAGACCTTCTACGGCTTCCTCTGCGAGTCGCGGGCCTTCCGCTCCTTCCGGCACCGGGAGATCTTCGGCCAGGTCGGCTTCGGCACCGGCGGCTGGGACACCGACTTCCCCAACTCCGTACTGGAGATCCTGCGCGTCGTCTACACCGAGGCCGACGACCACCACCGCGGCATCGTCGGCGGCAGCCGGCAGTTGCCGCTGCGGCTGTGGGAGCGGGAGCCGCGGAAGATCGTGCACTGGCCGCTCGGCACCTCCCTCTCCGCGCTGCACGACGGCACCCCGCGCCCCGCGGTGACCCGGCTGCACCGCACCGCCGGCGACCGCGTCACCGTCACCGACGCCACCGGGGACATCCGCTCCTACCGGGCGGTCGTCTTCACCGCCCAGTCCTGGATGCTGCTGTCGAAGATCGACTGCGATGAGGCGCTCCTCCCGATCGACCACTGGACGGCCGTGGAACGCACCCACTACATGGAGTCCAGCAAGCTGTTCGTGCCGGTGGACCGGCCGTTCTGGCGGGACAAGGACCCGGCCACCGGCCGCGATCTGATGTCGATGACCCTCACCGACCGGATGACCCGCGGCACCTACCTCCTGGACGACGGCCCGGACCGGCCCGCCGCCATCTGCCTCTCCTACACCTGGTGCGACGACAGCCTGAAGTGGCTGCCGCTGTCCGCGAACGAGCGGATGGACGTGGCACTGAAGTCGCTCGGCGAGATCTATCCCGGTGTCGACATCCGGGGCCACATCATCGGCAACCCGGTCACCGTGTCCTGGGAGAACGAGCCCTGGTTCCTGGGCGCCTTCAAGGCGAACCTGCCCGGCCACTACCGCTACCAGCGGCGGCTGTTCACCCACTTCATGCAGGACCGGCTGCCCGCCGGGAAACGCGGCGTCTTCCTCGCCGGGGACGACATCTCCTGGACGGCGGGCTGGGCCGAGGGTGCCGTGCAGACCGCGCTGAACGCCGTCTGGGGTGTGATGCACCAGTTCGGCGGCGCCACCGACCCCGCCAACCCCGGCCCCGGCGACCTCTTCGACACCATCGCCCCGGTGGAACTCCCCGAGGACTGACGGGACTTGAACCCGTCACTCCTCCGGCCGCCGGGTCAGAGCCCCGCCGTGCGGGCCGCCGAGTACACCTCGGCGGCCACCTCGACCAGCTCCCGCGCGTCGCGGAGACCGGACTGCACATCGAGCAGGATCTCGTCCACACCCAGCTCCCCGTACGCGGTGAGGTCCTCCGCGATCTGCCGGGCGTCGCCGTGCAGCGGCTTGCGATCGGCGCCGTCCACCGCGCGGGGTGTGTAGCGGGCGTCGGCCCGCAGCACCGTGTACAGCGGTGCGGTGCGGCCCCGCTCCTCCGCGAGCTGCGCCAACTTCCGCTGCTGTGCGGTGAGTTGCTCTACCGGCAGGACGTTGGGCATCCAGCCGTCCGCCCGGTCCACCAGCCGCCGCATCGTCCGCGTACCGCTCCCCGGCAGCAGCACCGGGATCGGCCGCACCGGCTTCGGCCCCACCACCGAGGGCGCGATCCTCGTCAACTCCCCTTCGTACGCCACCGGGTCGGGCCCCCACACCGCACGGCACACATCGAGCAGTTCGTCCAGCGCGGCGCCGCGCCGCTCGAACGGGGCGACCCCCGCCGCCGCGTACTCGTCGTGCGACCAGCCGGTACCGAGGCCCGCGACCACCCGGCCGCCGCTCGCCGCGTCCAACGAGGCCAGGGAACGCGCCAGTTGGAACGGCCCGTGCAGCGGCGCCACCAGCACACTGGTGCCGAGCCGCGCCCGCTCGGTGACCGCCGCCGCCAGCGTCAGCGTCACCAGCGGATCGGCCACCGAGCGGTACCTGTCCGGCCAGGGCAGCCCCGGCACCCCGTAGGCGCCCTGCCGGGCGGGCTCGGGGAAGAGGATGCGTTCGAAGACCCAGAGGCTGTCGAAGCCGATCTCCTCGGCGGACCGCGCCACCGCGGTCACATCGCGGGCCGGGTCGTACTGCTTCAACTGCGGGAGTCCGAGACCGAGCCGGACCGACATACGGTGCTCCTTCGCTCGCTGCGCGCGACTGCGTTCTGATGGAACCTACGGCCAAGTCGGCGGCCGTAAGCGGGTGTTGAGGTGGGCGGGTCAGTGGGGAAGCGGGGTGAGCAGCATCCGGCCGGCCAGCCCCGCCGCCGAGTCCAGGCCCTCGGCCAGCTCACCGGCCACGGACGGCAGACCGCGCAGCGCCCACAGTGCGCGGGCCGCCGTCCAGGCCGCGTCCCGGGCCCGATCCAGACTCCAGGCGCCGAGCAGATGGGTCAGCGGATCGGCCAGCTCCAGCAGATCGGGGCCGGGCATCAGCTCCTCCCGCAGCCGCTCCTCCAGCCCCGTCAGCAGGTCCCCGATCCGGTCGAAGGCGTCCTCCAGCTCCGGCGGGGCGCAGTCCAGCGCCCGGCAGGCGTCCACCACGGCGAGCGGAAGGTCATGGCCGACATGGGCGTTGATCCCGGCCAGCGCGAACTGAAGCGGCCGGATCCCGGGGGTGCCGCCGGTACTGCAGCAGCGGACGCCAGCAGGCGGGCGCCCCGCGCACCTCGCCCGATTCGGCCACCGTCAGATAGCGCTCCGCGAACACCGCCCCCAGCGTCCCCGCGGCCCGCGGCGCCCCGAACTCGCCCCGCACCGCCCGCGGGCCGAACTCCTCGGTGACCGACAGATAGACCCGGTGAAAGTGCCCCAGCCCGTCCCCCGCCGGCCACTCCCCACCAAGCCCCCGCATCCGCCTCACCACCTCGTCGATCGCACCCCTATGCGCTACGGAATGCAGCGGCACCGCCTCAGCCTGTGTCATCCGTGCAGCGTGGCACCCCGGCCCCCACCCCCACCGCGGCTGGCCCGCCACATCCCCGAAACGGACCAACACCCGTTGCGGACAAGGGAGTACGGGCGCCTGGCGGCCCGCGCTGCGGCGGGCCGCGTGGACATCGCCGGGCACCGAGGAGTTGGGCGGCCTCCATCGCGGCCGGGCTTGTGGTCCACTCAACAGGCGTTGTTCCAGGGCGCGTTGCTCGCCGCCGAGCCGACTGATCGGCTCCCGCCATGAGAGATCTCGGACCCGTCCCCTGGCCGCCCGCCCTGATCAGGACCGAGAGGCTCGTACTCCGTGCACCCGGGGCGAGCGAGAGGTGCCCGAGGAGGTGCCCGAGCGGTGGCCCGGGAGCTTCGTCGTCGAGCTCGGCGGGGCGATGATCGGCCAGATCTGCTGCGTAGCGCGACGGAGCGCCGCTGACCCGCCGCCGTGGGGAAGGCCGCCGCGGTGGGGAAGGCCGATCTCGGCTACCACGGTTTCCGGGACCCGGTCGCGCCGCGGGTGTCGTCGTCGGCGTCGGCGGAGGCGGGCACCGGCGGCTAGGACGGCGGATCCACCAACTGACCGCCCCTACCCGGAAGTTCAGGCCCGCGGCATCACTCGTGCGGTACCACCGCGACCGGGGCCGGGGAGTGGTGGAGGGCGGCGTAGGTGACGGGGCCGAGGTGGGGGCCAGGGCTGCGGTGGTTGTCGTCGCGGCCGACCACCACCAGGTCCGCCGTCCGGGACGCGGCGACCAACAGGGCGGAGCGCGAGCCGAGTTCGGCGTCCTCCACCGTCCGCACCCCGGGGAACGCCTCCCGCCAGGGGCGCAGGGTGTGGTGCAGCCTGCTCTGCATCCGGGCGGACAGCTCGTTGCGGACGCCGGGGGCGAGCACCTCGCCGTACAGGTAGTAGCGGTGGCCCGGGATCCAGCCCTGGACGGCGTGCAGCCGGGCGCCGTACCGTTCCGCGGCCCGGAACGCGAACTCCAGGACGGGGGCGGCCGGTTCCTCTTCGCTGACGCCCACCACCACCTCCCCTTCCCGGGCCGTGTCGGGGGGAGACTCACGGGTGTCCGGCGCCCGTACCAGGACCACTGGGCAGACCGCGCGGGCGGTGACGGCCTGGGCGACGCTGCCCAGCAGGAAACCGGCGAACCGGCCGAGGCCGCGGGAGCCGAGCACCAGCAGCTCGGCGTCCTGCCCGGCGTTCAGCAGGGTCGGAACGGGGTGGTTGGAGGTGAGTTCGGTGACGAAGTCGAGATCCGGGTGGCGTTCCAGGACGGCCTTCTCGGTCTGCTCGACGGCCTCCTCCACCCAGGGCTGGGTCTCCACCGCGCCACCGAGCGGGGCCGAGGCGACGGGATGCCAGTCGCGGGCGTAGAGGAGTCGCAGGGCCAGTCCGCGGATCTGCGCCTCGCGCGCCGCCCAGGTGGCCGCCGCGGTGCTTTGCGGCGACCCGTCCAGACCGACCGTGATGGCGGGTGACATGGCGACCTCCTCGTGCGGCTCACGTTTCCCCGTGTACTCCCTGTTCACGGTGGTGCGCCGGGGCAGTGCGGGCGAGGGACCTCCGGGCCACCGCGGCCGGGCCGATGGGCCCCCGCCGGGCGGCTCCGGTGGCGCTCCGCCCGGCCTGCACCCGGATGTGAAGTGCGCCAGACTGGACCTGCGTACAGAGTCCGCCCGTACGAGGTGTGTGGTCATGGGCAGCGGCGATCCGCCGGAGACCGCGGCTGCCGGGGTCTTCCTCCTCGACGATCACGAAGTGGTGCGCCGCGGTGTGCGCGACCTCCTGGAGGACGAGCCGGGTATGACCGTCGTCGGCGAGGCCGGGACGGCGGCGCAGGCGCTGGCCCGCGTACCGGCGGTGCGTCCGCGGGTCGCGGTCCTCGATGTGCGGCTGCCGGACGGGAACGGGGTGAGCGTGTGCCGGGAGTTGCGCTCCCGGCTGCCCGGTCTGGCCTGTCTGATGCTGACCTGCTTCGACGACGAGGAGGCCCTGGTCGACTCGATCATGGCCGGCGCCTCCGGATATGTCCTCAAGGAGGTCGGCGGCGGCGAACTGGTGCACGCGGTACGGACGGTGGCGTCCGGCGAGTCCATGCTCGACCCCCGTACCACCTCCCGGGTGCTGGCCCGGCTCCGGGACTGCGAGTGCGGCGCCGACAGGGCCGCCGAGGCCGACGGGGAACACGGGCTGACCGGCCGGGAACGCGACGTACTGGCCCTGATCGGGGAGGGGCTCACCAACCGGGAGATCGGCCGCAGGCTCCACCTCGCCGAGAAGACGGTGAAGAACGCCATTTCGCGGCTACTCGCCAAGCTGGGGGTGGAACGGCGGGTCCAGGCCGCGGTCGCCGCCACCCGGCTCACCGGCTCCCCACCGGCCGGCGGCGTCCCGCGGTGCGATGCCCGCTGCCCCCACCCGCACACACCCGATACGTGAAGATCCGTGAAGGAGTGGTCGTGCCATGAAGGCGATGGTGTTCCAAGGCCCGGGGCAGACCTCCTGGCGTGATGTGCCCGATCCCGGCGTGGTGGACGCCTCCGATGTGGTGGTGCGGGTCGAGGCGGTCACCATCTGCGGCACCGATCTGCACATCGTCAAGGGCGATGTACCCGAGGTGACACCGGGGACGGTCCTGGGGCACGAGGCCGTGGGCGAGGTGGTCGAGGCGGGCTCCGAGGTGCGGTCGGTGCGGCCCGGTGAGCGGGTCCTCGTCTCCTGCATCTCGTCCTGCGGCCGCTGCCGCTTCTGCCGCGAGGGCCGCTACGGGCAGTGCCGGGGCGGTGGCGGCTGGGTGCTGGGGCACCTCATCGACGGCACCCAGGCCGAGTACGTCCGGGTCCCCTTCGCCGACGGCTCGGTGCACCCGCTGCCCGGCGCGGTACCCGCCGAGGACGCGGTCCTGCTGGCGGACATCTTCCCCACCGGGTACGAAGTGGGCGTCCTCAACGGGCGGGTGGGGCCCGGGGACACCGTGGCGGTGGTCGGCGCGGGACCGATCGGCCTCGCCACCGTCGCCACGGCCGGCCTCTACTCTCCGGGCCGCATCATCGCCGTCGACTACGCCCCGTCCCGGCTGGAGGCGGCGCGGGCACTCGGCGCGGACACGGTGGTCGACGCGGCGGAGGACGCGGAGCAGTTGGTGAAGGACGTCACGGAGGGACTGGGCGCGGATGTCGTGGTGGAGGCCGTCGGTGTGCCGCAGGCCTTCGAGGAGTGCATGAGGATGGTGCGGCCCGGTGGGCATGTCGCCAACATCGGCGTCCACGGGGAGCCCGTCACGCTCCATCTGGAAGACCTCTGGATCAAGGACATCACCCTCACCACCGGCCTGGTCGACACCCGCACCACCCCGATGCTGCTCCGGATGCTGGCCGCGGGCCGGCTGCCCGGGGTGTCCGAGCTGGTCACCCACCGCTTTGAACTGGGGCAGATGGAGCAGGCGTACGACATCTTCACCAAGTCCCGGCACACCGGCGCGCTCAAGGTGGTCCTCGGCGGCGGCCGACACGACGAACTCCGCCTCACCGAACTCCGCCCCACCGGTTGAGGAAGCGGCGACGACCATGCGAGCTCGACTCGGCGACCGGATCATCGTGGACGACGCGGGTACCGGCTCGGCCAGGCGCGACGGGGTGATCGTCGGCCTCCACCGCGAGGACGGCGCCCCTCCGTACGACGTGCGCTGGTCGGACAGCGATGAGGTGACCCTGGTGTTCCCCGGGCCCGACGCCTGTGTCCGTCCGGTGCGGCACCGGTCCCCGGGCGGCGGCGGCACGCGCCACGATGCGGGTGCGGCGGGCCGGGTGCCGGATCCCGGGGAGGTCGGGCGGCGGCTGGCGGCGGCGCGGGAGGGCCGGGGGATGGGCCGGGCGGAGACCGCACGCCGGGCGGGTGTGGCCCCGGGCTATCTGGCGTATCTGGAGGAGGAGCCGGCCGATCCCACCCTGGCGAGCCTGGTCAGGCTGGCGGATGTGCTGGGCACCAGTGTGGAGGCCCTGCGTGGCGGCGGCACCGACCGGCCGCCCGGCGAGGGCCGCGCACTGCCCCGTGCCCGGCTGCTGGAGCTGGACGAGGACGAGTGCCGGGAGCTGCTGTCCCCGCACGGGGTGGGCCGGGTGGCGATGACCGGGCCCCAGGGTCCGGCGGTGATCCCGGTCAACTACACCGTGGTGGACGGGGAGATCGCCTTCCGGACCGCGCCCGGCTCGGTCACCGCGGAGGCCGTGGGCGGCGAGGTCGCCTTCGAGGTCGACCACCTCGACGAGGCCATGAGCCAGGGCTGGAGCGTGCTCGCCGTCGGCCCCGCACAGGCCGTCACGGACCCCGAGGAGATACGGAAGCTGGCCGGGCACGCCCACTCCGAGCCCTGGGCCGGCGGCGAACGCGAGATGTGGGTGTCGATCCGGCCCACCCGCCTCACCGGCCGCCGTATCACCACGGACGACCGGTGAGCACGGCCGGGCGATCGGGCGTTCCGGACGTTTCCGGGTGGCAGGGGAAGGCGGTGGAGACGATGGACGGTCCGCTGGTCGTGGGCGTCGACGGCTCGGACTCCGGCCTGCGGGCGGTGGACTGGGCGGTGGACGAGGCGGTGCGCCACGGGCTGCCGCTCAGGCTGGTCCACGCCGCCCACTGGGAGCGGTACGAGGGCGCCCGCCCGCGACCCCGCGGCGAACGGCCCGCCGGGACGGTCCTCGCGGACCAGATCGCGGCGTCCTGCGCGGAGCGGGCCCAACTGCGCGATCCGGCGGTCGAGTTGGCGACCGAGGTCCGGCCCGGCGATGCGGTGTCCATCCTGCTCGACGCGGGCCGGGACGCGTTCGCACTGGTCACGGGGGCGCGCGGGCGCGGCGGCTTCGCGGGGATGCCGCTCGGTTCGGTCGGCCTCACGGTGGCGGCCCGCGCCGTCTGCCCGGTGGTCGTGGTCCGCGGCGAGGAACGGAACCGGCAGGGCGACTACGACCGGCTGGTCCTCGGCGTGGGCGACGCCACCCAGGGCACGTCCACCGCCCGGTTCGCCTTCCGCGAGGCCGAGGCCCGCGGCAGCCCCCTCACCGCGGTACGGGCCTGGCGCCGCACCCGTGAGCATGTGGGGCAGGCCATGACGGTGGCCGGGAGTGCGGGGGAGGACGAGGAGGAGGAGCGGGCGGCGGCCCTGCTCGCGGTGGCGCTGCGGGAGGCCGCCGCGGACCATCCCGAGGTCAAAGTGGAGCAGGAACTGGTCGAAGGCCCCGCCCATCAGGCACTCGTGAACGCCTCCGCCGAGGCCGATCTGCTGGTGGTCGGCGCGCTGCGGCGGCACGGGCACTTCGGACGCCCACTCGGCCGCGTCGCCCACGCCCTCCTGCACCACTCCCGATGCCCGGTCGCCATCGTCCCCCACCCGGCCTGACCCCCGCACACCACGGCAACCGCCGTACGGGGCAGGGCAGTTGGAGGCCGACCGGGTCAGGCGCTGGGGTCCGGTGCGGGCTCCGCGGCCGGTACCGCACCGGTGGTCCTGGAGGCCGTGCGCAGCACCCCGGCGAAACCGGCCAGACCGCAGGCCAGCACCGTGACCACGCCGAACGACACCACCAGGCTGGTCAGTTGGGCGAGGGTGCCGATCGCGGAGGGCGCCACCAGGCCCGAGGTGTAGGTGATGGTGGCCACGCCCGCGATGGCCTGGCTGGGATTGGGGCCGCTGCGCCCCGCCGCCGCGAAGCAGAGCGGCACCACGACCGCGATACCGAGCCCCAGCAGGCCGAAACCGGCCATGGCGAGCGTGGGCGAGGGCGCCAGCACCACCAGCAGTCCGCCGAGCGCGGCCAGCACCCCGCCCCAGCGCACCGTGCGCACCGCGCCGTAGCGGTCCACCACCCGGTCGCCCGCGACCCGCGCCACCGCCATGGTCAGGGTGAAACCGGTGGTGCTGGCGGCGGCCAGACCCGCGGAGGTGTCCAGCACATCCCGCAGATAGACCGCCGACCAGTCCAGGCTGGCGCCCTCCGCGAAGACCGCGCAGAAGCCGACCGCACCGATCAGCAACGCGGACTTCGGCGGCAGCGCGAACCTCGGCGGCGGCTCCTCCTCCACGCCCGGCCGCAGATCCAGCACACCCTGGCAGGCGACCAGTCCGAGCACGGTGAGGACGGCCGCGGCCAGCAGATGGTGCAGCCGCGCGTCCGCCCCGAGATGCGCGGCCAGCGTGCCCGCCGCCGAACCGATCAGAGCACCCGTACTCCACATCCCGTGCAGGCCCGACATGATGGAGCGGTCGAGCTGGTTCTCCACCTCCACCCCGAGGGCGTTCATCGCCACATCGGACATCCCGGAGGCCGCCCCGTACACGAAGAGGGCGGCGCACAGTGTGTACACATGGGGCGCCAGCGAGGGCAGGACCAGGGAGAGGGTCCACAGGGCGAGCAGTCCGCGGAGTGCGGTGCGGGCGCCGAAGCGGTGGCTGACCCGGCCGGCCAGCGGCATCGCCAGCGAGGCCCCGATCGCCGGGAAGGCGAGCGCCAGCCCCAACTGCCCAGCGCTGACCGAGGCGTGCTCCTGGATCCACGGCACCCGGGTGGCGAAGGAACCGGTGACGGCACCGTGCACGCAGAAGACGGCCGCGACGGCATAGCGCGCGCGGCCTGGCGTCCGCCGGTCCTCGCCCTGGTCGGCCATGTCCGCTTCCCCTCCCGACTGTCGGTGTGCTGCCGCCGCGTAAACTATCAGGGACCCTGCCTGATAGTTGACCCGGAATCCGGGCGACGCACAGCCGTCTGGAAGGACCCGGAATGCCCGCGTCCCCGAGCACCGCCCGGGCCATCAACGACCGGCTCGCGCTGGGCCTGCTCCAGCGTGAAGGACCGCTGACGGCAGGGCAGTTGAAGGAACTGACCGGGCTCTCCCGGCCCACCGTGGCCGACCTGGTGGAACGCCTGCGGGAAGCCGGACTCGTCACCGTCGTCGGCGAGTACGGCGCCGCCCGCCGCGGTCCCAACGCCCGCCTCTACGGCCTGGTCGCCGACCGCGCCCACCTCGCCGCCCTCGACGTACGCACCGAGTCGGTCACCGTCCTCGTCAGCGATCTGCTCGGCACCGTCCTCGCCGAGGGCACCTCCCGCATCCGCCCCGGCACCGCCACCGCCCCCGCCGTACGCCAGGCGGTGCGGCTGGTGGCGCGCACCGCGGCCCGCGCCGGGGACGGGCCGCTGCACAGCGTCGCGGTCGGCGCCCCCGGCCTCGTCGACCCGGGCACCGGCGAACTCCGCGACACCAGTGGCCTGCCCGCCTGGCACCGCAGCCTGGCCGCCGCACTCCGGGAACGGCTGCCGGCCCGGGTCCTGACGGAGAACGAGACCAACCTCGCCGCCCTCGCCGAGCTGCGCGAGGGCGCCGCACAGGGCCGCGGCACCTTCGTCCTTCTCTGGCTCGGCCACGCCGTCGGCGCCGCCCTCGTCCTCGACGGCGCCCTGCGCCGCGGGGCCTCCGGCGGTGCCGGCGAGATCGGCTTCCTGCCCGTCCCCGGCCCCGGCCGACTGCCCTCCGCCACCGGCTGCGAGGGCGGACTGCACTCCCTGGTCTCCTCCGCCGCCCTCACCGCTCTCGCGGAGGAACACGCCGTCCCCGCCCCGCCCGGACGCGGCGACCCGCAGGAACCGGAGGCCGCCGGGCGCCTGCGACAGGCCGTCACCTCGGGCGCCACCGCCTTCCTGGACGAGACCGCCGCCCGCCTCGCCATCGGCCTCGCCGCGGTCACCGCCGTACTCGACCCGGGGTGTGTGGTCCTCGGTGGGGAGATCGGCCGGGCCGGCGGGGAGGCGCTGGCGGGCCGGGTCGAGCGGCGGCTGCGGACCATGTCGCCGGTGGCCACCGAGGTGCGCGCCGGTGCGCTCGGCGGCGCCGCCGTCCTCCGCGGCGCCCTCCTCACCGCCCGCGAGAGCGCCCAGGACGACCTATTCACCCTGCCCTGACGGGAGTTGGGCCAGCCGGGCACTCTCAGCCCCGGTCCGGCACCCGCTCCTCCAGGAACTCCTCGAAGGTGCGGCGCCCCACCGCGTGCTCCGGGGCGAGATGGGCGCCCGCCCGGAACGCCCGGTACGCACCGCCCGCCAGCGGCACTTCGACCAGCCGCCGCCGCAGCCCGCCCGCCGCCAGATAGGACCGCGCCAGCGAGGGCAGCTCCCGCACCTCGGGCCCCGCCATGTCCGGCACCCGGCCCGCCGCGGGCCGCTCCGCCAACTCCACCAGCCGGTCCGCGACCTCCGCCACCTCAACCGGCTGGTCCCGCAGGCCCTTTGGCAGCAGCATCACCGGCGGCCGCGCCAGACCCCGCAGCATCGACAGCACCAGTTGGTGGAACTGTGTCGCCCGCAGCACCGTCCACGGCACCCGCGAGTCGGCCACCAGCCGCTCCACGGCCAGCTTGTCCCGGTAGTAGCCGAACGGCACCCGGTCCACGCCCACGATGGAGATGTACAGCAGATGCTCCACCCCCGCCCGCCGGGCCGCCGCCAGCAGATGGCGGGCCGCCTCCGGGTCGCCCCGCCGACCGCTCGCGCAGTGCACCACCGCCCCGGCCCCGTCCAGCGCCCCATCCAGCGCGGCGCCTCCGCCCTGCCGCAGATCCACCGCATACGGGCCGGAGTGCCGGCTCAGTACCCGCACCTCGTGGCCGCGGGCGCGCAGCCGGTCCGTCACCAGGGTGCCGAGGGTGCCGGTGCCACCGGTCACCAGGATCGTGGTCATCGTCGTCCTCATCCCGTTCCGTCCGCGACGCCTTGCCGTCCCGCATCCAATCGCCGTCCGGGACCCGCGGCGGGCGGGAGAACGCTGCGGCTGTGAGCCAGTCCACAGAACTCACCCGGGTGGACCACGCCGGGGCATGGCAGACTGATCGGGTACCAGAAGCAGCGCACTCCGGGGTCGGTGCAATTCCGAACCGGCGGTTACAGTCCGCGACCCGGTCGCCTCCAGCGGCCGGTTGACCAGGTGAAATTCCTGGACCGACGGTGAAAGTCCGGATGGGAGGCAGTGCGCGGCGGGCGGGCCCCAGGTCCACCGCCGAGACATGTCCGTCCTCGGACGGGCCCGTTCCGGCGTTGTTCCCCGAGTGCCCACCCGTGACTCTGTCGTCATCGACAGGCCCCGGAGTCCGTGCCCCACGAGGCAGGAGGACCCGGTGGCCACCCCAGCCGAAGCAGCCGCCATGCGGCGCGCCGTCGCGCTCGCCGCCCGCGGCCTCGGCTCCACCAGCCCCAACCCGGTCGTCGGCTGCGTCATCCTCAACGCCGAGGGCCGGACCGCGGGCGAGGGCCTGCACCGGCGGGCGGGCGGCCCGCACGCCGAGGTCGACGCGCTGCGCGCCGCCGGGGAGCGGGCCCGCGGCGGCACCGCCGTCGTCACCCTGGAGCCCTGCGACCACACCGGCCGCACCGGCCCCTGCACCCAGGCCCTGATCGAAGCCGGCATCGCCCGCGTGGTGCACGCCGTGGCCGACCCGACGCCCACCGCCGCGGGCGGCGCCGCTACCCTGCGCGCCGCCGGAGTCGACGTCGAGTCCGGGCTGCTCGCCGCCGAGGCCGAGCAGGGCAACACCGCCTGGCTCACCGCGATGCGCCTCGGCCGCCCCCATATCACCTGGAAGTACGCCGCCACCCTCGACGGCCGCACCGCCGCCGCCGACGGCACCAGCCGCTGGATCACCTCCGCCGAATCCCGCGCCGACGTGCACCGGCTGCGCGCCGAGAGCGACGCCGTCCTCGTCGGCTCCGGCACCGCCCGCACCGACGACCCGCACCTCGCGGTCCGCGGCATCGACGGCGCCACCCAGCCGCTGCGCGTCGTCCTCGACACCGAGGCCACCGCGGTACGCCCCGGCGCACGGGTCCTCGACGGGGCGGCCGAGACCGTCGTCGCCGTCGCCGAGGACCTGCCGTACGAGGTCACCGCCCATCTCCCCGAGGTGTGGCGGCTGCCGCGCGGCGCCACCGGCCTCGACCTGCGCGCACTGCTCGGCCTCCTGCACGCGCGCGGGGTGCGCTCCGTGCTGCTGGAGGGCGGCGCCACCCTCGCCGGGGCGTTCGCCGCGGCCGGCGCCGTCGACCGGGTCATCGGCTATCTCGCGCCCGCGCTGCTCGGGGACGGCCCCGCCGTCCTCACCGGCGCCGGCATCACCACCGTCACCGACGCGATGCGGCTCCGGCTGACCGAGGCCACCCTGATCGGCCCCGATCTGCGCGTCACCGCCATCCCCTGCGAAAAGGAGAACTGAAGTGTTCACCGGAATCGTCGAAGAGCTGGGGGAGGTCGCCGCCGTGGAGGACCTCGGCGACTCCTCCCGCTTCAGGCTGCGCGGCCCCGTCGTCACCGATGGTGCGAAGCACGGCGACTCCATCGCCGTCAACGGCGTCTGCCTCACCGTCGTCGAGCAGCAGGGCGAGGAGTTCACCGCCGACGTCATGGCGGAGACCCTGCACCGCTCCAGCCTCGGCGCCCTCACCGCCGGCTCCCGCGTCAACCTGGAGCGCCCGATGCTCGCCGACGGCCGCTTCGGCGGGCACATCGTGCAGGGCCATGTCGACGGCACCGGCCGCATCCTGGACCGCACCCCGTCCGAGCACTGGGAACTGGTCCGCGTCTCCCTCCCCGCCCAACTCGCCCGCTACGTCGTGGAGAAGGGCTCCATCACCGTCGACGGGGTCAGCCTCACCGTGGTCGAGGCCGCCGCGGACTCCTTCACCATCAGCCTCATCCCCACCACCCTCGCCCTGACCACCCTCGGGCTGAAGCAGCCCGGCGACCCGGTCAACCTTGAGGTGGACGTCATCGCCAAGTACGTCGAGCGGATGCTCGGCACCCAGGAGGGCCCCCGGTGAACTGGCTCGACTCCCTCAACTCCGAGGCCTTCGCCCTCTTCGGACAGCACATCAAGTGGTCCGACATGACGGGCAACGTGATCGGCCTGATCGCCCTGGCCCTCGGCTGGCGGCGCTCCATCTGGACCTGGCCCGCGCAGCTCTTCTCCGGGGTGATCCTGCTCGCCGCCTTCGCCGGCGCGCACCTCTCCGGCAGCGCCGGCAAGCAGCTCGTGGTGATCACGGTGGCGGTCTTCGGCTGGATCCAGTGGAACCGCGGCCGCGGCCAGGCCCAGGACGGCTCCATCGCCGTCCGCTTCGCCACCTGGCGGGAGCGGGCCGCACTGCTCGGCGCGGCCGCCGCCGGCACCCTCGCCGTCGGCGCCCTCTTCACCGCCGTCCCCACCCTGTCCTGGGACCCCTGGCCCGACGCCTACATATTCGTCGGCACCGTCGTCGCCATGTACGCGCAGGCCCGCGGCATGGTCGACTTCTGGTTCGCCTGGCTGCTGGTCGACGCCGTCGGCGTCCCCCTCAACTTCGCCAACGGCTTCGCCTTCTCCGGCTTCGTCTACGTCATCTACGGCGCCCTGGTCCTGTGGGGCCTGCGCGACTGGTGGCTGCGCTCCCGGGAGGACACCCGCCGGCCCGTCCTGGAAGGAGCCCCGGCATGACCACCGCCCCCACCCGGCACGACGCCCCGGAAGACGGCGACACCCTCCGCCTCGACCCGGTGGAGGACGCGATCGCCGACATCGCCGACGGCCGCCCCGTGGTCGTCGTCGACGACGAGGACCGCGAGAACGAGGGCGACCTCGTCATCGCCGCCGAGAAGGCCACCCCGCGGATCGTGGCGTTCATGATGTCCGAGTGCCGCGGCCTGATCTGCGCCCCCATGGAGGGCACCGAGCTGGACCGGCTCGAACTCCCGCAGATGGTCACCGACAACACCGAGTCCATGCGGACCGCCTTCACCGTCTCCGTGGACGCCTCCGCCGGGCACGGCGTCACCACCGGCATCTCCGCCGCCGACCGCGCCGCCACCCTGCGCCTCCTCGCCGGCGGCACCGCCCGCCCCGCCGACCTGGTCCGCCCCGGCCATGTCTTCCCGCTGCGCGCCCGCCCCGGCGGCGTCCTGGTCCGCCCCGGGCACACCGAGGCCGCCGTCGACCTGGCCCGGCTCGCCGGGCTGCGGCCGGCCGGCGCCATCGTGGAGATCGCCGGTGACGACGGCACCATGCTGCGGCTGCCCGAGCTGGTCCCGTTCGCCCGCAAGCACGGGCTGAGCATCATCTCCATCGCGGACCTGGTGGCCTACCGCCGCTCCGCCGAGCCCGCCGTCCGACGCGAGGCCACCGTCCGACTCCCCACCGCCCACGGCGAGTTCACCGCCCACGGATACCGCTCCATCGCCGACGGGGTGGAGCATGTCGCCCTCGTCCACGGCGAGTTGGGCGACGGGCGGGACGTGCTGGTGCGGATCCACTCCGAGTGCCTGACCGGTGACGTGTTCCACTCGCTGCGCTGCGACTGCGGGCCGCAGTTGGAGGAGTCCATGCGCCGGATCGTCGCCGAGGGCCGCGGTGCGGTGGTCTACCTCCGCGGGCACGAGGGCCGCGGCATCGGCCTCCTCTCCAAGCTCCGCGCCTACGAACTCCAGGAGCAGGGCCGCGACACCCTCGACGCCAACCTCGAACTCGGCCTGCCCGCCGACGCCCGCGACTACGCGGCCGGCGCCCGCATCCTCGGCGACCTCGGCGTCCGCAGCCTCCGCCTGCTGACCAACAACCCGGACAAGTCCGCCGCCCTCACCCGGCACGGCCTGCACGTCCTCGCCCGCGAACCGATGCCGGTCACCGCCGGCGAGCACAACCTCGGCTATCTGCGCGCCAAACGGGACCGGATGGGCCATGAACTGCCCTGGCTGGACACCCCCGCCCAGTGCACCTGCGGCAGCCAGTGACCCGGCGGTCAACCGCGAACACCCACACCCACACCCACACCAGGAGGAGCAGCGCGTGAGCGGCAAGGGCGCACCCGAGCTGAACGTGAAGAACTGCGGCGATCTGCGGGTCGCCGTCATCGCCGCCCAGTGGCACCAGCGGGTCATGGACGGCCTGGTGGACGGCGCCCTGCGCGCCCTGCGTGAACTGGGCATCGACGAGCCGACCCTGCTGCGCGTCCCCGGCAGCTTCGAACTCCCCGTGGTGGCCAAGGTGTTGGCCGACCGCGGTTACGACGCGGTGGTCGCCCTCGGTGTCGTCGTCCGCGGCGGCACCCCCCACTTCGACTACGTGTGCCAGGGCGTCACCGAGGGCCTCACCCGGGTCTCCGTCGACACCGGCGTCCCCATCGGCTTCGGCGTCCTCACCTGCGACACCGAGGAGCAGGCCCTGGACCGCGCCGGGCTCGCCGGCTCCAGCGAGGACAAGGGCCACGAGGCCGTCACCGCCGCCGTGTCCACCGCGACCACCCTCCGTACCATCGCGGAACCCTGGCGTTAGCGGCGGGGCCGGGCCGCGTAGAGTGGGCGGCACCATGTCCAAGAAGACGTTCGAGGAGCTCTTCACCGAGCTCCAGCAGAAGGCCGCACACGGCGACCCGGCCACCTCCCGCACCGCGGAGCTCGTCGGCAAGGGCGTCCACGCCATCGGCAAGAAGGTGGTCGAAGAGGCCGCCGAGGTCTGGATGGCCGCCGAGCACGAGGGCAGGGAAGCAGCCGCCGAGGAGATCTCCCAACTGCTCTACCACGTCCAGGTGATGATGGTGGCCCGCGGCATCTCCCTGGACGACGTGTACGCCCATCTCTGAGCTGCCGCCCGCACCCCGGCCCCATCACCGCACCGCCCCGCACACACGAAGGAATACCGCCCCATGCTGCGCATCGCCGTCCCCAACAAGGGTTCACTGTCCGGACCTGCGTCGGCGATGCTCCATGAGGCCGGCTACCAGCAGCGCCGCGAGTCCAAGGAACTGGTGATCGTCGACCCGGTCAACGAGGTCGAGTTCTTCTACCTCCGCCCCCGCGACATCGCCATCTACGTCTCCTCCGGCAAGCTCGACATCGGCATCACCGGCCGCGATCTGCTGGTCGACTCCGGGGCCGCCGCCGAGGAGATCCTCCCCCTCGGTTTCGCCCCGTCCACCTTCCGCTTCGCCACCCGCCCCGGCACCGCCGGGACCGTCGGCGACCTCGACGGCATGACCATCGCCACCTCCTACGAGGGCATCGTCGCCGCGCACCTCGCCGAGCAGGGCATCAAAGCCTCCGTGGTCCACCTCGACGGCGCCGTGGAGACCGCCATCGAACTCGGCGTCGCCCAGGTCATCGCCGACGTGGTGGAGACCGGCACCTCGCTGCGCAACGCCGGCCTCGAAGTCTTCGGCGAGCCCATCATGCGCTCCGAGGCCGTCGTCATCCGCCGTACCGGAGCGGGCGCCGAGGCGGCCGACGAGCCCAAGGTGCAGCAGTTCCTCCGCCGCCTCCAGGGCGTCCTGGTCGCCCGCACCTACGTGATGATGGACTACGACTGCCGCGCCGAGCACCTGGAGCAGGCCGTCGCCCTCACCCCCGGCCTGGAGTCGCCCACCGTCTCCCCGCTGCACAACGAGGGCTGGGTCGCCGTCCGCGCCATGGTCCCCACCAAGGAGGCCCAGGGCATCATGGACGACCTCTACGCGCTGGGCGCCCGCGCCATCCTCACCACGGCCATCCACGCCTGCCGCCTCTGACCGGAGCCGAAGACATGCCGGAGCCCCCGCCGGACTCCCCGCGGCCGGACGCCTCCCCGGCGGCCGTGCCGCAGCCCCCGCTGACGTTCCGCCCCAGGCACATCCGTGCCGTGCTGCTCCTCAGCGGCGTGGCGCTCCTCGCGGCGTTCAGCGCCATCGGGCTGCTGCCGCGCGGGCTCGGCCCGGGGGACCGGCTCAGCTTCGTCCTCACCGGCGCACTGCTCCTCGCCGCACTCGCGCTCCTCGCCCGGCCGCGCATCGAGGCCACCGAGGAAGGGCTGCACGTCGTCAACATCGTGACCAGTCGGCGCCTCGACTGGGCGGAACTGGTGCAGGTCAACCTCCGGCCCGGCGACCCCTGGGCGTACCTCGACCTCAGTGACGGCACCAGCCTGCCCGCGCTCGGCATCCAGCCCGGCATGGCCCGGCAGCAGGCCGTGGACGACGCCCGTACGCTGCGCACTCTGGTGGCGGCCCGCAGTGGGCGCACCCCGGGCGGGCCCGCCGACTGAGCGGGGCGCCGGGCTCCGCCGCGGGGCGTTCCCCGGCCGGATGTGAGGAAGATCCGGCCATTCTCAGGGGTTTCAGCCCTGCCGCGGGCCGTACCCGGCTCGCTAATCTGGACCTGGACGGCGCACCGGCGCCGCCATCCCCCTGTGCTCCGCCCGAGCGCGGGGGTTCCTACTCACCGAGGAGTGACTTACTCCGGCGATGGACGGTTCGTCCCGAAGTACCTGCGCCGCCCCCACCCGCACCAGCACGGACCCGGTCCCCTGTGACCCGGAACCGGTCCGCTGCGACCCGGAGGCGGCGGCATGACCATCCCCCTGCTGCTCCTCGGAGCGGCGTTCCTGCTGATTCTCGCCAACGGCTTCTTCGTGGCGGCCGAGTTCGGCCTGGTCACCGTCGAGCGGGCGGACGCGGAACGCGCCGCCGCGGAGGGCGACCGCAGGGCCCGCACCGTGGTGCAGTCCCTGAAGGAGCTGTCGTTCCAGCTCTCCGGCACCCAGCTCGGCATCACCATCACCTCCCTCGTCGTCGGAATGCTCGCCGAACCGGCCCTCGCCGAACTGCTCGACGGGCCGCTCGACGCCACGGGCCTGCCCGCCGGCGCCGTGTCCTGGGTGTCCGTGGTCCTCGGCATGTTGCTGGCGTCCGCCGTGCAGATGGTGATCGGGGAACTGGTCCCGAAGAACTGGGCGGTGTCCCGGCCGCTGCGGGTGGCGCGGTTCGTCGCCGGCCCGCAGCACGCCTTCGCCCGGCTGTTCCGCCCGGTGATCTCCGCCCTGAACACCGTCGCCAACAAGCTGGTACGCGCCCTCGGGGTGGAGCCCACCGAGGAGCTGGCCTCCGCCCGCACCCCCGGTGAACTGGTCTCCCTGGCCCGGCACTCGGCCCAGGCCGGCGCCCTGGAACAGGACACCGCGGACCTCTTCGTCCGCACCCTGTCGCTGGCCGATCTGACCGCGCAGCATGTGATGACGCCGCGGGTCCGGGTCAGCGCCCTCCAGGCCACCGCCAGCGCCGAGGACGTGGTCAATCTGACCCGCGCCACCGGCCTGTCCCGCTTCCCCGTCTACCGGGAGCGCATCGACGAGATAGTCGGCATGGTCCACCTCAAGGACGCGCTGGCGGTGCCCGCCGGGGAACGGCTGCGCACCCCCGTCAGCCGTATCGCCCAGCCGCCGCTGCTGGTCCCGGAGACCCTGCCGGTGCAGCCGCTGCTGGAGCGCCTCCGCAGCGAGCAGCCCATCGCGGTCGTCGTCGACGAGTACGGCGGCACCGCCGGTGTGGTCACCCTGGAGGACATCGTGGAGGAACTGGTCGGCGAAGTCCGCGACGAGCACGACCGGTTCGACCTGCCGGAGCTGGCCGCCGCACCCCCGGAGGACGGGCGGCCCGCCTGGGAGGCCGACGGCGGCTGCCGCGTCGACACCCTGCGCCGGATCGGCCTGGCCGCGCCCGACGGCCCCTATGAGACGGTCGCCGGTCTGGTCGCCGATCTGCTGGGCCGCATCCCCGCCCCCGGCGACCGGGCCGAACTCCCCGGCTGGCGGCTCACGGTGCGCAGCGTCGGCCACTACCGCGCCGAGCGCGTCCGGATCGCCCGCACCGCCGAGCCCGGTGCCCCGGCCGCCCGGGAGCCCGGGGCCGAGCCGGCCGGCGCCCCCGCGGAGGCCGTGCGATGAGCCTGCTGGAACTGCTGTTCGCGGCGCTCCTGGTGCTGGCCAACGGCTTCTTCGTGGGCGCCGAGTTCGCCCTCGTCTCCGTACGCCGCAGCCAGATCGAACCGCTCGGCACCAAACGCTCCCGGCAGGTCCTGCACGGCCTGGAGCGTCTGCCGCAGATGATGGCCGCCGCCCAGTTCGGCATCACCGTCTGCTCCCTCACCCTCGGTGCGGTCGCCGAGCCGACGGTGGCCAGACTGGTGGAGCCGGTCTTCACCTGGCTGAGGATTCCCGGCGGCCTGGTCCATCCGCTCGGCTATGTCCTGGCGTTGGCCTGTGTGGTCTTCTTCCATCTGGTCATCGGCGAGATGGTGCCGAAGAACCTCGCCATGGCCGCACCGGAGAAGGCGGCGCTCTGGCTCGGTCCGGGGCTGGTGGCCTTCGCCCGGCTGTGCCGGCCGGTGACGGTGGCGCTGGGCGCCTGTGCCCGCGCGGTGCTGGTCCTCTTCCGGGTGGAGCCCAAGGACGAGGTGGAGGCCGTCTTCACCAGCGAGCAGCTCAACCAGCTCGTGGAGGACGCCGGGCAGGCCGGCCTGCTGGAGCCCGCCGAGCAGGAACGCCTGGGCGACGCACTGGAGTTGGGCTCCCGCCCCGTCACGGATGTCCTCCTGGACCGCGCCTCCCTGGTCACCGTCGACCCCTCGGTCACCCCCCGCCAGATCGTCGCGCTCACCGCCCGTACCGGCTACTCCCGTTTCCCGGTGCGTGCCGACGGTGGGGACCCGGGGGCGTTCATGGGCTATCTGCATGTGAAGGACGTACTGGACAGCGAGGGCGGTGAGGAGAGCGAGCGGGCCGTGCCGCAGCAGGTGTGGCGGCGGATGACCACGCTCAGCGCCGAACTCCCGCTGGACGACGCCCTGACCGTGATGCGCCGCGCCGCCACCCACCTGGCGCAGGTCGCCGACGCCTCCGGCCGCGTCATCGGCCTGGTCGCCCTGGAGGACGTACTGGAACTCCTCGTCGGCGAGGTGCGCGACCCGGCGCACCGGAATGTGCCGCGCGCCGGCCGGGCCCCGGTGCAGCCCTCCGCCGCCGAGCAGGCCCTCACCAGTTGAGGCCGCCTCCGGGCGGGGCCGTCAGCGGTCCTGCGGGCCCCGCCCGGACAGCACCTCGCCGTACGCCTGCATCAGGTCCGGCAGCCGCAGCGTCGCCAGGTCGTCCCGGCCGGGCGGCGCGGTGTAGCCGGACAGCCGCAGATCGCGGTAGGCGCAGCTCTTCTCGTACAGGGTGCGCAGGAAGCGGCCGTTGCCCAGCTCGTCGATCCAACCCTGGTCCACCACATGCCCGTTGATGGAGCGCAGCTCCTCCAGCGACTCCTCGTCCCAGCAGTCGCCGTTCTCCGCGGCCAGCACCTCACCGATCGCGGTCAGCTCCAGCGGCCGGTACGAGGGGAAGTCGACGCGGGTGGTGAAGCGGGAGGAGAGGCCCGGATTGGCGGCGAGCAGCCGGTCCATGCCCTCCGGGTACCCGGCGAGGATCACCACCAGATGGTCCCGGTTGTCCTCGGCCCGCTTCAGCAGCACCTGGAGCGCCTCGTCCCCGTAGGCGTCGCTCTTGCCGTAGCCGGTGTTGGACAGGGCGTACGCCTCGTCGACGAAGAGGACGCCGCCGAGGGCCGAGTCGATCAGCTCGTTGGCCTTGACGGCGGTCTGCCCCAGGTACTCGCCGACCAGGTCGGCCCGCTGCGCCTCCACCAGGTGGTCCCCGCCGAGCAGGCCCAGCGCGTAGAAGACCCGGCCGAGGATGCGGGCCACGGTGGTCTTGCCGGTGCCGGAGGGGCCGGAGAAGACGAAGTGCCGCTTGGGCGGCTGCACCGGCAGGCCCTCACCGGCCCGCAGCCGCGCCATGTTGAGCTGCGCGGACAGCGCCCGCACCTGCCGCTTCACCGGCTCCAGGCCGACCATCCGCTCCAGCTCGGCCAGCGCCTCCTCCAGCAGCGCCGGGTCGGCGGGGCCCGGCGGCAGCCGTGGCGGCCCGGCCTGCACCGGCACCACGGCCTTCTCCCGCACCGAGTCCGCGGCGTCCACCGAGCGTTCCGGGACGGCCTGTTCGGGGTCGTCCAGGCGCAGTTCGCGCGGGTCCGGGGTGTCCGCGGCGGGTAGCGGATCGCCGCCCTCGGTGGAGTCGACGGCGCCCGCGGGCTCCTGCCCGTACCCGGCGAGGGCGATGGCCGCCACATCCGCGCCCATGTCGTACCCGTCGCCCTCGGCGATGGCGGCCAGCCGGGCCGAGGTGTCCATGAACGCCGGGTCGACCCGGTGGACCGCCCGGTACAGGGGCAGGGCGGCGGCGCTGCGGCCGGTGCCCTCGTGGGCGCGGGCCAGCCAGTACCGCAGTTCCTTGCGCTGCGGCTGCTCGCTGCGGCAGCGCATCAGGGCCGCCGAGAGCAGCGGTTCGGCCTGCCCGAACATCTCCAGCCGCACCCGTGCCATACCGCCGAAGAGGCCCGCCTCGATCCCGAGCATCGGATCCTCGGTGAGCGGGTCGGTGTGCCGCACCAACTGCTCCCAGTCCTTCACCAGATAGGCCCGGCAGGCGTGCAGGAAGCGGACCTGCCGGTCCGCGTTCACCGGTGGCAGGCCCGCCAGCGCCCGGTCCAGGTCCGGTACATGCCGCCCGTCCAGCCAGTGCGAGGCGTGCGCCAGCAGCAGATCGCGCGGCGACTCCAGTACCGGCTGCACCCACCACCCCAGCCAGTACCAGGAGTTGAGGGTGCGGCGGTGCCGGGCGCGCTGCTCGCCGAAGCGGTCGCGGTGCCGGAACATGTGCAGCAGTGCCGTCGTCGTGTCTATCCGCAGCGCGTGCAGCCCGAGCCAGCCGTCCGCCATCTGCGGATCGATCCGCACCGCGGCCCGGAACTCCTCCTCGGCCTGCGGATAAGCCCCCATCGTGTAGGCGTCGACGCCGCGCAGCCAGGCGAGATCGGCCGGGCCGGTGGCGCCCTGGGTGCCGAAGTCCATCAGTCCCCCCACGAAACTGCCCCCGTGGTGTGCCGGCAGGCCGCGCCCGCCGGCTTCTGAGTCGAACTCTGGTGCTGCGGACGGGAGTTGAACCCTCATTTCCGGTGGCCGCCCATTGATCGCACCGAAGGGCATCGTACCTGCGGGGGAGTGGTCAGCCGAAGGGTGAGGGGGCGGCGGATCCGGACATCGGGTACGCGCGGGCGCACGCCGACCGGTGACCGAGGGTGACCGCGGGGCCGCCGCCCGGAGTCCCGGGAGACACCCCCTGGGACAGAACGAAGCCCCCGGTCACGGGGGAACAACCGGGGGCTTCGTGTCTCGGAGAGGACGCCAGGGGCCCTCACCCGGAGAACGTAAGTCCTGTACGTCCCCCCGGTCAAGCCGAGTTGAGACGATTTCGCCCCCGCTTCCCTTATCGGCGAGGGGTCGAATCAGGCCACCCTTCACCGTGGGTCACCGATCAGTCCGGTTCCGCCGCCCCACCCGGCCCGGGAGCCATCGCATACCCCTCCCGGCTCTGCCGCACCAGCAGGTCGGCGTAGGGATATGACGGGTCGTCGGCGAAGTGCGCCACCTCGTCCGCGGTCCAGCCGTCCCAGAACGCGCCGAGCCCAGGACCGTCCCGCCGCCGCCCCCGCCGCCAGGACGGCTCCCGGGGCACATCCACCCAGAGCAGCGCCGCCAGCCACGGCCGCAGCGCCCGCCGGCCCGCGCCCACCCCCTCCACCAGCACCACCGGCGCGGCGGGCAGCGGCACCGGCGCGAGGCGGCGCCGCGCCACCCAGTCGTACGGGGCGTAGTGCGCGGTGCGGCCCTGGCGGAGCGGCGCCAGTACCTGCTCCTCCAGGCGTTCCGTCCAGTCGAAGGGCGCGGTGTGCGAGGCGATCAGATCCAGCGGCAGTACCGGCGCCCCGCCGAGCGCCACCGCCAGCCGCGCCGCGAAGGTCGACTTCCCGGACCCGGCGTGCCCGTCCACCGCCACCAGCCGCACCGAACCGAGCGACGGCTCCCGCGCGGCCAGCGCCCCCGCCAGCAGGCCGAGCACTCCGGGCGGACGGTGGCCGGGCAGCGCGGCAAGATCCAGGGGCGTACTCACCCGATCCAGCGTACGGGCGGCCCGCAGGGGACGGCCTCCCCAGGTCATGCCAGTGGTTCAGCCCAATATTGGTGGGCGCCGCTGGGCCCGGACGCTGGCCGAAGGCGGCCCGGAGCGGCCATAGTTGGCGCACGCCGTGCCGAGCAGGCCGTCCGCAAGACCGACCAGGACCAAGTCGACTGGGGGTTCTCCCGCCCATGAGCAGAGCAGCCGAAACACCCCGCCGTACCGTACTCGCGGCAGCCGCATCGGTGGCCGTCGTCGCCGCCGCCGGTTCCGCGGTACCGGCCGTCGGGGCCACCGCCCCGGCCGCCGCGCCCCGCGACCGCCCCAAGGACGGCGACTCCCTGGTGGACTACCACGCCTGGACGTCGTACGCGGACTGGCGCTCGGGGGACGCCGCCGGCACCCGCGCGGTGTCCGGCCTGCGCCCCGGGCTCACCCTCGCCACCCCCACGGGCCGTATCGACTACACCGACCCGCACACCAAGAAGACCTCGCCCTGGGAGTACGGCCGCTGGACCTCCCCGGTGCAGAAGCTCGCCGTCCCCTCCACCGAGGCCATCGCCTCCTGGAACGCGCACACCCCGGACGGCACCTGGCTCCAGATCGAACTCCGCGGCACCTACAGCGACGGCACCGACACCCCCTGGTACGTGATGGGCCGCTGGGCCGCCGGCGACCAGGACATCCGCCGCACCACCGTGGACGACCAGTCCGACGGCAAGTCCAGCATCTGGACGGACACCTTCGCCATCGACGACGCCGCCTCCGGGCTGCGCCTCACCGCCTGCCGGCTGCGCCTCACCCTGTACCGCCGCCCCGGCAGCCACGCCACCCCCACCGTGTGGCGGGCCGGTGTGATGGGCTCCGATGTGCCGGACCGCTTCACCGTCCCGGCCTCCACCCCCGGCCTGGCCCGCGAACTGGACGTGCCGCGCTACTCGCAGAACATCCACGCCGGGCAGTACCCGGAGTACGACAACGGCGGCGAGGCCTGGTGCAGCCCCACCTCCTCGCAGATGATCATCGAGTCCTGGGGCCGCCGCCCCACCGCCGAGCAACTGTCGTGGGTGAACCCGGACTTCACCGACCCGCAGGTCTGCCACGCCGCCCGCTTCACCTACGACTACCAGTACGAGGGCTGCGGCAACTGGCCGTTCAACGCCGCCTACGCCGCCACCTACCGGGACATGCAGGGCGTCGTCACCCGGCTGTCCTCTCTCAACGACGCGGAGAAGCTGATCGACGCGGGCATCCCCGTCATCACCTCCCAGTCCTTCCTGGAGAAGGAGCTCACCGGCGCCGGCTACGGCACCTCCGGCCATCTGATGACCGTGATCGGCTTCACCGGGGACGGCGACGTCATCGCCAACGACCCGGCCTCCCCGAGCAATCCGGCCGTCCGCCGTGTCTACCGCCGCCATGAGTTCGAGACCATCTGGCTCCGGACGAAGCGGTACAACGCCCAGGGCAAGGTGGCCGGCGGCAGCGGCGGCGTCTGCTACCTGTACTTCCCGGCCCGCCCCACGCCCCGCCAGCGCCGCGCCCTGGCCGCGGTGGGAGTGCGCTGACCCCACCCCGGCCGGTATCTCGGGAGCGCCGTCGGACACGTCCGGCGGCGCTCCCTTGTGTCGTCAACTCGCCGCATCCGGTGGGGAGTTGAGCAGGTCCTCCACCTCCTCCGTGGTGGGCATCGCCGTGGAGCACTCCAGGCGCCCCGCGACCAGCGCCCCCGCCGCGTTGGCGAAGGCGATCACCCGGCGCAGCCGCCACCCGGCCAGCAGCCCATGGACGAGGGCGCCGCCGAACGCGTCCCCCGCGCCGAGGCCGTTGACGACCCGTACCGGGAACGGCGCCACCTCGATCCGTTCGCCGCGGGTGGCGGCGAGCACCCCGTCGGGGCCCTGTTTGACGACGGCGAGTGCCAGACCGCGGTCCAGCAGCGCGTCCGCCGCCCGGTGCGGGTCCTTCTCGCCGACGGCCACCTCGCACTCCTCGCGGTTGCCGACGGCGACGGTGACCTGCTCCAGGGCCCGGCCGAGCCAGTGCGCCGCCTCCTCGGGCCGGGACCAGAACATCGGCCGGTAGTCCAGGTCGAGGACGGTGTGCGGGCGGCGTCCGCGGGCCCGCCAGGCGGCGAAGTGGGCGGCGCGGCTGGGCTCCGCGGACAGACCGGTGCCGGTCGCCCAGTAGACGCGGGCCCCGCGGATCTCGTCCAGCGGCAGCTCGTCCGGCTCGATCAGCAGGTCGGGCGCGGTCGGGTACCGGTAGAAGTACAGCGGGAAGTCGTCCGGCGGGAAGACCTCGCAGAAGGTGACCGGGGTGGGCGGGCCGCCGGGGGCGGTGAGCGGGGTGACATGGGTGGCGTCCACCCCGAGCCGGGCGGTCTCGCGCCGCACATAGCGGCCGAAGGGGTCCCGGCCGACGCGGGACACCAGCGCGGTGCGGCGCCCGTGCCGGGCCGCGGCCACCGCCACATTGGTGGCGCTGCCGCCGAGGAACTTCCGGAACGTGGCCACCTCTTCCAGCCCCACCCCGTGCTCCAGCGGATAGACGTCGACCCCGGTCCGCCCCAGCGCGAGCAGGTCGTACGGCACCGGTCAGCCCTCCCGGGCCGAGGCCAGCAGCGTCAGCAGCCGGGCCAGCGAGGTGCGCACGTCGTCCGTGGGATCGGGCCGGCCCCCGGTACCGGGCTCGGCCGCCAACTGCACGTCCTGCTCCAGCACATACCAGCCGGAGTAGCCCGCGCCCTCCAGCGAGCCGAGGAGCGCCGCGAGATCGATCCCGCCGTCCCTCAGCGGCGCGTACAGCCCCTCCGCCACCGCCCGCGAGTACGCCAGCCGCCCGTCCCGCACCCGCTCCGCCAGATCGAGCCGTACGTCCTTGAGGTGGACATGGGCGATACGGGCGGGGGAGCGGGCGGCCAGCGCGACCGGGTCGCCGCCGCCGACGAGCAGATGCCCGGTGTCGAGGCAGAGGCCGATCTCGGAGCCGTCCAGCACCCGCCGGGTCTCCTCGCCGGACTCGACCATGGTGCCGATGTGCGGGTGCAGGGTCGCGGTCAGTCCGGCCGCGGCGGCTTCGGCGGCGATCCGGTCGAGGCAGCCGAGGAGGCGGTCCCAGCCGGCTGCGTCGAGGGCGGGGCGGGTGTCGTAGCCCTCGGCGCCGGTGGCGGCCGCCAGCACCAGTGTGTCGGCCCCGGCGGCCAGCAGACCGTCCATCGCCGCCCGCACTTGGGGCAGCGGGTCGTGCCCGGGCTGGTGCAGCACGGCGGGCACGAACTGGCCCACCGCGCGCAGCCCATGGGCGGCGAGAGTGGCGGCCTTCTCCGCGGGCGCCTCCGGAAGGAAGCCGTCCGGGCCGAACTCGGTCGCCGCCAGACCCACCTCCCGCATCCGCCGCAGCACCACCTCGGGCGCCAACTGGTGCCCCCAGCCCGGCACTTCGCACACCCCCCAGGAGATCGGCGCGCCCGCGATCCGTCCGGCGTGCGAGGTGGCGGCGGTCCCGGTGGTCGTCCCGTCGTCCATGGCAGGCGCCTCCCTGATCCTCGTCGTCCCGGTGTCCTCCCCGTTCTACCCGCTGCCGGTGCCCACGTGACGAAGGTCTCCGCCGCGGCGGGCGGTGCGGGTGCGAGAGTGGGAGGCGGCCGGGCCGGGGGTCCCGGCCGGGGGTGTCCCTACCGACCGACGTCAGTGAGCTGCCATGACCGCCGACTCCGCCGCCTTCCGCGCCCGCGCCCGTACCCGCACCGGCGGCCCCGGCGACGACCGGGGCCCGCGGATCCTGGAGCAGGTTCTCGGCTGGGTGCTGGTGGTGGCCGTGGCCCTGCTCGTCACCCGGCTCGGACTGCTCTGAGGCAGCGGTGAGGCAGCGGTGAGGCAGCCGTGAGGGGTGGCGGCCGGTCGGTCGGCCCCCACCCCTCCGTACCGCGCCCGGGTCAGCCGATGGCGTGGATCAGCTCGCCGTCGGCGGTGTCCCCGCTCAGCTCCCAGAAGAAGGTGCCGCCGAGGCCCTGATCCTTCTGGTACGCCATCTTCCCGGCGATGGTCTCCGGGGTGTCGTACGACCACCATTCGCTGCCGCAGCGCGCGTACGCGGTGCCGGCGATCTTGCCGGTGGCCGGGCACTTCGACTTGAGCACCTTGTAGTCCTCGATGCCCGCCTCGTAGGTGCCGGGTGCGGCGCCGGTGGCGGTGCCGCCGGCCTCGTCCCGGGTGACGCCGGTCCAGCCGCGGCCGTAGAAGCCGAGGCCGAGCAGCAGCTTGTCCGAGGGCACCCCCATCTTCTTCAACTTCTGCACGGTGGCGTCGGAGTTGAACCCGTCGTGCGGGATGCCGTCGTAGGAGTTCAGCGGCGAGTGCGGAGCGGTCGGCCCCTTGTCGTCCCAGGCGCCGAAGTAGTCGTACGTGTAAGGTCGGCCCGGGGCGCGGTACTGGCCTTACGACCAGCCCGTTTCCCCGGACCGCCTTCCGAACCCGCCGTGCGCTTCGTCAACGCAACGGGCTCTCCACAAGCCCCAGTTCGGGCCCGTTTCTGGTTCTCATACTGTCGCCAGAGGCCAGGGTGACGGGATTCTCGAACCTCGGTAGCGGTAGCGCGTGGTGCGCACCTTTGCCGGGTTGAATAGTTCCCGATCCTGTCCTCTGGGCCACCATTCGCCTCCGCAGTAGCGGCGGCGCAGTTCCTTCCAGTTCATCCGACGGTGCTTGCTGCGAATCCAAATGATGACCCGACGCCACGCATAGGCGCTCAGGTATTGGAAGGTCGCGCTCGACACCCCCGGCCGGAAGAAAATGGTCCACCCTCGCAGCACCGAATTGATCCGGCGTAGGAGTTCGTCCAATGGCTGGTTGTAACTGACCTGTCGGCAGATCGTCTTGACCTTGTCCTTGACGGAGTGAAGCGCCTTCTTGGACGGGTAGGTATAGACGAACCACTGGTTCGTGCCCTTCTTGCGATGGCGCTGGATACGCCATCCCAGGAAGTCCACGCCCTCATTGATGTGGGTGATCAGGGTCTTCTCCTCGGACAGGTGCAGCCCCATACTGCTGAGCACCTGTGCCGCCTCCTCCTTGAGGACGTAGGCGTCTTCCTTCGTGCCAGCAACCGCAATCACCCAGTCGTCCGCGTACCGGCAGAGCCGATAGTTGGGCAGACCACGGCGACGGCGCTTCGCTCGCTCGTTAGGGGTGGACGCCGGTCCTCCTGGCGCCTGGGCAAAGTGCTCGTCCAGGACTGCGAGGGCGACGTTGCTGAGCAACGGCGACAGAATCGACCCTTGTGGAGTGCCGGATCTGCTTTCCTTCAGCGAGCCGTGTTCCGTGAGGATGCCCGCTTTCAGGAACGCTTTCACCAGCGTCAGAACGCGTTTGTCTCCAATCCGAACGCGCACCCGGTCCATCAGGGCCGGATGGGCGATCTCGTCAAAGCAGGCCCGAATGTCGCCCTCTACAACCCACTCGTAGGAGTGGGACGTCAAGTGCCTCACCTCGGACACCGCGTCGTGGACCCGATAGTTAGGGCGGAATCCGTATGAACACGGAAGGAAATTCGCCTCAAAGATCGGCTCCATCACCAGCTTCAAGGAAGCCTGAACCACTCGGTCACGAATCGTGCTGATTCCGAGGCGCCGACGCTTCGTCGACCCCGGTTTCGGAATCAGCCGTTCCCGCGCCGGAAGCGGCTGGAAACTGCGGTCCTTGAGTACGGATCGCAGCGCGCCGAGGAACCCCTCGACGCCCGGCTGCAACGAGATGGACGCGGCCGTACGGCCGTCCACCCCTGCGGTCTTGGCTCCCCTGTTACTCCGAACCCGGTCCCATGCGACAAGCAGGAACGCGGGGTCGGTCACGAGGTTGTACAGGTCGTCAAACCGTCGATGAGGATCATCTACGGCCCAACGGTGCAGTTTGGTCTGGATCTCCAGTACCCGGCGCTCGGCCTTCATCAAGGCCCACTCCAGCTCGTCGGTGTTCACCAACGACCTCCCGGCATTCCAGTTTCCTCCCTGCTGACTTGCTGGCCCCCTTCGCCGTGTACACGCCTCTCGCGTGCTCGGACTACTACGGAGCCTCCGCCCCACCCCCGGCCATCAGCCGGCAACGGGCCTGCCCGTCACCACGCCGGATGCGTGGCGAGAGGGCGACCGGAGGTGGTTCCCACGTTCACTGCGAGTCGTTCGGTCAGGTCGGCGTCCAGCTGTATCCCGGCAGCATCGCCACGCCTACACCGCAGGTTTTCAGCGTGGCCTCTTGGGCAGTTCCAATGGAGACGCCTTCAGAGTCGACCCCTCTACATGGATGACGGGTCGCGCACTGCAACCCCGGCCCATATCCGCCAGGTTGGAGCCGGGAGGTACTGTTACGGGACTTCGGGCACTGATTCACTTTCGTTACGCCTTCTGACCTTGCTTGCCGAACCCGAGCCGTCTGGCAGTGCCGACTCGTCCCGGCTTTGTCGAGGCTGCTTCCCGCCCTCCCCGGCGTTCCCCGGGTTAGACTGCCTCCAGCTTCAACCAGACCTCTACGGCGGTCCAGTGGTGGGGATTCGCACCCGCACACGATCTCGCAGCGCCTCGTGGCGCACCATCGGGTTGTACCAGTCGACGTACTGGGCCGCGCCCGCGTAGTCGGCGGCGTCCAGCTTGCCGCCGTCGGAGGCGTCCGCGGCGATGGCGGAGGTGACCAGGTCGCCGCCGAACTCGGCGCGCAGCGCGGCCAGGACGTTCTTGTACGCCTCGCGGCCGCTGGTGTCACAGGTCAGCCCGCAGTCGTTGGGGTACTCCCAGTCGATGTCGATGCCGTCGAAGACCTCGGCCCAGCGGGGGTCCTCCACCAGGTCGTGGCAGGACTTGGCGAAGCCCGCCGGGTCCTGCGCGGCCTGGGCGAAGCCACCGGACCAGGTCCAGCCGCCGAACGACCAGATGACCTTGAGGCCGGGGTGCAGCTTCTTCAGCTTGAGGAGCTGGTTGAAGCTGCCCCGCAGTGGCTGGTCCCAGTTGTCCGCCGTGCCGTCCACGGACTGGTCCGCGGTGTACGCCTTCTCGATGTCGGCGTAGGAGTCGCCCATGGTGCACTTGCCGCCCTGGACGTTGCCGAAGGCGTAGTTGATGTGCGTCAGCTTGTCCGCGCTGCCGGAGGTCTCGATGTTCTTGACGTGGTAGTCGCGCTGGTAGACGCCCCATTCGGTGAAGTAGCCGACGACCTTGTCGCCGGCGGCGGTCCTGGCGGGCGCCTCGGCCGCGGTGGTGGAGTCCGCCGCGCCGGCGGCGCCGGCACCGGCGAGCAGTCCGGCGCCGAGGACGGCGCAGCAGGCGGCGGAGAGCAGTGCGCGCAGGGTGCGGGGTCGGTGCGGTCTGTGCATCGTGTCTCCTCGTGGGGGGAGGGGAGAGGGGGCCGCGCTCGGGCCGGCCCCGCTCACCGTTGGCATGAACGCGGAAACAAGCCCGGGGGAACCCTAGGAGGACTAGACCAGTGAGGTCAATGGTTCGTACCAAGTCGCTTCGGTTTCTTTGATCGTCCGCGGGCTTCCCGGAACCCGTGACGGCCCGCCGCCGATCGGGCATACTCGACCCCCGCAACCGCTGGTCAGCCCCGGTCCGCGATCCGGATTCGGACACCATCGGATGTGCGAGCCGCATCACCCGGGGGGACCCGGAATCCATGGCGGCGCCGCCACACCCGGGCGTGCGTCCGCCGCACTTGCCCGACAGGGAGGAGAGCGTCGCCATGCCCGACCGCGCCCCGCAGCCGGTGGACCGTCAACTGCCCACCGACGAAGCCCGGGACCTGCTCGCGCTCGTACGGGAACTCGTACAGCGGGAGATCGCCCCGAAGGCGTCCGAGGAGGAGGAAGCGGGCCGCTTCCCGCGCGAGCTCTTCGCCCTCCTCTCGGACTCGGGGCTCCTCGGACTGCCCTACGACGCGGAGTACGGCGGCGGTGACCAGCCCTACGAGGTCTACCTCCAGGTCCTGGAGGAGCTGGCCGCGGCCCGCCTCACCGTCGGCCTCGGCGTCAGCGTCCACTCGCTGGCCTGCCACGCCCTGGCCGGATTCGGCACCAAGGAGCAGCAGGCCGAGCATCTGCCCGCGATGCTCGGCGGCGGCCTCCTCGGCGCCTACTGCCTCTCCGAACCGGCCTCCGGATCCGACGCCGCCTCGCTGCGCACCAAGGCCGTCCGGGACGGCGACTCCTGGGTGATCAACGGCACCAAGGCCTGGATCACCCACGGCGGTCTGGCCGACTTCTACACCGTGCTGGCCCGCACCGGCGGCGAGGGCCCGCGCGGCATCTCCGCCTTCCTGGTGCCGGGCGACGCCGAAGGGCTCAGCGCCGCCGTACCCGAGAAGAAGATGGGCATGAAGGGCTCGCCCACCGCCCAGGTCCACTTCGACGATGTGCGCGTCCCGGACACCCGGCTCCTCGGCGAGGAGGGGCAGGGCTTCTCCATCGCGCTCTCCGCCCTGGACTCCGGCCGCCTCGGCATCGCCGCCTGCGCCATCGGAGTCGCCCAGGCCGCCCTGGACTTCGCCTCCCAATACGCCTCCGAGCGGCGGCAGTTCGGCCACCCGCTGGCCGACTTTCAGGGCCTGCGCTTCCTGATCGCGGACATGGCGACCAAGGTGGAGGCCGGCCGCGCCCTCTATCTGGCCGCGGCCCGGCTGCGCGACGCCGGCCTGCCCTTCTCCCGCCAGGCCGCGATGGCCAAGCTGTTCTGCACCGACGCCGCCATGCAGGTCACCGTCGACGCCGTACAGGTACTCGGCGGCTACGGCTACACCGCGGACTTCCCGGTGGAGCGGTATATGCGGGAGGCGAAGGTGCTCCAGATCGTCGAGGGCACCAACCAGATCCAGCGGATGGTCATCGCCCGCCACCTCATGGGGCCGGAGGGCCGCTGATCGTCGGTACGGGGCGCCGGCGCCCGGCGCGGGGCGGTCGCGTCCGCGCCAGGCGCCCGCACCCGTTCAGCGCGCCCCGTGCTCCGCTTCCGCGGCACCGCGCATACCGAGCGAGGGCGGCGCCGCCAGCTTGACCCACTCGGGGTCGTGGCGGCCGGGCAGTGTCCGGCCGCGTTCCGCCCAAGTCCGCATCAGGGCACGGTAGATGGGCGGATCCTGGGGTGGTGCGGGGCGGGGCGGCGGGGGTTGGGGAACCGATTCTGCGACAGCGGCGGCCGTCTTCTCCGTGGGGACCAGCAGGCGCCGCCGGCGGCCGGGCGCCGTGTGCGTGGGAGCGGTCATGACAGGTCAACGCCGAGCGGGCGGCCGGGGTCACCCTCACCGCCGTTCGGCCGTCAGTTCCCCTTGTCCCGCTCCCGGCGCACGCCATGCCGCGTAGGCGGTACGGGGGGTGCGGTGACCGGTCGTCGGTGCGGCTCGACCGGGGCCGGTGCCAGATGACCGGCCGTCAGGACGTGTTGCGGTCGTTCCGGCTCAAGCGGCTTGTGCGGAGGGGCTGTTGAACCGCGGCATCCGTACCGGGCGGGAGCCGGGGCCGCCGACGTGGGAGAACGGCTGGGTGCGCCAGTCAAGGCCCTGGGGGAGCGTCAGCAGCAGCGCGGTCTCCCCTTCCTGGTGGCCGGAGGCGTCGTCCGGGGCGTGCGCCTCCTCGGCCGGGCGGCCGGTGCCGCCGCACACCTGGAGCCCGAACGGATTCCACCGGGTCGGGCACAGCGCGTGCTCCGGCAGCACCTCCTCCTCGGCGAGGAGCGCGATGGACTGGGCGCAGTCCGGGCAGATCACCCGGTACATCTCGAAGGTGTCGTCGTCGAGTTCGCCGTCCGCCGGTTCGACGCCCTCCGGTACGGGCTCGACGGCGGACTGCTGCCGGTTGCGGGCAGGACGAGCCGGACGCTTGAAGCTCTGCATGTGGGATTCTCCCCCTCGGATGGGCCGACAAGGCGCAGCGGGCGATTTCAGACCCGGCCACCTCGACCACAGCAAGCATTTCCCGTCCCGGCCACGGGGTAATCGCGCCATGCCAGGCGACCCTCGGTGAACACTGTGGCGTTGGTCACACAACCGTCACCACGGGGACCGGCACCTCGTTCGCGCGCCCGAACGGAGCCGCCCCGGCGCACCTCACCCGCCCCCGGCCCGCGTCCGAGCGCCCCGAGCGCCCGCCGTGCCCCCCTGTGCGCCCGGCGCCGCGACCGGTGCCCCTCGGACGCCCCGCACGCCCCAAGTACCGCTGTGCGTAGGGCCGTTGCCGTATCCGACGCCGGGCGCCCGTGGCCTGCGCCGCTTCCGTCCGGGCGGGGTGGGCTGCGCTGCCGGCGCTCGGTTGTCCGGCGGGTTCGGGCACACGGTAGGTTCTGCGCATGGAGGAGCTCGACCGACAGATCGTGCAACTGCTCGTCGAGGACGGGCGGATGAGCTACACCGACCTGGGCAAGGCCACCGGCCTGTCCACGTCCGCCGTGCACCAGCGGGTGCGGCGGCTGGAGCAGCGCGGGGTGATCCGCGGCTACGCGGCGGTGGTCGACCCGGAAGCCGTCGGGCTGCCCATGACCGCGTTCATCTCGGTCAAGCCCTTCGACCCGAGCGCGCCCGACGACATTGCCGAACGCCTGGAGAGCGTCCCCGAGATCGAGGCCTGCCACAGCGTGGCCGGGGACGAGAACTACATCCTCAAGGTGCGCGTCGCCACCCCGCACGAGCTGGAGCATCTGCTCGCCCGGGTCCGCTCCCTGGCCGGCGTCTCCACCCGCACCACCGTCGTCCTCAGCACCCCCTACGAGTCCCGCGCCCCCAAGATCTGACCGGCCGCACCCCGTCTTCTCCCGGGCGGCGGCGGGCGCGAGACTGTACCCATGACCGAGCCCACGGCCCCCACGCCGGACCACACCACCCTCCTGCGCGGCGGAGACGTCCACACTCCCGCCGACCCATTCGCCACCGCCATGGTCGTCCAGAACGGCCGGGTGGCCTGGGTCGGCTCGGAGGGCGCCGCGGACTCCTTCGCGGACGGGGTGGACGAGGTGGTCGACCTCCAAGGGGCCCTGGTCACACCGGCGTTCACGGACGCCCACGTGCACACCACCGCCACCGGACTGGCGCTCACCGGGCTCGACCTGACCGGCGCCGCCGACCTCACCGAGGCACTCGACCTGGTCCGCGCGTACGCCGCCGCCCACCCCGTTGACCGCATCCTCCTCGGCCACGGCTGGGACGCCGCCCGCTGGCCCGGCGGCCGCCCCCCGACCCGCGCCGAACTCGACCGCGCCACCGGCGGCCGCCCGCTCTACCTGTCCCGGATCGATGTGCACTCCGCCGTCGCCACCACCGCCCTGCTCGACCTGGTGCCCGGCATCGCCGACCTCACCGGCTTCCGGGCGGACGGCACCCTGGCCGGCGACGCCCACCACGCCGTACGGGCCGCCGCGGACGCCGCGATCACCGCCGCCCAGCGCACCGGGGCCCAGCGCGCCGCCCTCACCCACGCCGCCTCCCTCGGCATCGGCTCGCTCCACGAGTGCGCGGGCCCCGGGATCTCCGGCGAGGACGACCTCACCGGGCTGCTCGCCCTCGCCGCCGAGGAGCCCCACCCCCGCGTCACCGGCTACTGGGCCGAGCAGATCACCGGCGAGCAAGACGCCGCCCGCATCCGGGAGTTGGGCGCGGTGGGCGCCGCCGGAGACCTCTTCGTGGACGGCGCCCTCGGCTCGCACACCGCGCTCCTGCACGAGCCGTACAGCGACGCCGGGCACCACGGCACCGAGCACCTGGACGCCGAGGCCGTCGCCGCGCATGTGGCGGCCTGCACCGAGGCGGGCCTCCAGGCCGGTTTCCACGCCATCGGGGACGCCGCCGTCACCGCCGTGGTGACCGGGACGCGGGCGGCCGGGGAGCGGGTCGGCGAGGCCCGGCTGCGCGCCGCCCGGCACCGGGTGGAGCACGCCGAGATGCTCACCCCCGAGACCATCGCCGCCTTCGCCGAACTCGGCCTCACCGCCTCCGTCCAGCCCGCCTTCGACGCCCTCTGGGGCGGCGAGGACGGCATGTACGCACAGCGCCTCGGCGCCCAACGGGCCCGCGGGCTCAACCCGTTCGCGGCGCTGCTCCGCGCCGGGGTGCCGCTCGCCCTCGGCTCCGACAGCCCCGTCACCCCGCTCGACCCGTGGGGCACCGTGCGCGCCGCCGCCTTCCACCACACCCCCGAGCACCGGGTGTCGGTGCGGGCCGCGTTCACCGCCCACACCCGGGGCGGCTGGCGGGCGTTGGGCCGCGACGACGCCGGGGTGCTGGTGCCGGGCGCACCCGCGGACTACGCGGTGTGGCGCACCGAGGAACTGGTGGTGCAGGCGCCGGACGACCGGGTGGCGCGCTGGTCCACCGACCCCCGCTCCGGCACCCCGGGCCTGCCCGACCTGTCACCGGGGGCCGAACTCCCGCTCTGCCTGCGGACGGTGGTCGCCGGCCGTACCGTCTTCGTGCGGCCTAACGAGTGATGTGAGGGCGGCCCGCCCCGACCCGTGCCTTCGCGTACGACCTGCGGGTTTTCGATCAGGTCCGGAGCGGGGTGCAAATCGCCGCAAGAGGAACGGGTGTTGACAGCGAACCGAGTGCGGCGGGTAGGTTCGGCCGGGTCCACCACTGGACACCCGATCGGGGAACACCGCGCAGTCGTCCGACGCGGCTGGGTCAGGGGACGGCGTGCCGCACCGGCACACCGCCGCTGGGAGCCAGGCCCACCGCCTGCGCCACGGGGGCGAGGGAACGTTCCGACCGGTCGGGGAAGTCCCTCCCGGCTCCGTCGAGTCCGGGGGTGGGTGCGACCCGGGTGGGGCCCGGACGCTCAGTAGACAACGGCTCTCGGTCGACCCGCAGCCAGCGGGTCCCAGGTCGGCCCGAAGGGCGCCGGGCCCCGATCCGCAGCCCCGCACACCCCTCTGCGCCATCTGCTCCGCCACCGGGCCCGGCCGGCACCGACCCGCCCGCCGGGACGTCTAAGGTGGACGCCTGCGTACGACGAAGGGGCAGTTAGTGAACGACGGCGACGAGACCTCCGCGGCCCGGGAGGCCAAGCGCTTCGGTCCGCTCGGCACGGTCCTGGTGATCATCCCGACCTACAACGAGGCGGAGAACGTCGAGTCCGTCGTGGAGCGGGTACGCACCTCTGTGCCCGAGGCCCATGTGCTGGTCGCCGACGACAACAGCCCCGACGGCACCGGCAAGCTCGCCGACCAGCTCGCCGCCGACGACGAGCAGGTGCACGTACTGCACCGGAAGGGCAAGGAGGGCCTGGGCGCCGCCTATCTGGCGGGCTTCCGCTGGGGCCTGGAGCGCGGCTACGGCGTCCTGGTCGAGATGGACGCCGACGGCTCCCACCGGCCCGAGGAACTGCCGCGGCTGCTCACCGCCCTCGGCGGCGCCGATCTGGTCCTGGGCTCCCGCTGGGTGCCCGGCGGACGGGTCGTCAACTGGCCCGCCCACCGCAAGCTGATCTCCCGCGGCGGCTCCACCTACTCGCGGCTGCTCCTCGATGTGCCGATCCGGGACGTCACCGGCGGCTTCCGGGCCTTCCGCCGGGAGACCCTGGAGGGCCTCGGCCTGGCCGACGTCGCCTCCCAGGGGTACTGCTTCCAGGTCGACCTGGCGCGCCGCTCGATCCGCGCCGGATACCACGTGGTGGAGGTCCCGATCACCTTCGTGGACCGGGAGTTCGGCGATTCCAAGATGAGCCGGGACATCTTCGTGGAGGCCCTGTGGCGGGTCACCGCCTGGGGAGTGCGCGAGCGCGTCGGCCGGCTCACCTCACACCGCCGCACCCCCTGACCGAACCTCCGCCCGGCGTCCCGTCGCGCGCCGCCAGCAGGCACACTGGGGGTATGACGACCGGCGCACCGCCTCCGCACACCGCCCGCCCGCGGCCCTCGGGACCGCGCAGGTATCTGCCGCTGGCCTTCGCGGCCTGGCTGGTGCTGGAGATCTGGCTGCTGACCGTGATCGCCGGCGCGGTCGGCGGCCTCGCCGTCTTCCTGCTGCTGGTGGCGGGCGTCGTGGTGGGTGCCGCGGTGATGAAGCAGGCGGGCCGCCGGGCCTTCGACAAGCTGAGCCGCACCCTCAGACAGGTGCAGGAGACCGGCCGTCCGCCCGCCGAGGAGGGCCGCGGCGAGGGCAACGGCCTGCTGATGCTGGCCGGCCTGCTGATCATGATCCCGGGCCCGCTCTCCGACGCGGCCGGCCTCCTCCTGCTGCTGCCACCGGTACGCCGCCTGGCGTCCCGCACCGTGGAACGGCGGATGGAGCACCGGATGCGGACCGTCGGCCCTGGCACCCTCGGCAACGCCTTTCAGCAGGCGCGGATGCACCGCCCGGACGGCAAGGTCGTCCCCGGCGAGGTGGTCCGCGAGGACAAGCCGGAGGACGGCGACGACCAGACGCCCCGCCCGCCGCTCACCCCCTGAGTCGCGTGCCCGGCAGGGCATAGCTGTGGGGCCGTGACC
>NZ_JBHVRR010000041.1:0-52626 GCF_042885635.1 Streptomyces sp. NPDC058045 | reverse complement strand
TGACTGTTGTACCGGTAATTCGGATGGTTCGGGGGGCTGGTAGCGAGTTCGGCCGCGGGATTCCGGTCGGAGCTCCGGCGGCGGAACGTCAGCGCGTCAAGGGGAATCGCCCGGCGTGTCCGGTCGTTCGGCCGACGTGCCGTCAGTGGGCGCGCCGTCAGTCGGCGCCGTCAGTGGGCGGCGGACTCCCAGTCCGGGCCGACGCCCACGGAGACGTCGAGCGGGGCGCGGAGGTCGGCGGCGGCCGGCATCTCCCGGCGCAGCAGTTCCTCGACGGCCTTCCGCTCGCCGGGGGCGATCTCCAGCACGATCTCGTCATGCACCTGGAGCAGCATCCGGGAGCTCAACTCCGCCTCGGTGAGCGCCTTGTCCACCCGCAGCATGGCGATCTTGACGATGTCGGCGGCGGTGCCCTGGATGGGCGCGTTGAGCGCCATCCGCTCGGCCATCTCGCGGCGCTGGCGGTTGTCGCTGTTGAGGTCGGGCAGATAGCGGCGGCGGCCCAGCATCGTCTCGGTGTACCCGGTGGCGCGGGCCTCCTCGACGACGCGGTGGAGGTAGTCCCGTACGCCGCCGAAGCGTTCGAAGTAGGTGTCCATCAGGGCGCGCGCCTCACCGGCCTCGATGCCCAACTGCTGGGACAGCCCGAACGCGGACAGCCCGTACGCCAGGCCGTACGACATGGCCTTGATCTTGCGGCGCATCTCCGGGTCGACCGCGTCCCGTGCCACGCCGAACACCTGGGAGGCGACGGTGGAGTGCAGGTCCTCGCCGGAGGTGAAGGCCTCGATGAGGCCGGCGTCCTCGGAGAGGTGCGCCATGACGCGCAGCTCGATCTGGCTGTAGTCGGCCGTCATCAGCGACTCGAAGCCCTCACCGACGACGAAGCCGCGGCGGATGGCGCGGCCCTCGTCGGTGCGGACCGGGATGTTCTGCAGATTGGGCTCGGTGGAGGAGAGACGGCCGGTGGCGGCGACGGTCTGGTTGAACGTGGTGTGGATACGGCCGTCGCCCGCGATGGTCTTCACCAGGCCCTCGACGGTGACCCGCAACCGGGCCTGCTCGCGGTGGCGCAGCATGATGACGGGCAGCTCGTGGTCGGTCTGGGTGGCGAGCCAGGCCAGGGCGTCGGCGTCGGTGGTGAAGCCGGTCTTGGTCTTCTTCGTCTTGGGCAGCGCCAACTCCCCGAAGAGGACCTCCTGGAGCTGCTTGGGCGAGCCGAGGTTGAACTCATGACCGACGGAGGCGTGCGCCTCCTTCACCGCCTGCTGGACGGCGGCGGCGAAGGTCTGCTCCATGGCCTGGAGGTGGCCGCGGTCGGCGGCGATGCCGTGCCGTTCGAGTCGGGCCAGCAGGGCGGACGTCGGCAGCTCGACATCGGTGAGGAGATCGGCGGCGCCGACCTCGGGCAGCCGCTCCCCGAAGGCCTCGCCCAGGTCGAGCACGGTACGCGCCTGCACCATCAGGGCCTGGGCCTCGGCCTCCTCCTCGGCGCCGAAGGCGAGTTGCCCGTCGGCCGCGGCGGGGGCCAGCTCCCGGCCCAGGTACTCCAGGGCGAGCGCGTCCAGGGCGAAGGAGCGGCGGCCGGGCTTGACCAGGTACGCGGCGAGCGCGGTGTCCATGGTGACGCCCTCGATGCGCCAGCCGTGCTCGGCGAAGACCCGCATGGCGCCCTTGGCGTTGTGCAGGACCTTGGGCGCGGCCGGGTCGGCGAGCCACCCGGCGAAGGCGTTCTCGTCGGCCTGGTCGAGCTGGGCCGGGTCGAACCAGGCGGCGGCACCGCCCGCGGTGGCCAGCGCCACCTCGCCGACCGAGCCGGTGCCGAGCTGCCAGGTGTCGACGGTGGCCATCCCCAGTACGGCGGCGCCGTGCTCCGCCAGCCAGGGCGCCAGCTCCCCGGTGCCGAGGACGCTGCCGTCGACCTCGATCTCCGCGGTGGGCGCCGGGGTGTCCGCCACCGCGCCCGGGTCGACGGCGAGCAGACGCTCACGCAGCGAGGGGTTCCGGATCTCCAGGGTGTCCAGGACCAGGGCCAGCGCCTTGCGGTCGTACGGGGCGCGGGCTAGGTCGGCGACGGTCCTGGGGAGGGCGACGTCGCGGACCATCTCGGTGAGGCGGCGGTTGAGCTTCACGGCCTCCAGGTGGTCGCGGAAGTTCTGCCCGGCCTTGCCCTTGACCTCGTCGGCGCGCTCCACCAACTCCGCGAAGGAACCGAACTGGTTGATCCACTTCGCGGCGGTCTTCTCGCCGACGCCGGGGATGCCGGGGAGGTTGTCCGAGGGGTCGCCGCGCAGCGCCGCGTAGTCCGGGTACTGGGCCGGGGTCAGGCCGTACTTCTCCTGGACCTTCTCCGGGGTGAAGCGGGTCAGCTCGGAGACGCCCTTGGTGGGGTAGAGCACCGTGACGTGGTCGGTGATGAGCTGGAAGGAGTCCCGGTCGCCGGTGACGATCAGCACCTCGAAGCCGGCCGCCTCGGCCTGGGTGGCGAGGGTGGCGATCACGTCGTCCGCCTCGAAGCCCTCGACCGCGAACCGCTCCGCGTGCATCGCGTCCAGCAGCTCACCGATCAGCTCCACCTGGCCCTTGAACTCGTCGGGCGTCTTGGAGCGGTTGGCCTTGTACTCGGTGAACTCCTCGGCGCGCCAGGTCTTCCGGGACACGTCGAACGCCACCGCGAAGTGGGTGGGCTCCTCGTCCCGGAGGGTGTTGGCCAGCATGGAGGCGAAGCCGTAGATGGCGTTGGTGGGCTGGCCGGTGGCGGTGGTGAAGTTCTCCGCGGGCAGCGCGAAGAACGCCCGGTACGCCAGGGAGTGGCCGTCCATGAGCATCAGGCGGGGGCGGACGCCGTGGGCCCGGGCCTCGGCGGCGGCCTCCTCGGCCTGCGCCACGGCGCTCGCCGCGGGCTCGGTCTGCTGGGGCTGCTGGGTCTGCTGCGCTGCTTTCTCTGCCACGGGTCCGATCCTGCCACGCCCCACCGACAGCGCGGCCCGCCCTCCGTACCCGCACGGCCCCGGCCCGCCAGGTCGTGTCCGGAGAGTCCCGCCGGGAGCCCGCCGCACCGGTCCCGGCTGTGGGCCGGGCACCCCGCCCGGGGGTCCGCCGCGGTGCGCCTGGAACAATCCGCAGCAGCCTAAGCAATTGCTCAGGCACACCGGTCGCCAGAAGTGCGGGAGTCCCGTTCCCGCCCGAAGGCCCAGAAGACCCAGAAGACCCGAAGAACGGAGCCGGCCCATGGGCGAGCAGCAGACCGTGAAGTTCCCGCAGAAGGTCATCGACGAGTACGCGGCGCTCGGCGTCGACCTGCCCGCCCTGTTCTCGGCCGGCCGCCTCGGCGAGCGGATGGGCGTGCGGATCCTGGAGGCCGCCGCGGACCGGGTGGTGGGCACCATGCCGGTGGAGGGCAACACCCAGCCGTACGGGCTGCTGCACGGCGGGGCCTCCGCGGTGCTGGCCGAGACCCTGGGCTCGGTCGGCTCGATGCTGCACGGCGGCCCCTCGAAGCTCGCCGTCGGCGTGGACCTCAACTGCACCCACCACCGCTCGGCCCACTCCGGTGTGGTCACCGGGGTCGCGACCCCGGTGCACCGCGGCCGGTCCACCGCCACCTACGAGATCGTGATCACCGACGAGGCGGACCGCCGGGTCTGCACCGCCCGTCTCACCTGCCTCCTCCGGGACGCCTCCGCAGCGTGACCGCCTGATCACCCAGGGGCCCAACTCCCGCTCACACAGCCCCGGTTGACGTGCCGCCCGGGGCCGCGGCCACCGATCACCGGCCGCCTCGGGCACCGTCTCCGCCGCCCACCCCGTACCCGTCACAGACCGTGTCCGTCCGCTATGCGGGCAGCCGGTCGCGCGTACCGGTGGGCGGTCGTGGTTCCGGCTCCGGGATCGCATAGGCCGCCGGGGGCGGGCGGGGAACGCGGTGTGCGCGGCGCCGGTCACCGGGGTGCGGATCGACGCCTACTCCCGGGCTCCCGGGGCCACTTCCTCACCTCGGGCGCCTTTCACACCGAAATCGGGAAACCGGCGCAGGAATCGCATCACCATGCGCGAAGAGGAATGCACCCGCACTCATCGGAATGCCGGACTCCCTTTCCCCGGAGTAACTCTGCGTGATTTTCCGGCAAAGCAGCGGCGGAGTTTCATCCCGGGACGGAACCACCCGAAGGCACTCTCCATCTCCCTCGGCCGGACCCGCTCGCCGGTCTCCCCGTCATGACCAAAACGAGCCGACAGTCCTGCCGGTAAAGCCGCGTCGGACACCCCGACCAGGAGCCATCCCCGGCCAATCGACCAGCCGGATTTCCGCCGGTAATCCCCAGCGGCATAACAAGAACGTCACAGCCTTGGCCAGACCACTCCTCTCCCCACAAAGGCGCGCTTAGAGTCACGGCCAGTCACCGCGCCACCGGATTCCTCGTCAGTTCGGTTCCAGCGCTCAACTCGGCGCCCGACAGGGAGCCGTGCCAGGGGAAAGGACTGAACGTGCGCCAACGTTCGCTCATAGCCATCACCGCCGCTCTCACCGCGGGGGCCCTCACCCTCACCGCCTGCGGTTCCCGCGGCGACAAGAAGGACGACGGGGGATCGGGCGGCGGCACCACCGTCGTCATCGGCGTGGACGCTCCGCTGACCGGCGACCTCTCCGCGCTGGGTGTCGGTATCCGCAACTCCGTGGACCTGGCGGCCAAGCAGGCCAACGCCAAGAAGTTCGTGGACGGTGTGACCTTCAAGATCGAGGCCCTCGACGACCAGGCCCAGGCCTCCTCCGGCCAGACCAACGCCACCAAGTTCGTCGGCGACAAGAAGGTCCTCGGCGCGGTCGGCCCCCTCAACTCCAACGTCGCCGAGTCCATGCAGAAGGTCTTCGACGACGCCGGCCTCGTACAGGTCTCCCCCGCCAACACCAACCCGGCCCTCACCCAGGGCAAGGACTGGAACGGCGGCACCAAGAAGCGCCCGTACGCCTCCTACTTCCGCACCTGCACCACCGACGCCGTGCAGGGCCCCTTCGCCGCGCAGTACCTCTTCGACAAGGCGAAGAAGAAGAAGGTCTTCATGATCGACGACAAGAAGACCTACGGCGCCGGCCTCGCCGGCACCTTCCGGACGGAGTTCACCAAGCTCGGCGGCAAGGTCGTCGGCACCGAGCACGTCAACCCGGACACCAAGGACTTCTCCGCCGTCGTCACCAAGGTGAAGAACTCCGGTGCGGACGTGGTCTACTACGGCGGCGAGTACCCCGTGTCCGGCCCCCTGAGCAAGCAGATCAAGCAGGCCGGGGCCAAGATCCCGCTGGTCGGCGGTGACGGCATGTACAGCGCGGACTACATCAAGCTCTCCGGCAAGGAGGGCAAGGGCGACTACTCGACCTCCGTCGGCCAGCCCGTCGAATCGCTGCCGTCCGCCAAGGAGTTCGTGGCCAACTACAAGAAGGCCGGCTACAAGGAGGCCTTCGAGGCCTACGGCGGCTACTCCTACGACTCCGCCTGGTCGATCATCGAGGCCGTCAAGAAGGTCGTCGACGACAACGACGGCAAGCTGCCCGACGACGCCCGCGCCCAGGTCATCAAGGCCATGAGCAAGGTGTCCTTCGACGGTGTGACCGGCAAGGTCTCCTTCGACCAGTACGGCGACGCCACCAACAAGACCCTCACGGTCTACGAGGTCAAGAACACCGCGGACCCGGCCACCGGCTGGAAGGCCGTGGAGTCCGGAACCTTCGCCGGCTGACCCACCGAGAACACCACCCACCGCGCGGGGCCGCTGTCAGCCGGCGCCCCGCGCGGTGCCGTATCCGCCGTCACCCCCGGCACCCGGCGGCCCCGCACGGCACCGGAACCACACCGAAAGACACGGAGGACCCGCGGTGCACGAACTGCCGCAACAGTTGGTCAACGGCCTGCTACTGGGATCCATGTACGGCCTGATCGCCATCGGCTACACAATGGTCTACGGCATCGTCCAACTCATCAACTTCGCCCACGGCGAGATCTTCATGACCGGGGGCTTCGGCGCCCTCACCGTCTGGCTCAGCCTCCCCGACGGCACCACGATGTGGCTGGCGCTGCCGCTGATGCTCATCGGTGCCATCGTTGTCTCCACCCTGATCGCCGTCGGCGCGGAACGTTTCGCCTATCGGCCGCTGCGCGGCGCGCCCCGCCTCGCGCCGCTGATCACCGCGATCGGCCTCTCCCTGGCGCTCCAGCAGGCCGTGTGGGCCTGGTACCCCGGCGCCAAGTCCGCCAGGACCTTCCCCGAGATACCCGGCGGCCCCTTCCACCTCGGCAGCGTCACCATCCAGACCGGCGACATCTTCCTCATCAGCGCCGCCCCGGTGTCCATGCTGATCCTCGGCTGGTTCGTGATGAAGACCCGCGTCGGCCGCGGGATGCAGGCCACCGCCCAGGACCCGGACACCGCCAAGCTGATGGGCATCAACACCGACCGCGTCATCGTCATCGCGTTCGCCCTCGGCGCCGCCTTCGCCGGTATCGCCGCCGTCGCCTACGGCCTCAAGTACGGCCAGGTCAACTTCAAGATGGGCTTCATCCTCGGTCTGAAGGCCTTCACCGCCGCGGTCCTCGGCGGCATCGGCAACATCTACGGCGCCATGATCGGCGGTGTGGTGCTCGGCGTCGCCGAAGCCCTCACCACGGCCTACGTCACCGACATCCCCGGTATGCAGCAACTCGGCGGCCAGACCTGGGCCGACGTCTGGGCCTTCGTACTCCTCATCGTCGTGCTCCTCGTCAGGCCCCAGGGCATCCTCGGCGAGCGCGTCGCGGACAGGGCGTGATCACCATGAACACACCGACCACCCAGACCCCGGCCGACGCCCCCGGCACCACCGCGGCCCCCGCGCCCGCCGGGCTGATCCCGCTGCCCGAGTCCCTGGCCCGCGCCCTGGCCACCGCGGGCGGCGCCCTCACCGTCGTCGCCTGCCTCCTCGCCTGGACCTGGACCTCGTCCTTCCCCGGCGACCTCACCGTCTACGGCTACCCGGGCGGCCTCCAGTGGCTCGTCCTGATCGCCGGCGCCCTCACCACCGTCCTCGGTGTCGCCTCGTACGGCGTCAAGGGCTTCCGGGTCCTCACCCCCGCCGGTGCCGACCCGGCGCTGCGGCTCGGTGCGCTGGCCGCGTTCACCACCGCCTGGTACACGATCATCGCCATCAGCACCGAACTCGGCGGTCTGGCCAACCTGGAGCCGGGCGGCTGGGTCGTCGCCGTCACCAGCCTGGTAGCCCTGCTCGGCGCGCTCGCGCTGCCCTACCAGCGGCCCGAGACCTACCCGCCCGACCCGGAGGACACCGCCTGGGAGCAGGCGATGCACCGCGGGCGCAACGCCTGGGCCGGGGTCAAGGCCGGCTTCGCCGCGCCCGCCCCCAAGGCCCCCGCGCAGCTCCCCGTCTGGATGGAACTGCTCGCCATCCTCGCCGCCCTCGCCGTCGGCCTGCTCGTCTTCACCTACGGCATCGGCACCGAGTACGACGAGTTGTTCATCGGCTTCCTGCTCACCACCGGCTTCGGCTTCGCCGCGCTCAACAAGTCCGGGCTGATCCCCCAACTCACCACCCTCAGCGGCCGGCACCGCACCTTCACCCTCATCGGGTCCTTCATCGCCGCCGCCCTCTTCCCCTTCACACAGTCCAGCGACCAGTACGCCACCCTCGGCGCGTACATCCTGATCTTCGCCACCGTCGCCCTCGGACTGAACATCGTCGTCGGCCTCGCCGGCCTGCTCGACCTCGGGTACGTCGCCTTCCTCGGCGTCGGCGCCTACGCCGCCTCGATGGTCTCCGGCTCGCCCTACTCGCCGTTCGACATCCACCTCCCCTTCTGGGGCGCGATCCTCGTCGGCGCCGCCGCCTCCCTGGTCTTCGGTGTGCTCATCGGCGCCCCGACCCTGCGGCTGCGCGGCGACTACCTCGCCATCGTCACCCTCGGCTTCGGTGAGATCTTCCGGATCGCCGCCAACAACCTCGACGGCACCTCGGGCCCCGACATCACCAACGGGTCCAACGGCATCTCGTCCATCCCGGACCTCAACATCCTCGGCCTGGACTTCGGCAAGGCCCACAGCGTCGGCGGCTTCGACATCGGCCGCTTCGCCAACTACTTCCTGCTGATGCTGCTGATCACCCTCGTCGTGGTCCTCGTCTTCCGCCGCAGCGGGGACTCCCGCATCGGCCGCGCCTGGGTCGCCATCCGCGAGGACGAGACCGCCGCACTCGCCATGGGCATCAACGGCTTCCGGGTCAAGCTCATCGCGTTCGCCCTCGGCGCCTCCCTCGCCGGACTCGCCGGCACCGTCCAGGCGCACGTCACCTACACCGTGACGCCCGAGCAGTACCAGTTCGCCAACTCGGTGCCGCCGAACTCCGCGTTCCTGCTCGCCGCCGTCGTCCTCGGCGGCATGGGCACCATCAGCGGACCCCTCATCGGCGCCTCGCTGCTCTACCTCATCCCCAACAAGCTCCAGTTCCTCGGGGACTACCAGCTCTTCGCCTTCGGCCTCGCCCTGGTGATCCTGATGCGCACCCGCCCCGAAGGCCTCATCCCCAACCGCCGCCGCCAACTGGAGTTCCACGACAGCGAACCGGCCACCGCCACCCCCGCCCTCGGCAAGACAGGGGCCTGACCATGACCACCACCCACACCGCCCCCGACACCGCCACCATCCTCGACGCCCGCGGCGTCACCATGCGCTTCGGCGGCCTCACCGCGGTACGCGGAGTCGACCTCACCGTCGGCTCCGGCGAGATCGTCGGCCTGATCGGACCCAACGGCGCCGGGAAGACCACCTTCTTCAACTGCCTCACCGGGCTCTACACGCCCACCGAGGGCGAGGTCCGCTACCGCGGCACCAAGCTCCCCGCGAAGTCCTTCAAGGTCACCGCGGCCGGCGTCGCCCGCACCTTCCAGAACATCCGCCTCTTCGGCAATATGACCGTCCTGGAGAACGTGCTCGTCGGCCGCCACACCCGCACCAAGGAAGGACTCTGGTCCGCCCTGCTGCGCGGCCCCGGATTCCACCGCGCCGAGCAGGCCAGCCGTGAACGGGCCACCGAACTCCTGGAGTTCGTCGGCCTCGCCGAGAAGGCCGACCACCTCGCGCGCAACCTCCCCTACGGCGAGCAGCGCAAACTGGAGATCGCCCGCGCCCTCGCCAGCGAACCCGGACTGCTGCTGCTGGACGAACCCACCGCGGGCATGAACCCGCAGGAGACCCGCGCCACCGAGGAACTGGTCTTCGCCATCCGCGACCAGGGCATCGCCGTCCTCGTCATCGAGCACGACATGCGCTTCATCTTCAACCTCTGCGACCGGGTCGCCGTCCTCGTCCAGGGCCAGAAGCTCGTCGAAGGCGACAGCGCCACCGTCCAGGCCGACGAGCGCGTCATCGCGGCCTACCTCGGCGAACCCATCGAGGGCGACCCCGGGCAGGCCGAGGCCGCCGAGGTCGCCGAGGCGGAAGCCGCAGCCCACAAGAACGCCACCGGCACCCCCGCCGCGGAGAACGCCGAGGAGAACGACCGATGACCGCACTCCTCGAAGTCGAAGACCTGCGCGTCTCCTACGGCAAGATCGAAGCCGTCAAAGGCATCAGCTTCACCGTCGACACCGGCGAGGTCGTCACCCTCATCGGCACCAACGGCGCCGGGAAGACCACCACCCTGCGCACCATCAGCGGGCTGCTGAAACCCACCGCGGGCCAGATACGGTTCGGCGGCAAGCCGCTGCGCCGCTACCGCCCCGACCAGATCGTCGCCCTCGGCCTCGCCCACTCCCCCGAGGGCCGGCACATCTTCCCCAGCATGACCATCGAGGACAACCTCCGCCTCGGTGCCTACCTCCGCAACGACCGCGCCGGGATCGAAGCCGACATCCGCAAGGCCTACGACCTCTTCCCCATCCTCGGGGAGCGCCGCCGCCAGGCCGCCGGCACCCTGTCCGGCGGTGAGCAGCAGATGCTCGCCATGGGCAGGGCCCTGATGTCGCAGCCGCGGCTGCTGATGCTGGACGAACCCAGCATGGGCCTCTCGCCGATCATGATGCAGAAGATCATGTCGACCATCGCGGAGCTGAAGGCCCAGGGCACCACCATCCTCCTGGTCGAGCAGAACGCGCAGGCCGCGCTCTCCCTCGCCGACCAGGGCCACGTCATGGAGACCGGCAACGTCGTCCTCTCCGGCAGCGGCAGCAACCTCCTGCACGACGAGTCCGTCCGCAAGGCCTACCTCGGCGAGGACTGACCCGACCCGGAGCACGACTGAGGGGCCGCCCGACGGGCGGCCCCTCACTGCTGCGTAATCCGACCAACTCGGCGCGGTCCGGCCCTACTTGCCGTCCTTCGCCGCCTTCTTCTCCTCGGAGTCCTCGATCACGGCCTCCGCCACCTGCTGCATCGACATCCGCCGGTCCATCGACGTCTTCTGGATCCAGCGGAACGCGGCCGGCTCCGTCAGGCCGTACTCGGTCTGGAGGACCGACTTCGCCCTGTCCACCAGCTTCCGCGTCTCCAGGCGCTGGGAGAGGTCCGCGACCTCCTGCTCCAGCGCCCGCAACTCGGTGAACCGCGACACCGCCATCTCGATCGCCGGCACCACATCGCTCTTGCTGAACGGCTTCACCAGATACGCCATCGCCCCCGCGTCCCGCGCCCGTTCCACCAGATCGCGCTGCGAGAACGCGGTCAGCATCAGCACCGGCGCGATCGACTCCCCCGCGATCTTCTCCGCCGCCGAGATGCCGTCCATCTTGGGCATCTTCACATCGAGGATCACCAGGTCCGGGCGGTGCTCCCGGACCAGCTCCACCGCCCGCTCACCGTCCCCGGCCTCGCCGACGACGGTGTACCCCTCCTCCTCCAGCATCTCCTTCAGGTCCAGCCGGATCAGCGCCTCGTCCTCCGCGATGACCACACGGGTCGTCGACGGAGGCACATGCGGCTGGTCGCCGTCGACGGCGGGCTGGGACGACTCGGCGGCGCTCACGGGGGTTTCTCCTCGTTCGGGGCAGACAGGCACTGCTCCCAAGAGCGTACCTAGCTGGGGTATGGTGGTGGCACGGCGGGTTTTCCACCGCCTTCGTTTTGCAGGAAGCCTCGGTAGTCCAGCGGCAGAGACACGGTGCTCAAACCACCGACAGCGTGGGTTCGAATCCCACCCGAGGCACTTACCTTCGATTCCAAGGTCGCAAGCGAATCGCGGGAGTCCACTCGATCAAGGGAATCCCGCGAGATCGAGCCCCATTTCGCCCGTCTGTGCGGCAGCCTCGCGCACATGTACGACCTGAGTACCCGTCAGCACGCTCTCCGTCTCGTCGAACAGGGCCGGAGTCTGAACTCCGTCAGCAAGGAGACCGGGGTGTCCCGGTCGGCCATCCGTTCCTGGCTCGTGCGGATAGAGCCGCACATGCCCCAGAACCTCTGCGCTCGGTGCCGGAACGACCCGCCTTCTCCTGCCGACGCCTACTCCTATCTGCTCGGGCTCTACCTGGGCGACGGCAACATCAGTGAGAACCGCCGCGGTGTCTACGCACTGCGCATCGCGTGCGCGGACGCCTATCCGGGACTGATCACCGCATGTGAGCAAGCGATCCTGGCAGTGCACCCGCACAACCGCGTGTGCCGCGTCCAGAAGCCCGGCTGTGTGGCTGTGACGTCCTGGAGCAAGCACTGGCCCTGCCTCTTCCCCCAGCACGGGCCAGGTAAGAAGCATGAGCGGCCGATCGTGCTGGAGGAGTGGCAGCGGGTGGTGGTGGACGCGCATCCGTGGGAGTTCATCCGGGGGCTGATCCACTCCGACGGTTGCCGGATCACCAACTGGACGACGCGCATGGTGGCCGGCGAACGCAAGCGGTACGAGTATCCGCGGTACTTCTTCACCAACAAGTCCGATGACATCAGGCGGTTGTTCACCGACACCCTGGACGCGGTGGGGGTGGGCTGGACCACGCTGGCGCGGGGGTCCGCCCCGTTCAACGTGTCCGTCGCACGCAGGGACGCCGTCGCCCTGCTGGACGCGCGGGTGGGTCCCAAGTCCTAGGCGCCGGCCCGGAGTTACTTCGGGCCGTCGTCCTCGCCGATGTGGTGCACCCGGACCAGGTTGGTGCTGCCGGAGACCCCGGGAGGTGAGCCGGCGGTGATCACGACCACGTCGCCGCGGTCGGCCCGGCCGATCTTCAGCAGTTCCTCGTCGACCTGGCCGACCATGGCGTCGGTGGAGGCGACGCTCGGGCCGAGGAAGGTCTCCACGCCCCAGGTGAGGCTGAGTTGGGCCCGGGTGTCGGGGTCGGGGGTGAAGGCCAGCAGCGGGATGGGCGAGCGGTAGCGGGACAGGCGCCGCACCGTGTCGCCGGACTGTGTGAACGCGACGAGCAGGGTGGCGCCGAGGAAGTCGCCCATCTCGGCGGCGGCGCGGGCCACCGCACCGCCCTGGGTGCGGGGCTTGTTGTGCTCGGTGAGCGGCGGGAGGCCTTGGGCGAGGACGTCCTCCTCGGCGGCTTCCACGATCTTGGCCATGGTGCGGACCGTCTCCACCGGGTACTTGCCGACGCTGGTCTCGCCGGAGAGCATCACCGCGTCGGTGCCGTCGATCACCGCGTTGGCGACATCGGAGGCCTCGGCGCGGGTGGGCCGCGAGTTGTCGATCATCGAGTCCAGCATCTGGGTGGCGACGATCACCGGCTTCGCGTTGCGCCGGGCCAGGCTCACCGCGCGCTTCTGGACGATCGGCACCTGCTCCAGGGGCATTTCGACGCCGAGGTCGCCGCGGGCGACCATGATGCCGTCGAAGGCGGCGACGATCTCCTCGATATGCGCGACGGCCTGCGGCTTCTCCACCTTGGCGAGGACCGGGACGCGGCGGCCCTCCTCGTCCATGATGCGGTGCACCTCGCGGATATCCTCGCCGGTGCGGACGAAGGAGAGGGCGATGAGGTCGGCGCCGATGCGCAGGGCCCAGCGCAGGTCCTCCTCGTCCTTCTCGGAGAGCGCGGGGACGGAGACGGCGACTCCGGGGAGGTTGATGCCCTTGTGGTCGGAGACCAGGCCGCCCTCGATGACCCGGGTGCGCACCCGCGGGCCGTCGACTCCGGTGACCTCCAGGGTGACCTTTCCGTCGTCCACCAGGATGCGTTCACCGGTGGAGACATCGGCGGCGAGACCGGCGTACGTGGTGCCGCAGATGTGTTGATCGCCCGCGGTGTCCGGTTCCACGGTGATGGTGAATTCATCGCCGGGTTCGAGAAGTACGGGCCCTTCGGTGAAGTGGCCGAGGCGGATCTTCGGACCTTGAAGGTCGGCCAGGATGCCGATGGTGCGGCCGACTTCCTCGGCGGCTTTGCGGACTTGGTGGTAACGCTGCTCGTGGTCGGCGTGACCACCGTGGCTGAGGTTGAGGCGGGCCACGTCCATTCCGGCCGCTACGAGTGCGTTGATCTGCTCGTACGAGTCGGTGGCGGGGCCCAGGGTGCAGACGATTTTTGCTCGGCGCATAAGCCGACCCTAGGCCTTACCGACGGGTAGATAATCAGCGTCCGGTGACCGGGGAACATCCTTTGCATTAAAGGCTGTTGACGACTATTGAATTGTGCGGGGCCTTGCTCCGATGAGCGCCCTGTACCGGCTCTATACGGGATCCATACGGGACAGAACGCCGTGCGGCCGGGAATTGCGACACTGAATGCCAGAATTCCCGGCACTGAATGCCGCGTTGTTCCCGGCCCTCGATTCGCCGAATCGGGCGCCCGGTTCACAGCCGGGGCGGCGCCATGGTGAAGCGGGCGTTGACCTGAGCGCGCACAGTCTGCCGCTGCGGCTCCAGATCCAGCGGCGGCGCCTCGGTCGGCGCTCCCCCGTAGGCGGCGCGCACACCCGGCGGCAGCCCGGCCGCGGCGGCGGGATAGGGGACCGCGACCTGCTCCGCGCCGATGTCGGCGAGTTCGACGAGGGCGACCAGCCGGGTGCCGAGGGCCTCGGCGTACTCGCGGGCCCGGCGCACCGCGTCATGGACGGCCTCCTGCCGGGCTCTGGCGTGGGCGGGCGAGTCGGTCCGCAGCCGCCACCAGGGTCCGGAGACCTGGGTGAGTTCCTGGTCGGCGAGGCGGGTGGTGAGTTCACCGAGGGTGGTGAAGTCGGCCATCTCCACGGTGAGATGGACCCGCCCGTGGTAGGCGCGGACCCGTTCGCCGCGGCCGCCCTTGACCAGTTCGGGGGTGACGGAGAAGGCACCGGTCTCGGTGGTGACGTCGTCGTAGCGGGCCAGCAGGTCGAGGACGGCGCGGTTGCGGCGGGTGAGGTCGTCGAGGGTGGTGCGGCGGTCCGGGCCGCGGGCGCCCACCGAGATGCCGACCCGGGCCAGTTCGGGGTCCACTTCGAGGTGGGCCGCGCCACGGACCGCGACCCGGGGTGCGGCGGGGGTGCCGTAGGGGACGGCCGGATCGGGGGTGGTGTCGGGGGCGGGGTCGGGGGCGAACGGGTTGCCGTCGACCGGCGTCGGTGTGCTCATGGGGCAACTCTGCACGCTGGCACGGTCGTCGCTCCACTTCCCGGTCACCGGATCGCAATGTGCACAGGGTGTCGTCCGGCTACGGGTCTGCGGAAGAATCTACGCGCGTCGCCGGTTCCCGACACCGGTGCCAACGCTCGTCGGCGACCAGGAGAAGGAGACGGAATGCCGCTCGACAGAAGGAAGTTCCTCGGCCGGTCCGCCGCCACGGGGGCGGGGATGGCGCTGGCGGGTTCCGCGGTGGCGCCCGCCGCGGCCGCGGGACCGGGCCGCGCCGACAGCGCGTCCGCGGAGAAGCGGTACTCGTTCACCGTGATGGGCACCACCGACCTGCATGGAAACGCCGTCAACTGGGACTACTTCACCGACCGCGAGTTCGACGACAAGAACCACAACGACGTCGGACTGGCGAAGATCTCCACCCTTGTCGACCAGGTGCGCCGGGACCGCGGCCGTGGCAACACCCTGCTGATCGACGCGGGCGACACCATCCAGGGCACCCAACTCGCCTACTACTACGCCCGGGTGGACCCGATCACCGCCGAGCGCGGCCCGGTGCACCCGATGGCCAAGGCGATGAACGCCATCGGCTACGACGCGGCGGCGCTCGGCAACCACGAGTTCAACTACGGCATCGAACTGCTGCGGAAGTTCCAGGAGCAGTGCCACTTCCCGCTGGTGGCGGCGAACGCCCTGCACGCCAAGTCGCAGCGGCCCGCCTTCCAGCCGTTCGTGATCAAGCGGCTGCGCACCCTGCACGGGCGGGATGTGCGGGTGGCCGTACTGGGCCTGACCAATCCGGGCATCGCCGTCTGGGACAAGGCCAATGTGCAGGGCAAGATGACCTTCCCGGGGCTGGAGGAGCAGGCCGCGGTGTGGGTGCCCAAGCTGCGGTCGATGGGCGCCGACGTGGTCATCGTCTCCGCGCACTCCGGCACCAGCGGCACCTCCTCCTACGGCGACCAGCTTCCGTATGTGGAGAACGCGGCGGTCAATGTGGCCGAGCAGGTGCCGGGGATCGACGCGATCCTGGTGGGGCACGCCCATGTGGAGATCCCCGAACGGCGCGTGCTGAACAAGGAGTCGGGCCGGGAGGTCGTGCTCTCGGAGCCGCTGATGTGGGGTGAGCGGCTGACCGTCTTCGACTTCGATCTGGTGTGGTCGAAGGGCCGTTGGACGGTGGAGCGTGCCGCGTCGAGCCTGCTCAACTCCAACACCGCCGAGGAGGATCCGCGGATCACCGGGCTGCTCGCCGAGCAGCACCGCAAGGTGGTGGCGTACGTCAACCAGGTCATCGGCACCTGCACCGACGCGATGAGCACCGAGGAGGGCCCGTACAAGGACGTCCCGATCATCGACCTGATCAACCACGTCCAGACGGAGACGGTCCGGGCGGCCCTGGCCGGGGGCGAGTACGCGGAACTGCCGGTGCTGTCGCAGGCCTCCTGCTTCTCCCGGACGGCGAAGATCCCCGCGGGCGATGTCACCCTCAAGGACGCGGCCGGCCTCTATCCCTTCGAGAACACCCTGGAGGCGCGGCTGCTCACCGGGGCCCAGCTCCGGGAGTATCTGGAGTTCTCCGCGAAGTACTACGTGCGGACCGCGCCCGGCGCACCCGTCGACCCGGCGAAGCTCACCAACGCGGACAACACCCCGGACTACAACTACGACGCGGTGTCCGGCCTGAAGTACGACGTGGACATCGCGCAGCCGACCGGCTCCCGCATCAAGAACCTCACCTTCGACGGCCAACCCCTGGACGACAAGGCGCAGTTCGTCTTCGCCGTGAACAACTACCGGGCCAGCGGCGGCGGCAACTTCCCGCATGTGGCCAAGGCCAAGCAGTTGTGGGCCAATTCGGAGGAGATCCGCAACACCATCATCACCTGGGTGAAGGAGAAGAAGACCATCGACCCGGGCCAGTTCGCCTCCGCGGACTGGCAGTTGACCCGGGACGGCAAGCCGGTCTTCTAGCGGGCGACCGTGGTCCGCTCACCGTCCCCGACTCCGGTGCCCGGTACGGCGGTTCGCTGCGCGGGCGGGGAGTCGGCGGGGGCGGTGGGCAGGCCGAAGGTGGTGAAGGCGGTGCGCTCCGGCAAGGGGTAAGTGGCCCGCCCCGTAAGGTCGTTGAGGATTCGGGCGCTGCGCCAGGCGGCCAGCCCCAGATCCGGGGCGCCCACCCCGTGGGTGTGCCGTTCCGCGTTCTGGACGTAGAGCTGGTGGCCCGGTGGCAGCGGCGGGTCCAGGACCAGGCGGTGCTGCTCGTCGACCTCGGGTCTGCCCTGCGTGTCCCGGGCCAGCCGGCCGGCCAGCGGCTCCAGCAGCCGGTCCAGGGGGCGTTCGCGGTAGCCGGTGGCGAGGACCACCGCGTCCGTGGTGAGGCGGGATCGGGTCCGCTGCTGGAGGTGCTCCAGATGCAGCTCGATCCGGTCACCCGCCAGCCGCCCCGCCGTACGCACCCGCACCGCCGGCGTGAGTACCGCGTCCGGCCAACCGCCGTGCAGGCTGCGGCGGTACAGCTCGTCGTGGATGGCGCTGATGGTGTCGGTGTCGATGCCCTTGTGCAACTGCCACTGGTGCGGCACCAGTCGGTCCCGCTCCGACTGCGGCAGGGCGTGGAAGTAGCGGGTGTAGTCCGGGGTGAAGTGCTCAAGTCCCAGCCTGGAGTACTCCATTGGCGCGAAGGCCTCGCTGCGGGCCAGCCAGTGGATCGCCTCCCGGCCCTTCGGGCGCCGTCGCAGCAGGTCAAGGAAGATCTCGGCGCCCGACTGGCCCGAGCCGATCACGGTGATGTGGCCCGCGGTCAGCAGCTCCTCGCGGTGGCCCAGATAGTCCGCGGAGTGCACCACCGGCACCTGTGGGTCCTGGGCCAACGGCCGTAGCGGGCCCGGGACATGGGGCGCGGTTCCGACTCCGAGGACCACCGAGCGGGTGGTGGTGCGGCCCAGGGCCTCCACCTCGCCGTCCGCGTCGAGCCGGGTGAAGTCGACCTCGAACAGGCCGCGTTGCTCGGCGAAGCGGACGGTGTCGGCCTGGTGCCCGAAGCGGAGCGAGGGCAGTTGCCCGCTCACCCAGCGGCAGTAGGCGTCGTACTCGGCGCGGTGGATGTGGAAGCGCTCGGCGAAGTAGAAGGGGAAGAGGCGGTCGCGGGTGCGGAGGTAGCTGAGGAACGACCAGCGGCTCGCCGGGTCCGCGAGCGTCACCAGGTCGGCCAGGAAGGGGACTTGGAGGGTGGCGCCGTCCAGGAGCAGGCCCGGGTGCCAGTGGAAGGCGGGGCGCTGGTCGAGGAAGACGGCGTCCAGACCGGTCAGCGGTTCGGCGAGGGCCGCCAGCGAGAGGTTGAAGGGGCCGATGCCGATACCCACCAAGTCCCTTGCGGAGGCGGGGGGTTCGGGGGCCGATGGGGTCTGGGTGGGCATCAGTGGGTGGGTCCTTCCACCAGGTCGAGGAGTGCGGCGAGGTCGTCCGGGGTGGCGTGCGGATTGAGCAGCGTCGCCTTCAGCCACAGCCGCCCCCCGAGCCGCGCCCGCCCCAGTACGGCCCGCCCCTCGGTGAGCAACCGGCGCCGTACCAGGGCGACTTGGTCGTCCGTGGCGGCCGTGGGGCGGAACAGCACGGTGCTGATGGCGGGCTCCGCGTACAGCTCCAGCCCGGGGCGGGCGGTGATCTGGGCGGCGAAGGTGTGGGCCAGTGCGCAGACCGCGTCCAGATGGGCGGCGAGGCCCCGGCGGCCCAGGGCGCGCAGGGTGACGGCCACCTTGAGGATGTCCGGGCGGCGGGTGGTGCGCAGCGAGCGGCCGAGCAGATCGGGGAGTCCGGCCTCGGTGTCGTCGTCGGCGTTGAGGTAGTCGGCGCGGTGCCCCAGCGGGGCGAGATCGGCGGCGTCCCGGACCGTCAGCAGCCCGGCCGCGACCGGCTGCCAGCCCAGTTTGTGCAGGTCGAGGGTGACGGTGTGGGCGCGGTCCAGGCCGTCCAGAAGGTGCCGGTGGCGTTCGCTCAGCAGCAGCGGTCCGCCGTAGGCGGCGTCCACGTGCAGCCGGGCGCCGAAGCGGTCGCAGAGGTCGGCCACGGTGTGCAGCGGGTCGATGAGCCCGGCGTCGGTGGTGCCGGCGGTGGCGACCACCAGCAGCGGGCCGTCCGTCGGGGCTGCGGCACATGCCTCGGCGAGGGCCGCCGGGTCCAGGGTGCCGGTGGGCGCGGGCACGGTGAGCGGCGCGGGCAGGCCGAGCAGCCAGGCGGCGCGGTGCAGGGAGTGGTGGGCGTTCTCCCCGCAGATCAGGCGGACGGGGGCGGGGCGCGCCCGCTCCCGGGCGAGGAGCAGGGCGAGTTGGTTGGACTCGGTGCCGCCGGTGGTGACCAGCGCGTCCGGGCTGGCGGCGGCGGGATGCACCTCCGCGGCCAGCACCGCGGTCACCTCGTCCTCCAGTACGGAGGCGGCCGGGGCCTGGTCCCAGGAGTCCATCGACGGGTTGAGGACGGAGGCGGCGAGGTCCGCGGCGGCGGCCAACGCCAGCGGCGGGCAGTGCAGATGGGCCGCGCACAGCGGGTCGGCCGGGTCGGCGGCCCCCTCGGCGACGGCCCGCACCACAGCCCTCAGCGCCTCGGTCGCACCGGTGCCCTCCTCCGGCAGTACGGGACCGAGGGCGCCGCGCAGTGCGGCGGCGACCGCCGTGGGACCGCCGGCGGGGAGGGGCCCGCCGCGGGCCGCGGCGCCCTCACCCAGGGCGGACAGGGTGGCGGCCAGTAAGGGGGTGAGGGGGTGGTCCTCCGGTGCGGGGGGTGCGGCGGTGGTACGGCGGGGCGTCGACGCCAGCGGCTCCAACGGGGCGGCTGCCGGGTCGGGCCGGGTCGCGCCGCGCGCACCGGGGAGTGCGGGGCTCGCGGTGGTGGTACTGGCGGGCGTGGTGCCGGGGCACATGGGCGGGCGTCCTTCGGATGTACACGTACGGATGCGCCCACCTTCGCCGTTGACGCACCCCCACCGACCCCGAAGCGCCCCATCACGACCCGAAAGGGGGACCCGGCGAAACCGTCAACTCCGGTGCGGGGGCCGGGGATACGCACATCGTGGTCGCCGCCCGCCGCACCGCGCACCCCCTGTCCGCGGAACCCCACCGGCCGTACTACGTGCGGACACGCCCCTACCCCCGGGTCCGCAAAGTCCGGGTGAGGTCGGAGAGGTTGTCGGTGAGTTTGCGGCGGAGGGCGGGGGTGGGGGAGGCGGTGCGGAGGCAGGTTTCGGTGAGTTCGCGGGTGCGGTGGTCGACGGCGTGGGCGGGGTAGGCGTGGCGGCCGGCGGCTTCGGCTATGGCGGGGCTGCGGCGGGCGGCGAGGGCGACCGCGTCGGTGAAGTAGCGGGGGATGAACTCGTCGAGGATCTCGGCCTGTTCGGGCTGCCAGAAGCCTTGGGCGGTGGCGGTGAAGAGGTAGGTGGAGAGGGTGTCGTCGGTGAAAAGGCGGTCCCAGGCGCGGTGTTTTGAAGCGGGGTCGGGGAGGGCGGCGAGGCAGCGGGCGGCGCCTTCCTGGCCGGTGGCGCTGGGGTCGCGGGCGAGTTCGGTGTCGATGGCGGTCTCGTCCACGGCGCCGAGGACGGCGAGCCGGGTGAGGATGCGCCAGCGCAGTTCGGGGTCGAGGTCGGGGCCGCCGGGGACGGAGTCGTCGGCGAGCCAGGCGCTGATGGTGTGCGGCTGGGTGGCGGCGTTGACGAGGTGGCGTACGGCGGTGAGGCGGAGGCCGGGGTGGTCGCCGTCCTCGGTGCGGCGGATGAGGTCGCGGCAGAGGTCGGTGATGGTGGTGAGGGCGGCGGTGCGTCCGGTGCCGGCGAGGTGGCGGTCGGCGATCTGGAGGGCGGCGAAGTTGAGGACGCCCTGCACGATGGACAGGTCGCTCTCGTACGGGAGTTGGGCGCGGGCGGCGTCCAGGTAGGTGGTGGGGGCGAGTTCGCCGTCGCGGACCATGTCGCGGGCGGCGTTCCAGAGGACGGCGCGGGCGAGGGGGTCGGGCAGGGCGGAGAGGGAGGTGAGGGCGGTCTCCCAGGAGTGCGGGTCGAGCCGGATCTTGGCGTAGCTGTGGTCCTGGTCGTTGAGGAGGACCAGGTCGGGGCGGCGGCCCTGGCCGGTGACGGTGGTGGGGGCGCCGTCGGCGGGGAGGTGGTGGTCCAGGCGGTCGCGGAGTACGAGGCGGCCGGTGTCGGCGAGTTCGCGGTCGTAGAGGCCGATGGTGAGGCGATGGGGGCGGAGGCCGGTGTGCTGGATGCCGAGGGTCCAGGTGCCCTGGTCGGCGGTGACGGCGGGGGTGAGGGTGTCGACGCCGGTGGTGCGGAGCCAGGCTGCGGCCCAGGCGTGCAGGTCGCGGTCGCTGTGCTGGGCGAGGGAGTCGATGAAGTCGGCGAGGGTGGCGTTGCCGAAGCGGTGGCGGCGGATGTGGGTGTTGATGCCGGCGAGGAAGTTCTCCTCCCCCAGCCAGTGGACGAGTTGGCGCAGTGCGGAGGCGCCCTTGGCGTAGGAGATGCCGTCGAAGTTGAGCAGCGCGGCGGCGGTGTCGTCGACGGCGTCGGGGGCCACGGGGTGGGTGGAGGGGCGCTGGTCGGCGTCGTAGCCCCAGGCTTTGCGTACGACGCCGAAGTCGACCCAGGTGTCGCGGAACGGGGTGGCTTCGGTGAGGGTCTGGTAGCCCATGTACTCGGCGAAGGACTCGTTGAGCCAGATGTCGTCCCACCACTTGAGGGTGACGAGGTCGCCGAACCACATATGGGCCATCTCGTGGGCGATGACCATGGCGCGGGTCTGGCGTTCGGTGTCGGTGACGGCGGAGCGGTAGACGAACTCGTCGCGGAAGGTGACGAGTCCCGGGTTCTCCATGGCGCCGGCGTTGAACTCGGGGACGAAGGCCTGGTCGTAGGAGTCGAACGGGTAGGGCTCGTCGAACTTCTCGTGGTAGCGGTCGAAGCAGGCGGTGGTGAGGGCGAGGAGTTCCTCGGCGTCGGCTTCCAGGTGGGGGGCGAGGGAGCGGCGGCAGTGCAGGCCGAAGGGCAGACCGCGGTGCTCGGTGCGCACGGTGTGCCAGGGTCCGGCGGCGACGGCGACGAGGTAGGTGGAGATGAGGGGGGTGGGGGCGGCGCGCCAACTGCCGTCTCCCTGGGGCTCGGTGACGCTGTTGGCGAGGACGCGCCAGCCGTCGGGCGCGGTGACGGTGAGCTCGAAGACGGCCTTGAGGTCGGGCTGGTCGAAGGCGCAGAAGACGCGCTGGACGTCGTCCAGGAAGAGCTGGGTGTAGGTGTAGGTCTCACCGTCGGTGGGGTCGGTGAAGCGGTGCATCCCCTCGCCGGTGCGGGAGTAGCGCATGGTGGCTTCGGTGGTGAGTTGGTGCGGGCCGGGGGTGAGGCCGGTGAGGGGGAGGCGGTTGCCGTCCAGGGTGCCGGGGTCGAGGGGGCGGCCGTCGAGGGTGGCGGTGTGCAGCCGCTCGGGTTTGATGTCGGCGAAGGTGTCCGCGGTGCCGCAGCCGTCGTGGCCGTCGTGGCCGTCGGGAACGGTGACGGTGAAGCGGATGGTGGTGCGGGAGGTGAAGGTCTCCTCGCCGCCGGTCAGGTCGAGTTCGACGGTGTAGTGCTGTACGTCGAGGAGCTCGGCTCGGCTGTGCGCTTCGTCGCGCGTCAGTACGGACATCTTCGGCATGGCGTCATGCTGCCATGGCCGCTCGCGGCGGTGGCGGGCGGCGGTGGTGGGGCTACCGGCCGGCGGTCGGGGCGCTGGTGTCGGCGATGCGCTCGTGGTGGCGGATCACTTCGGCGATGACGAAGTTGAGGAGTTTCTCCGCGAACGCCGGGTCGAGTTTGGCGTTCTCGGCGAGGCTGCGGAGGCGGGCGATCTGCTGGGCCTCGCGGGACGGGTCGGCGGGCGGGAGCCGGTGCGCGGCCTTGAGGTGGCCGACCTGCTGGGTGCACTTGAACCGTTCGGCGAGCATATGGACGACTGCGGCGTCGATGTTGTCGATGCTGTCCCGCAGCCGTCCCAGCTCGGCCCGGACCGCGGGGTCGACCGCGTCACCCGCCTCCACGGGCTCGACGGAGGACGGGCGGTCGGCGTCACTGGTGGTCATGAGGGGCACCCTACGTGGGACGGAGGCGGTGCTTCCGGAGTGCCCGGATGGCAGGACGGGCACGCCCTAGGGTGAGTGCGGTTCCCTGGTAGGGAGGGTGGGCGCGTGGCGGACGGTGGGCCGGTGGAGCACGGGTTCCCGCATCTGGCGACGGTACGGGCCGCGATCACGGCGCTGTACCGGCGGCTGTCGCCGGACACGGTGGCGCAGTTCGCGTCGAGTGTGGTGCCCGCGGATGTGGCGTTCGCGGACGCCGACGAACTGCATCTGGGGGTGCAGCGGGTGGCGGCCGGGATGGTGCGGCACTTCCGGCTGCCGGACGCGCGGTTCGTGGTGTCGTTCCGGGAGATGCGTCATGCGGCGAATGTCGAACTGGCCGCGGGGCCCGAGTACTTCGTGGAGTTGAACGACCGTTTCCGTACCCATCGGCGGGATATCGGGGCGGCGCTGGCGCACGAGGTGGCGCATGTGTATCTGCACCGGCTGGGCCTGGCTTTCGACGGGGTGCGGGACAACGAGATCCTCACCGACACGGTGACCGCTTATCTGGGCGCGGGCTGGCTGCTGCTGGACGCTTTCCGGGAGGACGGGATGTCCTCGCAGAAGCTGGGCTATCTGACGCCGGAGGAATTCGGTTTCGTACTGGCGAAGCGGGCGGACGTGTTCGGGGAGGATCCCTCGCCGTGGTTCACCAGCGCGCAGGCGTACTCGGCCTATGTGCGGGGTGCGGAGCGGGCGCGGCTCGACGGGCGGTTGCCGCCGCTGGCGGCCGCGGGCTGGGTGGGGCGGCGGCGCTACGCGCGGGAGCGGAGGCTGGCGCTCCAGGGCCGGGCGACGGATCCGGCCGCGGGGCCCTACCGCTTCGAGCCCGGTTCACCGCCGCGGGTGTCGTTCCCCTGTCCGACCTGCGGGCAGCGGATCCGGGTGCCGGTACGGGGGCGGGTGCGGGCGCGGTGCGGGCTGTGCCGGACGGTGCTGGACGTGGACACCTGAGCGGCGGGCACGGGACGGGGCCCGCACCGGGTGGGTGCGGGCCCCGTCCACGGAGGTTCGTCTCGGCGGTTCAGGCCGGAACGATGTTCTCCGCCTGAAGGCCCTTCTGGCCCTGGACCACGTCGAACGTGACCGACTGGCCCTCCAGGAGCTCACGGAATCCCGAGGCGTTGATGTTCGAGTAGTGCGCGAAGACGTCGGCGCCGCCGCCGTCCTGGGCGATGAACCCGAAGCCCTTCTCCGAGTTGAACCACTTCACCGTTCCGGTGGCCATGCGTTTTCTCCTTCTGAGGGGGATTACGGGGAACAGCATCGCTGAAATCCCCTGTCCCGCCGTTGAGCCCCACCCGGGGAAGTCCGGAAAACAATAAATGCGCGGTCGAAACGGCACACCGGACCGGACGCGGCGCGGCGCCCGCATGGTCCGGTCGGGGACGAGGCGGGCGCCGCGTTCATGTTCCGTACGCCGTTGTACGGGACGGTGGTGGGCCTCAGACGGTGAGGGCCCGGTCGGTGGGGTGGACGGGGGCGGGCAGGTCGCTGGCCCCGGTGAGGAAGCGGTCCACGCCGCGGGCGGCGGAGCGGCCCTCGGCGATGGCCCACACGATGAGTGACTGCCCGCGGCCGGCGTCACCGGCGACGAACACCCCGGGCACATTGGTCTGGAAGTCGGCGTCGCGGGCGATGTTGCCGCGCTCGTCGACGTCCAGGCCGAACTGCTCGACCAGCCCGTTGGAGCGGTCGGTGCCGGTGAACCCCATGGCGAGGGTGACCAGTTGGGCGGGGATACGGCGCTCGGTGCCGGGCTTGGGGACGGGGCGGCCGTCGGCGAACTCGACCTCGGTGAGGTGCAGCCACTGCACGTTGCCGTCCCCGTCGCCCTCGAAGTGGGTGGTGGAGACGGAGTAGACCCGCTCGCCGCCCTCCTCGTGCGCGGAGGTCACCTTGTACAGCAGGGGGAACGTCGGCCAGGGCTGGCCGTCGCTCCGCTCCTCGCCGGGGCGGGGCATGATCTCCAGCTGGGTGACGGAGGCGGCGCCCTGGCGGTGGGCGGTGCCCACGCAGTCGGCGCCGGTGTCGCCGCCGCCGATGACGACGACATGCTTGCCCTCGGCGGTGATCGGCGGCTGGACGAGGTCGCCCTCCTGCACCTTGTTGGAGAGCGGCAGGTACTCCATGGCGAAGTGGACGCCGTTCAGCTCCCGGCCGGGTACGGGCAGGTCGCGGGAGACGGTGGCGCCGGCGGCGATGACGACGGCGTCGTAGCGCTTGCGGAGGCTGGTGGCCTCCATGTCGCGGCCGATCTCGACGCCGGTGCGGAACTTGGTGCCCTCGGCGCGCATCTGCTCGATACGGCGGTTGATGTGCCGCTTCTCCATCTTGAACTCGGGGATGCCGTAGCGGAGCAGGCCGCCGATGCGGTCGGCGCGCTCGTAGACGGCGACGGTGTGGCCGGCCCGGGTGAGCTGCTGGGCGGCGGCCAGGCCGGCGGGGCCCGAGCCGATGACGGCGACGGTCTTGCCGGAGAGCCGTTCCGGGGCGCGGGGGGCGACGCCGCCGCCCTCCCAGGCCTGGTCGATGATGGAGACCTCGACGTTCTTGATGGTGACGGGCTGCTGGTTGATGCCGAGGACGCACGCCGACTCGCAGGGCGCGGGGCACAACCGGCCGGTGAACTCGGGGAAGTTGTTGGTGGCGTGCAGCCGTTCGGAGGCGGCCTGCCAGTCGCCGCGGTAGGCGTAGTCGTTCCACTCGGGGATGAGGTTTCCGAGCGGGCAGCCGTTGTGGCAGAAGGGGATGCCGCAGTCCATGCAGCGGCTGGCCTGCTCGGAGACGATCGGCAGCAGGGAGCCGGGGACGTACACCTCGTTCCAGTCGTGTACGCGCTCGCCGACGGGGCGGGTCTCGGCGACCTCGCGGCCGTGGTTGAGGAAGCCCTTGGGATCAGCCATTGGTCGCCGCCTCCATCATCTTCTCGGTGATCTGGGTCGGGGAGAGACCGGCCCGCTCGGCGGCGTCCTTGGCGGCGAGCACTGCCTTGTACGTACTGGGGATGATCTTGCTGAAGCGGGGGGTGGCCGCGTCCCAGTCGTCGAGGAGCTTGGCGGCGACGGTGGAGCCGGTCTCCTCGTGGTGGCGGCGCACCGCGTCGTGCAGCCACCGCCGGTCGGTGTCGTCCAGGGGCTCGACGGCGGCGGCGTTGCCCGGGTTGACGTGGTCGGGGTTCAGGTCGAGCACATAGGCGGTGCCGCCGGACATACCGGCCGCGAAGTTGCGTCCGGTGGGGCCGAGGACGACGGCGTGGCCGCCGGTCATGTACTCGCAGCCGTGGTCGCCGACCCCTTCGGAGACCACGGTGGCACCGGAGTTGCGGACGCAGAAGCGCTCGCCGGTGCGGCCCCGCAGGAAGAGTTCACCGCTGGTGGCGCCGTAGGCGATGGTGTTGCCGGCGATGGTGGAGAACTCGGCGAGGTGGTCGGCGCCGCGGTCCGGGCGGACCACGATCCGGCCGCCGGAGAGCCCCTTGCCGACGTAGTCGTTGGCGTCGCCCTCCAGCCGCAGGGTGATCCCGCGCGGTACGAACGCACCGAAGGACTGGCCGGCGGAGCCGGTGAAGGTGATGTCGATGGTGTCGTCGGGCAGTCCCGCGCCGCCGAACCGCTTGGTCACCTCGTGGCCGAGCATGGTGCCGACGGTGCGGTTGATGTTGCGGATGGCGACCTGGGCGCGTACCGGCTGGGCGGCGGTGTCCGACTCGGCGTTCAGGGCGTCGGCGGCCAGCCGGACCAGCTCGTTGTCGAGGGCCTTGGCCAGTCCGTGGTCCTGGGCGACGAGCTGGTGGCGGACGGCGCCGTCGGGCAGTTCGGGTACGTGCAGCAGCGGCGCCAGGTCGAGGCCCTGTGCCTTCCAGTGGTCGACGGCGCGGCCCACATCGAGTGCCTCGGCGTGGCCGACGGCCTCCTGCACGGAGCGGAAGCCCAGCTCGGCGAGGATCTCGCGGACCTCCTCGGCGATGAACTCGAAGAAGTTCACCACGTGTTCGGCCTTGCCGGTGAAGCGCTCGCGCAGCACCGGGTTCTGGGTGGCGATACCGACGGGGCAGGTGTCGAGGTGGCAGACGCGCATCAGGACGCAGCCGGAGACGACCAGCGGCGCGGTGGCGAAGCCGAACTCCTCGGCGCCGAGCAGCGCGGCGACGACCACATCGCGGCCGGTCTTCAACTGGCCGTCGGTCTGCACCACGATGCGGTCCCGCAGCCCGTTGAGCAGCAGCGTCTGCTGGGTCTCGGCGAGGCCCAGCTCCCAGGGGCCGCCGGCGTGCTTGAGCGAGGTCAGGGGGGAGGCGCCGGTGCCGCCGTCGTGGCCGGAGATCAGCACCACATCGGCGTGCGCCTTGGAGACACCGGCGGCGACGGTGCCGACGCCGACCTCGGAGACCAGCTTCACGTGGATGCGGGCCGCCGGGTTGGCGTTCTTGAGGTCGTGGATGAGCTGGGCGAGGTCCTCGATGGAGTAGATGTCGTGGTGCGGCGGCGGCGAGATCAGGCCGACGCCGGGGGTGGAGTGCCGGGTGCCGGCGACCCACGGATAGACCTTGTGGCCGGGGAGTTGGCCGCCCTCGCCGGGCTTGGCGCCCTGCGCCATCTTGATCTGGATGTCGTCGGCGTTGACCAGGTACTCGGAGGTGACGCCGAAGCGGCCGGAGGCCACCTGCTTGATCGCGGAGCGGCGCACCGGGTCGTAGAGGCGGTCCGGATCCTCGCCGCCCTCACCGGTGTTGGACTTGCCGCCGAGCCGGTTCATGGCGACGGCGAGCGTCTCGTGCGCCTCCTTGGAGATGGAGCCGTACGACATGGCGCCGGTGGAGAAGCGCTTGACGATCTCGGAGACCGGCTCGACCTCGTCGAGGTCGACGGGCTCGCGGCCCGAGTCGAAGCCGAAGAGGCCGCGGAGCGTCATCAGCCGCTCGGACTGCTCGTTCACCCGGTCCGTGTACTTCTTGAAGATGTCGTAGCGGCGGGCGCGGGTGGAGTGCTGGAGCCGGAAGACGGTGTCCGGGTCGAAGAGGTGCGGCTCGCCCTCGCGGCGCCACTGGTACTCGCCGCCGATGTCCAGCGCGCGGTGCGCGGACGCGATCCCGGAGGCCGGGTACGCCTTGGCGTGGCGGGCGGCGACCTCCCGGGCGATCACGTCGACGCCGACGCCGCCGATCTTGGTGGTGGTGCCGTCGAAGTACCGGGTGACGAACTCCTCGTCCAGGCCGATCGCTTCGAAGACCTGGGCGCCGCGGTAGGAGGCCACGGTGGAGATGCCCATCTTCGACATCACCTTGAGCACGCCCTTGCCGAGGGCGTGGATCAGATTGCGGATGGCCTGCTCGGCCTCGATCCCGGCGAGGAAGGTCCCGGCGCGCACCAGGTCCTCGACGGACTCCATCGCCAGGTACGGGTTGACGGCGGCGGCGCCGAAGCCGATGAGCGTCGCCACATGGTGCACCTCGCGGACGTCGCCGGCCTCCACCAGCAGACCCACCTGGGTGCGCTGCTTGGTGCGGATGAGGTGGTGGTGGACGGCGGCGGTGAGCAGCAGGGACGGGATCGGGGCGTGCTCGGCGTCGGAGTGCCGGTCGGAGAGGACGATCAGGCGGGCGCCGTTCTCGATGGCGGTGTCGGCCTCGGCGCAGATCTCGTCGATGCGCTCGGCGAGTGCGGTGCCGCCGCCGGAGACGCGGTAAAGACCGGAGAGGGTGACCGAGGTCAGGCCGGGCATGTCGCCGTCGGCGTTGATGTGGATGAGCTTGGCCAGCTCGTCGTTGTCGATCACCGGGAACGGCAGGGTGACGCTGCGGCAGGACGCGGCGGTCGGCTCCAGCAGATTGCCCTGCGGGCCGAGGGAGGACCGCAGCGAGGTGACCAGTTCCTCCCGGATGGCGTCCAGCGGCGGGTTGGTGACCTGCGCGAAGAGCTGGGTGAAGTAGTCGAAGAGGAGGCGGGGGCGGTCGGAGAGGGCGGCGATGGGGGTGTCGGTGCCCATCGAGCCGATCGGTTCCGCGGCGGCCTTCGCCATCGGCGCGAGCAGGACCCGCAGCTCCTCCTCGGTGTAGCCGAAGGTCTGCTGGCGGCGGGTGACGGAGGCGTGAGTATGCACGATGTGCTCGCGCTCGGGGAGGTCCCCCAGACCGATCTCACCGCTCTCCAGCCACTCCTGGTAGGGCTGTTCGGCGGCGAGGGACGCCTTGATCTCCTCGTCCTCGATGATGCGGTGCTCGGCGGTGTCCACCAGGAACATCCGGCCGGGCTGGAGGCGGCCCTTGCGGACGACCCTGGCCGGGTCGATGTCGAGTACGCCGACCTCGGAGCCGAGCACCACCAGCCCGTCGTCGGTGACCCAGTAGCGGCCGGGGCGCAGCCCGTTGCGGTCGAGGACGGCGCCGACCTGGACGCCGTCGGTGAAGGTGACGCAGGCCGGACCGTCCCAGGGCTCCATCATCGAGGAGTGGTACTGGTAGAAGGCGCGCCGGGCGGCGTCCTCCGGGGTGGAGACGGGGTGCCCCTCCCAGGCCTCCGGGATCATCATCAGCACCGAGTGCGGCAGGGAGCGCCCGCCGAGGTGCAGCAGTTCCAGGACCTCGTCGAAGGACGCGGAGTCGGAGGCGTCGGGGGTGCAGACGGGGAAGATCCGGTCCAGGCCGCCCTCGCCGAAGAGGCCGGAGGCGAGCTGCGACTCACGGGCCCGCATCCAGTTCCGGTTGCCCTTGACGGTGTTGATCTCGCCGTTGTGCGCGACGAAGCGGTACGGGTGGGCGAGCGGCCAGCTCGGGAAGGTGTTGGTGGAGAACCGCGAGTGCACCAGGGCGACGGCGGACGCGAAACGGCGGTCCGACAGATCGGGGAAGAACGGCTCCAACTGGCCGGTGGTCAACATGCCCTTGTAGACGATGGTGCGGGCGGACAACGAGGGGAAGTAGACGCCGAGTTCACGTTCGGCGCGCTTGCGCAGCACAAAGGCCCGGCGGTCCAGGGCGATGTCCCGGGCGGTGCCGTCGGCGTCGGCCACGAAGAGCTGGCGGAAGGCGGGCATGGTGGCGCGGGCGCTGGCGCCGAGCAGCGCCGGGGCGACGGGCACCTCGCGCCAGCCGAGAACAGTGAGGCCCTCTTCGGCGGCGAGCTCCTCGACCCGGGCGGCGGCGGAGTCGGTGCCGACCTGCGGAAGGAAGGCGATCCCTACCGCATAGGCACCGGCCGCGGGAAGGTCGAATCCGGCCACTTCGCGGAGGAAGGCGTCGGGGACCTGGGAGAGGATGCCGGCCCCGTCACCGGAGTCCGGCTCGGAGCCGGTGGCACCACGGTGTTCGAGGTTGGTCAGTACGGTCAGCGCCTGCTCGACCAGCGTATGGCTCGGCTCTCCGGTGAGGGTCGCCACGAAGCCGACACCGCAGGCGTCGTGCTCGTCACGCGGGTCGTACATGCCCTGGGCGGCAGGGCGGGCATCCATATGCGCCCAGGTGCGGGGCGCGGGATGCGGGGACGGCTGGCGCGGCGTACGCATCGGCTCTCCCGTCGTCGTCGGGGCTGGGGGGTGCCTCCCGGACGACCACGTCCTGAAGGCGGAAGGCCCAGGGACGACGTTGGCCCTTGGCTAAATCTGGTGCAGGTTACATGATGGAGCGATTCTCGAAAACTGGATACTCGGTTCCAACATGCGAACACCGGGAGGGGGTGCGGAACTCCCGCGCACGGCTGTGAGCAGGAAGGATCCACCGGACGGAGCGACGCCCGGGTGGAGCGGACCACAAAGGCCCGCGGTACGGCGGAGTTACTGCACCGGGTGGTGCCAGAGGTTCTGGAAGGGTCCCGGGAGGGACGGGGTCCTGCGATCTCGGCGGGCTTCATTGCCCGCGGCGCTTACGGCTCATGCCCGGGGCCCGTCAGATTGAAACCACCGGATATGGCTGCTTATACGAGGCTTCGTATAGTGGCGCGCCGTCTATCCTACGGCCGCGCCGAACAGCGCGCCCAGGAGATACGTCACACCTGCCGCCGCCCCACCGAGCGCCAACTGCCGCAGCCCGCTGAACCACCAGGAGCGCGCGGTCACCCGGGCCACCACCGCACCGCAGCCGAAGAGCCCCACCAGCGCCAGCATCACCGCGGGCCACAGCGCACTGGCACCCAGCAGATAGGGCAGCACCGGCAGCAGCGCACCCAGCGCGAAGGAACCGAAGGAGGAGACCGCCGCCACGGTCGGCGAGGGCAGATCCCCCGGGTCGATGCCCAACTCCTCGCGGGCGTGTATCTCCAGGGCCTGCTCCGGATCCTTGGACAACTGCCGGGCGACCTCCCGGGCCAGCTCCGGCTCCACCCCGCGGGACTCGTACAGCGCGGCCAGCTCATGCTCCTCGTCCTGCGGGTGCCGGCTCAACTCCCGGCGCTCCACGTCCAGTTCGGCCAGGACGAGTTCGCGCTGCGAGGCGACGGAGGTGTACTCGCCGGCCGCCATGGAGAAGGCACCCGCGGCCAGGCCCGCGAGACCGGTGATCACGATGGTCTGCTGGGAGACGGCGCCGCCCGCGACACCCGTCATCAGGGCCAGATTGGAGACCAGTCCGTCCATCGCCCCGAAGACCGCGGGGCGCAGCCAGCCCCCGTTCACATCACGGTGGGTGTGGTTGTCCCGGTGGGCCTCGTGGAGTGCGGCTTCGGTCTCGATGATCGCCATGCCGTCGAAAATACGCACGAAAATCCGCCGCCGCCAGCAAGGAAGGCCGTACTTACCTGCGCTTTCGGACGTTCCGCGGCCTCCCGGGCACGGTGGGTACCGGGCCTCGGAGCAGGGCTTTCGACGCGAACGGCGACCGGGAGCCGGGGGCGGAGGCCGACTGTCCGCTGACCCTCGGTGAGCACGGAGCGGGCACGGCGGGCATGACAAAGGGCGCCGGGCCGCGAGGTCCGGCGCCCTTCGCATACGCGGAGCGGGCGGGGGCGACGGGTGCCACTCCCTGAGCGGTCAGCCCTCCCGGGCCGGCGCGGCCGCCTTCTCGCCGTCCTTGTCCCCGGCATCCTCGGCCTTCTCTTCGGCCGTCACGTCCGCCTTCTCAGCGGCTTCGGAGGCCTCGGGGGCTTCGGACGCCGCTGCCTTGCCGGAGCCGGCGCCCTTCTCGGCCTTCTTCCCGCCGGCCTTCTCCGCTTCCGCCGCGTCGGACTCGGCGCCCGGTTCCACCGTCTCCTCGCGGCCCGGGCGGAGCTTCGCCGAGAGCACCAGATAGACGACGGCGAGCACGAAGACGCCGATCGCCGTCCAGTCGTTGAGCCGCAGACCGAGGACATGGTGCGCGTCGTCGACCCGCAGGTACTCGATCCAGCCGCGGCCCACGCAGTACGCGGCGACGTACAGGGCGAAGGCGCGGCCGTGGCCCAGCTTGAAGCGGCGGTCCGCCCAGATCACCAGGAGGGCGACGCCGACGCACCACAGCGACTCGTAGAGGAAGGTCGGGTGGTAGGTGCCGGGGACGCGGCCGTCGGTGGTGGAGGTGATCTTCAGCGCCCAGGGGACGTCGGTGGGCTTGCCGTAGAGCTCCTGGTTGAACCAGTTGCCCCAGCGGCCGCAGGCCTGGGCGAGGGCGATACCGGGGGCGATGGCGTCCGCGTAGGCGGGCATCGGGATGCCGCGGCGGCGGCAGCCGATCCAGGCGCCGACGGCGCCGAGCGCGATGGCGCCCCAGATACCGAGGCCGCCCTCCCAGATCTTGAAGGCGTCGACCCAGTTCCGGCCTTCGCTGAAGTAGAGCTGGTAGTCGGTGATCACGTGGTACAGCCGGCCGCCCACCAGGCCGAACGGCACCGCCCACACCGCGATGTCGGCGACCGTGCCGGAGCGGCCGCCGCGTTTGATCCAGCGCCGGTTGCCGATCCAGACGGCTACGAAGACGCCGATGATGATGCAGAACGCATAGCCGCGCAGCGGAAGGGGGCCGAGGTGCAGCACTCCGCGCGAGGGACTGGGGATGAAGGCAAGGTCCATGGCACGCCCGACGCTACCGTGCCGGACGGCGACGCGGGAATTCCGCGTGCTACGGCTCCATAACGCGCCGCCCGTCCGTGCCCCGCCCTCATCCCCGGTGCGCCGCCGTCATGCCTTGTCCGCGGCCTGCACCATCTGCTTCAGCTTCTGCGGGGTGAGCGGGTTCTTCTGGTCGGAGTAGATGTCCTTGCCGTTGAGCAGGATGGTGGGCGTGCCGCCGAAGCCGCCCTTCTGGAAGGCCTGGTCGGACTTGCCCACCCAACTGTTGTGGGTGCCGTCGTCGACGCAGGAGCGGAAGGACGGGGTGTCCAGGCCGGGCACCTTCTGCGCCAGCCCCGTCAGCTTGGCGTTGTCCGCGAAGGAGTCGGTGGTCTCCGCGGGCTGGTTCTCGTAGAGCACATCGTGGTAGGCGGGGAACTTTCCGGCCTGCTGGGCGCAGGCCGCCGCGTTCGCCGCGTGCAGGGAGCCGCTGCCGCCCATGTTCTGGTCGATCAGGGTGGCCAGGTGGTACTCGACCTTCAACTGCCCGGACCGCGTCAACTCGTGGATCGTGGCGCGGTAGGTGTCCTCGAACTGCTTGCAGGCGGGGCAGCGGAAGTCCTCCCAGATGGTGAGGGTGGACTTGGCGGACTCCTGGCCCACGGGGATGGCCAGCCCGTTCTTGCCGGTGGCGCCCTGCGGCGCGACGACCGGGCCCGCCTGCTTGCTGCTGCCGCCGCCCGAATTGGCCGCGATCACTCCGCCCACCGCGGCCAGCGCCAGCACGCCGACCACCGCACCCGAGACGATCAGCGTCCGGCGGCGCTTCTCCCGGGACTTCTCCCGCTCCCGCTGCGCGGCCAGTCGCTCGCGGGCGGTGCGCTTTCCCCTACGGTTGTTGTCACTCACACCCCGCAAACGAAGCGGGGAGGCAGCAGCGTGCCTCCCCGCTTCAGGACCACCCGGAAGAGTTACCCGCGGTGCGTGTCACGCCCTGCGGCGCACCCCTCGGGCCAGTTCCCCGGCCAGTTCGCGGACCGAGGCCAGGCCCGCCGCCTCGTCCGGCGCGTCCAGCATCCGCTTGACGAAGGCGGAGCCCACGATGACGCCGTCCGCGAAACCGGCCACCTCGGCGGCCTGCTCCGCGTCGGACACCCCGAGGCCCACGCAGACCGGCAGTTCGGTGCCGGCCCGGGTGCGCCGGACCAGGTCCTCGGCCTGGGCGCCGACCGAGGCGCGGGTGCCGGTGACGCCCATCAGCGAGGCCGCGTAGACGAAGCCGGAACCGGCCGCGGTGATGGTGGCGAGCCGCTCGTCCCGGCTGCTCGGGGCCACCACGAAGACCGTGGCCAGCCCGTGCTTCTCGGCGTGCTCACGCCACAGAGCGGACTCCTGGACCGGCAGGTCGGGCAGGATGCACCCGGCTCCCCCGGCCTCGGCCAGCTCCGCCGTGAACCGCTCCACGCCGTACCGGTCGATCGGGTTCCAGTACGTCATGACCAGGACGGGCTTGCCGGTGGCGCGGTGGGCCTCGCGGACCGTGCGCAGGGCGTCCGCGATCCGCACCCCGCCGCGCAGCGCGATGTCGTCCGCGGTCTGGATGACGGGCCCGTCGAGCACCGGGTCGCTGTGCGGCAGGCCCACCTCGACCACGTCGGCGCCGCCGTCGAGTACCGCCTTCACCGCCTCGATGCCGCCGTCCACGGTGGGGAAGCCGGCCGGGAGGTAGGCGATCAGCGCGGCGCGGTGCTCGGCCTTCGCCGCGGCCAGTGTGTCTTCCAACAGCCTGATGTTGCCGCTCACTTGGCGTCCCCCTCGATCTCGGCGGCGTCGCCCGCACCGGCGTCCGCGGCCACCGCGGTGTCCGTGTCGTACAGGCCGAAGTACCGCGCGGCCGTGTCCATGTCCTTGTCGCCGCGGCCGGAGAGGTTGATCACGATCAGCCCCTCGGGGCCGAGTTCGCGGCCCACCTGGAGGGCCCCGGCCAGTGCGTGCGCGCTCTCGATCGCCGGGATGATCCCCTCGGTACGGGAGAGCAGCCGCAGCGCCCGCATCGCCTCGTCGTCGGTGACGGCCCGGTACTCGCCGCGGCCGCTGTCCTTGAGGTAGGCGTGCTCGGGGCCGATGCCCGGGTAGTCCAGGCCCGCGGAGATCGAGTACGGCTCGGTGATCTGGCCCTCGTCGTCCTGGAGGACATAGCTGCGGGAGCCGTGCAGGATGCCGGGCTCGCCCGCGGTGAGGGTGGCCGCGTGCTCGCCGGTGGCGATGCCGTGGCCCGCCGGTTCGCAGCCGATCAGGCGGACGCCGGCGTCGGGGATGAAGGCGTGGAAGAGGCCGATGGCGTTGGAGCCGCCGCCGACGCAGGCCACGGCCGCGTCCGGCAGCCGCCCGGCGCGCTCCAGGAGCTGCCGCCGGGCCTCCACGCCGATGACGCGGTGGAAGTCGCGGACCATCGCCGGGAAGGGGTGCGGTCCGGCGACGGTGCCGAACAGGTAGTGGGTGTGGTCGACGTTGGCGACCCAGTCGCGGAACGCCTCGTTGATGGCGTCCTTCAGGGTGCGCGAGCCGGACTTCACGGCGACGACCTCGGCGCCGAGCATCCGCATCCGGGCCACGTTGAGGGCCTGCCGCTCGGTGTCGATCTCGCCCATGTAGACGGTGCAGTCGAGGCCGAAGAGGGCGCAGGCGGTGGCGGTGGCGACGCCGTGCTGCCCGGCGCCGGTCTCCGCGATGACGCGGGTCTTGCCCATCCGCCGGGTCAGCAGGGCCTGCCCCAGTACGTTGTTGATCTTGTGGCTGCCGGTGTGGTTGAGGTCCTCGCGCTTGAGGAACACCCGGGCGCCACCGGCGTGTTCGGCGAACCGCGGCACCTCGGTCAGGGCGCTGGGGCGGCCGGTGTAGTGCACCAGCAGCTCGTCGAGTTCACGGGCGAACCCGGGGTCGGACTTGGCCTTGTCGTACTCGGCGGCGACCTCGGCCACGGCGGCGACCAGCGCCTCCGGGATGAACATGCCGCCGTATGCGCCGAAGTACCCCTCGGCGCTGGGGACTTGCCCGTCTGGATCGGGGATGAAGCAGTCACTGGACATGCGGGAACCTCACGGTGGGTCTTCTCGGGTGACAAACGCCGTGGGGGCAGGGGTGGTTACTCGGCCGCGAGCCGTGTGTGCCCGCTCGCGGCGACGCGGCGGAGCCGCGGACTCAGTACCGTCCCGCGCCCCTCGTGGGGGCGCTCTGCCATCGCATTCCGTTGATCTGGCCCGGCTCGGAACCGATGTGGTACCGGACCCGGCGGCCGCGGACCCGGCGGGCCGGGGCGCGGCAGCCACGCGGTCGGCAACCGGGGGCCAGGGCGGACAGGGGCATCGCGGAGGTCAGCTCCTGCCGTGCCGCAGGGCCGGGTGGGCGCCCGCCGCGACCAGGTCGGAGACCGCGGTCCTCGGGTCCTTGCCGGTGACCAGGGACTCCCCGACGAGGACCGCGTCCGCGCCGGCGTTGGCGTAGGCGATCAGATCGTGCGGGCCGCGGACGCCGGACTCGGCGACGCGGACGATGTGCCCAGGGATCTCGGGGGCGACCCGCTCGAAGGTGTCCCGGTCGACCTTGAGGGTCTTCAGATTGCGGGCGTTGACGCCGATCACCTTGGCGCCGGCGTCCACCGCGCGCTCCACCTCGTCCTCGTCGTGCACCTCGACCAGCGGCGTCAGCCCGATGGACTCGGCGCGCTCGACCAGGGACTCCAGCGCGGGCTGCTCCAGCGCGGCCACGATCAGCAGCACCACGTCGGCACCGTAGGCGCGGGCCTCCCAGAGCTGGTACGAGGTGACGATGAAGTCCTTGCGCAGGACGGGGACGTCGACCTTGGCGCGGACCGCCTCCAGGTCGGCCAGGGAGCCGCCGAAGCGCCGCTGCTCGGTGAGGACGGAGATGACGGCGGCGCCGCCCGCCTCGTAGTCCGCGGCGAGGGCCGCCGGGTCGGCGATGGCGGCGAGCGCGCCCTTGGACGGGCTGGACCGCTTGACCTCGCAGATCACCTTGACGCCGTCGCCGCGGAGGGCGGCCGCACCGTCCTTGGCGGCGGGGGCCTTGGCCGCGCGCTCCTTCAACTCGTCGAGGCCGACGCGCTCCTGCCGCTCAGCAAGGTCGGCACGGACTCCGTCGATGATCTCGTCGAGCACACTCACGCGAGCGGTCCCCTTTCCTGTCCTGTTCCTGGCTTCCCGTCGATGGTCCTGAGTCCGGCGATCGGCCTGTACCAGCGATGGTATCCGCAGCCGGGGCACTCGCCCGCATCCGGGCGGCCGAGGTCCCACGGGCTGGACGGCGGGCTGTCGATCACGGGTGCAGCCAGCCGCCGAAGGGCAGATTCCGCACCACCGTGAAGACGGTGAGCAGGGCGCCGAGGCCCCAGAGCACGGCCGGCGGCGGATCGAACCGCAGCGGTCGGCCCTGTACGGAGCGCACCGCCCACAGCGCCCAGCAGGCGGCGAAGGCGAGATAGCCGGCGACGGCCAGCGCGTTGGCGCCGAGCGCGGCGCCGAACTCGCCGTGGACGACGGCGTGCGCGCTGCGCAGTCCGCCGCAGCCGGGGCACCAGACACCGGTGTAGCGCAGCAGCGGGCAGGCCGGATAGTGGCCGGGCTGGTTGGGGTCGACGGTGCCGACGTAGGCGAAGGCGCCGGCGACCGCGGCCAGTACGCCGAGCGGCACCAGCAGCCGGTGCGCCGCGGTGCGCCCGCCGCCGACCAGGTCGGGGGCGGCGGGCCGGGGACCCGCCGGGCGCGGCACGGCGGGCGGCTCACCGGGGGCGGTGGCGCGGGCGGTCGGCTCGCGGGCGGCGGCGGGTTCGGCGGTCACCCTGGCATTGTGCCCCGCGGTCCGGGGTGCCGCCCGGTGGGCCGTGGGCACCGGCGGAACACGCGCGGCGGGCCTCCTGGTGCTTCCGGGAGGCCCGCCGTCGTACGGCCGCGGGTGCGGGTCAGCTCTCGGCGGTGGCGGAGCGGTTCGGGGTCCGGTGCTGGCCCATGCCGGCGAGGTGCATGATGCCGCCGACCAGGCCGCCGAGCAGGATCACGCCGATGCCGGCCCAGAACCCGACGGGCTTGGCCATGACCATGAAGGCACCCGCGACGCAGAAACCGATGAACGCGATGATGACGCCGGTCCAGGCGGCCGGGGTGTGTCCGTGGTGGCTGCTGCCCGCCATGGCTTGCTCCTCGATTGCTGTTGTACGTGCTTGGTGTACGTGCTCGTCAGGACGTGCTGTTCGCGCTGTGCTGCCGGTGCTCGCCCACGCTCCGGCGACCATTGTCCCGTACCGGCGCGGGCGCACGAGCACGGGGGTGGGGCGGGTGCGGTGGTCAGGTGGTGGTGGGGTCCTCGCCGCGGTCCAGGGCCTTCCACAGGTCCTCGGGGCGGTCCGGGTCGACGGGGCGGGTACGGCGGGTGCGGGGGGCGCCGTCGCGTTCGTAGCGGCCTGACATGCCGGGCCAGCGGCTGCCGTAGCGCAGGGCGAGGAGGCCGGCGATCAGCAGCAGCAGCCCGCCGGCGGCGGCCACGTACGGCCAGGGGGTGTGGGTGAGGGACTCGACGGTGGCGGCGGTGTTGCCGGTGGTCTGGGCGGCCCTGCCGTCGAGGACGGAGTCGTCGCGGTGGGCGAGGAGGGCGGTGAGGACGGTGCCGGCGCCGCTGAGTGCGAGCAGTGCGGCGACCAGGAGGCGCCCGGCGCGGCGTACCGCGAACACGGCGACCATGGCGGCCAGGCCGACTATGGCGAGGGCGGCGGGCACTCCGGTGACGTCGCTGCCCTTGGCGGTGAGCGGGAAGCGGCCGCCGGCCACCGCGGCGGTGCCCTCGGCCCAGCCCTGGCGGCTGGCGAGGAGGACGACGGCGGCGCCCGCCGAGCCGAGGAGCAGGGCGGTGGCCAGGCTGCGGCGGCCGGCGGCCGGCAGAGGAGACGCGGGGCCGGCTTCGGTGCGGGGGGATGGCACGGCTGAAGTCACCCCACCACTATCCACCACCGGCTCACCCCGGCCCGCGCCCGGGGCCGCCCGGGTGACCCGCCCCGATCCGGGGCCGCCGCCTCCGGTTACCGGCTCGGTTACCGGTTCCTAGGACCGGCCGAGCCGGTTGGCGGTGTGGACGGCGCGGAGTACGGCGGCGGCCTTGTTGCGGCACTCGGTGTCCTCGGCGACCGGGTCGGAGTCGGCGACCACTCCCGCGCCGGCCTGGACGTAGGCGGTGCCGTCGCGGAGGAGGGCGGTGCGGATGGCGATGGCGGTGTCGGAGTCCCCGGCGAAGTCGAGGTAGCCGACGCAGCCGCCGTAGAGGCCGCGGCGGGTCGGCTCCAGCTCGTCGATGATCTGGAGGGCGCGGGGCTTGGGGGCACCGGAGAGGGTGCCCGCGGGGAAGCAGGCGGTGAGCACGTCGAAGGCGGTGCGGCCGGGGGCGACGCGGCCGGTGACGGTGGAGACGATGTGCATCACATGCGAGTACCGCTCGATCGACATGAAGTCCACGACCTCCACGCTGCCCGGCTCGCAGACCCGGCCGAGGTCGTTGCGGCCGAGGTCGACCAGCATCAGGTGCTCGGCGCGCTCCTTCGGGTCGGCGAGCAGCTCCTCGGCGAGCGCCTGGTCCTCCTGCGGGGTGGCGCCGCGCGGCCGGGTGCCCGCGATGGGGTGCAGCATCGCGTGCCCGTCCGCCACCTTGACCAGGGCCTCGGGGCTGGAGCCCACCACGTCGAAGCCGTCGAAGCGGAACAGGTACATGTACGGCGAGGGGTTGGTGGCGCGCAGGACCCGGTAGACGTCGAGGGCGCCGGCGGTGCACTCCGTCTCGAAGCGCTGCGAGGGCACCACCTGGAAGGCCTCGCCGGCCCGGATGCGCTCCTTGATGTCCTCCACGGCCCGCTGGTAGTCCTCACCGCCCCAGCCCGCGCTGAACTCGGGCAGCGCCGACGGCGGCAGCGCGGCCGGGGGCTGTACGAGGGGGCGGGAGAGGTCGGCCTCCATGGCGTCGAGGCGGGCCATGGCGTCGGCGTAGGCCTCTTCGACGCCGGTCTCCAGGTCGTTGTGGTTGATGGCGTTGGCGATCAGGCGGACGGTGCCGTCCCAGTGGTCGAGGACGGCGAGGTCGCTGGTGAGGAGCATGGTCAGCTCGGGCAGCCGCAGGTCGTCGCGGTCGCCGGGGCCGACCTTCTCCAGGTGGCGGACGATGTCGTAGCCGAGGTAGCCGACCATGCCGCCGGTGAAGGGCGGCAGGCCGGGGGCGAGGTCGCGGGGGGTGTGCAGGGCTTCGACGGTGGCGCGGAGCGCGGCCAGCGGGTCGCCGTCGAGAGGGACGCCGACGGGCGGGGTGCCCAGCCAGTGGGCCTGCCCGTCGCGTTCGGTGAGGGTGGCGGCGGAGCGTACGCCGACGAAGGAGTAGCGAGACCACAAGGACCCGGAGCGGCCGTTCTCGGCGGACTCCAGAAGGAAGGTGCCGGGGCGTTCGGCGGCCAGTTTGCGGTAGAGCCCCACCGGGGTGTCGCCGTCGGCGAGGAGGGTGCGGCTGACCGGAATGACGCGGCGGTCGGCGGCGAGCTTGCGGAAGGTCTCTTGATCCATGGCGGGAGACCCTACTGACCGGCCGGGGCGGTGCCCTCGGGGCCACCGGTGGCGGCGGGCAGCACATCGGCGTCGAAGCAGGTGCGGTCCCCGGTGTGGCAGGCCGCGCCGACCTGGTCGACCCGGACGAGGACGGTGTCCGCGTCGCAGTCCAGGGCGACGGACTTGACCCACTGGACGTGCCCGGAGGTGTCGCCCTTGACCCAGTGCTCGCGGCGGCTGCGGGACCAGTAGGTGCAGCGGCCGGTGGTGAGGGTGCGGTGCAGTGCCTCGTCGTCCATCCAGCCGAGCATCAGCACCTCTCCGGTGTCGTACTGCTGGGCGATGGCGGGGACGAGGCCGTCGCTGCTGCGCTTGAGGCGGGCGGCGATGGCCGGGTCGAGGCGGTTGGGCGTGCTGGTCATGGCGTCCATTGTGCGGGACCGCGAGGGGGGCGCGGGACGGCGGCGGTGCGGCCGGGGGTTCGGTACCGCTTCGGGGGCCGAGGCGTGGCCGGAGCGCGGCGGCGGTCGTAGGCTTGGCCGTATGTCGACCCATGCAAAGCGTGAACGGCTGTTGCTCGCCGACCTGTTGGAGTCCGCGGGGCCTGATGCCCCGACCCTTTGCGAGGGGTGGCAGACCCGGGATCTCGCCGCCCATGTGGTGGTGCGCGAGCGGCGTGCCGACGCGGCGGCGGGGATGTTCGTCAAGCCGCTGTCCGCCCGCCTGGACCGGGTGCAGGGCGAGTTCGCCGCCAAGCCGTACGAGGAGCTGGTGCAGCTCATCCGCACCGGGCCGCCGCGGTTCTCGCCCTTCTCGCTGAAGCAGGTGGACGAGGCGGCGAACGCGGTGGAGTTCTATGTGCACGCCGAGGATGTGCGCCGGGCTCAGCCGGACTGGACGGCGCGCGGCCTCGACCCGGTCTTCGCCGATGTGCTGTGGGCCCGGCTGGAGCGCACCGCCCGGATGCTGGCCAGGAAGGCCCCGGTGGGCCTGGTGCTGCGCCGTCCCGACGGCCGTACGGCGGTGGCCCATCGCGGTACGCCAGTGGTGACGGTCACCGGGGAGCCGGGTGAGCTGACCATGTTCACGTTCGGCCGCCAGGGGGTGGCGGACGTGCAGCAGGAGGGCGAGCCGGAGGCGCTGGAGAAGCTGGCCGGCGCCAAGCAGCTCGGTTTCTGACCGCATCCCCCGTTTCGTCAACTCCCTTGTTCAGGCGGGGAGTTCGGCGCGGCGCAGGGTCGGGGAGGCCAGTCCGACGAGGCCGCCGGCGGCGCACAACGCGGCGCCGGTGGTGAAGACCGGCACGGTGCCCCAGGCGCCGATCGCGGCGCCGGTCAGGGGGAAGGTCAGCGGGGCGACGCCCATGCTGAAGAGGCTGGTGAGGGCGGTGACGCGGCCGATCCTGGCCGGGTCCGCCTGGGTCTGGGTGAGGGCTCCGCAGAGCGCGCCGCTGAGGCCCATGAGCAGTCCGAGGGCGAGGGCGGCGGCGCCCGCCAGAGAGGCCCGCGGCATCAGGGCGATCAGCGCGATGGCGCCGGCGCCCGCGACGCTGGTGACACTGAGGACGAGCCCGGCCCGGGGCACCCGGCCGCGCACCGCCAGCAGCAGGGAGGCAGCGCCGGAGCCGGTGCCGAATCCGGCGAGGACCCAGCCGATCCCTGCGGTGCCCCAGCCGCGTTCGTCGGCGAGCAGGGCGAGACCGATGTTGAGCGGCCCTATGAAGCCCAGGTCGCCGAGGGCGCTGACCAGCACCAGCGGGGCGAGGACCCGGTGCCCTGCCACATAGCGGAGCCCGTCGCGCAGGGTGGGGCGTTCCCGAACGGAGCCCCGGGCGCCCGAAGTCCCGTCCTTGATACGCAGGGTCGCCAGCAGCGGTACGGAGGCGGCGAAGAGAAGTCCCGCCGCGGCAAAGGCAGTTGCGGGCCCGCCGAGCGCCACCCCCAGTCCGGCGAGCGGTGCGCCCAGGATGTTGGCGAGGCGGACCGCGATACCCCGCATCCCGTGGACCCGGGCGAGCTGGCCGGGGGCGGCGATCCTGGACGGCAGGGCGCCGACGGCCGGCAGGAAGAAGGCGTCGACCACGCCGAAGAGCAGGGCGAGCGCGGCCAGCAGCCAGAGGGCGGGGCCGGTGGCGAGGAGCAGTCCGGCGACGGCGAAGACGGCTGCGCAGCGGACGGCGTCGCTGCCGAGGACCACCCGCCGCAGCCCGAGGCGGTCGGCGACCACTCCCCCGCCGAGCATCAGCAGCGCCCGGGGCAGCGCACTGGCGGCGGTGACGAGTCCGGCCTGGGTGGGGGTGCCGGCCTGGACGGCGGTCCAGGACAGGGCGACGTAGTAGATGTTGTCGCCGAGGGTGGAGCAGGAGTAGGCGGCGAGCCAGCGGAGGACGGTGCCGTCGCGGTGGGCGGGACGCTCGGGGGCGGGAGCTTTCGCGGTGGTGGCGGTCGGGGGCGGCGTCACGTCGGTCCCTCTCTGCACCGGGTCGCGGTGCGGGCTGATGCTCGATGCCGGTCGACAGGGGGTCAGCTCCGGAACGGGAAGCCGTAGAGGTGGATGGCGGTGTTCTCGCGGCCCTCGGTGTCGCCCCCGTCCTCGGCGGCGCGGGCCGCCTTCTCGTGCCGGTCCACCAGGGCGTGCAACTCCCGGGCGAGGGCGGCCAGTTCGGCGGGGGTGAAGCGGGGCAGGAACTCCGAGTCGAAGGAGGCCTCGCCCCACTCCGGGCCCCAGGTGGCGCGTTCGTCGAGGTGGCGGCGGAAGAGGTCGACCCGGTGCTCCAGGAAGACGCGGCTGGCGGCGAGGTGGGCCGCGGTGCGCTCGGGGGCGTCGCGGAAGTCCGCGTCGTGGATGGAGACGCTTTCCTGGGCGGGGCGCCACCAGCGCTCTCGGCCGTCTCCGCTCTGCTGGGGTGCCTCCTCGATGAGGCCGTACTCGGCGAGCTTGCGCAGGTGGTAACTGACCAGCGACACCGCCTCGTCGACCTGCTCGGCGAGCTGGGAGGCGGTGGCGGTGCGGGCCGTGTAGAGGCTGCGGTAGAGGCAGCTGCGCAGCGGGTGGGCGAGGGCCTTGAGGGTGCCCAGGTCGGTGATACGGCGGCTCTCTGATCCGGTCATGCCTTCAGGCTAGATACGAAAGAAAAGTTGCACAACCAATCTTGCGGAACTTTTCTTTCGCATCTGCCCGGGCAGCCGCCCCGTTCGGAGAAGAGGGTCGGCCCGGGGTCAGCGGACGGGGTGGCCCGCCGCGCTGAGGGTCTGCTTGACCTCGCCGATCCGGAGGTCGCCGAAGTGGAAGACGGAGGCGGCGAGTACCGCGTCCGCGCCGGAGGCCACGGCCGGCGGGAAGTGCTCCAGGCGGCCCGCGCCGCCGGAGGCGATCACCGGTACCGACACCCGGCGCCGTACCGCCTCGATCATCTCCAGGTCGTAGCCGTCCTTGGTGCCGTCCGCGTCCATGGAGTTCAGCAGGATCTCGCCGGCGCCCAACTCGGCGGCGCGCTCGGCCCATTCGACGGCGTCCAGACCGGCGGAACGCCGCCCGCCGTGGGTGGTCACCTCGAAACCGCCGGACGGGGTGCGGCGGGCGTCCACCGACAGCACCAGCACCTGGCGGCCGAAGCGCTCCGCGATCTCCCGGATCAGCTCGGGGCGGGCGATGGCCGCCGTGTTGACGCCCACCTTGTCCGCACCGGCCCGCAGCAGCCGGTCCACGTCCTCGGCGGTCCGTACGCCGCCGCCGACGGTGAGCGGAATGAAGACCTGCTCGGCGGTGCGCCGCACCACGTCGTAGGTGGTCTCGCGGTTGCCGGAGGAGGCGGTGATGTCGAGGAAGGTCAGCTCGTCGGCGCCCTCCGCGTCGTACACCTTGGCCATCTCGACCGGGTCGCCCGCGTCGCGCAGATCGCGGAAGTTGACGCCCTTGACGACGCGGCCGCCGTCCACGTCCAGGCAGGGGATGACTCGGACCGCCAGGGTCATGACCGCTCGGGCTCCTCCGCTGCCGCCTGGCCGCCCCGGAAGGCCTCCAGTTCCACCTCGACCATGATCCGCGGGTCCACGAAGCCGTTGACCACGACCAGGGTGCACACCGGGCGGACCTCGCCGAAGACCTCCTGATGGGCGCGGCCCACCGGGTCCGCGTCCCGCGCGTGGGTCAGATACAGCCGGGTGCGGACCACGGCGGAGGCGTCCAGACCGAAGCGGCCGATCGCCTCCAGCGCGCTGTGGAAGGCCGTCCGCGCCTGCTCGTACGGGTCGCCCTCGCCGTAGAGGACCTTGCCGCGGAAGGCGGTGGTGCCGCCGACCAGGACGCGGTCGCCGGCCGCGACGGCGCGGGCGAAACCGATGGAGTCCTCCCAGGGCGAGCCGCTCTGCACCCGCCGCACCTGATCCGTCACGGGGCCACCGTCCTCAGCGCCTCCTGGAGCGTGAACGCCTTGGCGTACAGCGCCTTGCCGACGATGGCGCCCTCCACGCCGAGGGGCACCAGCGAGGCCAGGGCCCGCAGATCGGCCAGCGAGGAGACGCCGCCGGAGGCCACCACGGGGCGGTCGGTGGCGGCGCAGACGGTGCGCAGCAGCTCCAGGTTGGGGCCCTGGAGGGTGCCGTCCTTGGCGATGTCGGTGACCACGTAGCGGGCGCAGCCCTCGGCGTCGAGGCGGGCCAGCGTCTCGTAGAGGTCGCCGCCGTCGCGGGTCCAGCCGCGGCCGCGGAGAGTGGTGCCGCGGACGTCGAGGCCGACGGCGATCTGGTCACCGTACTCGGCGATGACCTTGGCGACCCACTCGGGGGCCTCCAGGGCGGCGGTGCCCAGATTGACCCGGGTGCAGCCGGTGGCGAGGGCGGCGGCGAGGGTGTCGTCGTCGCGGATGCCGCCGGACAGTTCCACCTTGACGCCGCCCGCCGCGATCCCGCGGGCGACCTCGGCGATCAGGGCGCGGTTGTCGCCGGTGCCGAACGCGGCGTCCAGGTCGACCAGGTGGAGCCACTCGGCGCCGGCCTGCTGCCAGGCGCGGGCGGCCTCCAGCGGTGCGCCGTAGGAGGTCTCGGTGCCGGACTCGCCGTGGACGAGGCGGACGGCCTGGCCGTCGCGGACGTCGACGGCGGGCAGGAGTTCAAGCGTCTGAGCCATGATCAGAGGGTCTCGATCCAGTTGGAGAGGAGCTGGGCGCCGGCGTCGCCGGACTTCTCGGGGTGGAACTGGGTGGCCCACAGTGCACCGTTCTCCACCGCCGCCACGAAGGGCTCGCCGTGGGTGGTCCAGGTGACGAGGGGGGCGCGCATCGCCGGGTTGGCCGTCTCCAGGGTCCAGTCGTGCACCGCGTAGGAGTGCACGAAGTAGAAGCGGGCGCCGTCGGGGCCGGTGCCGACGCCGTCGAAGAGGCGGGAGCCGGCGGGCGCGTCGACCGTGTTCCAGCCCATGTGCGGGACGGTCTCGGCCGTCAGCGGGCCGACGGTGCCGGGCCACTCGTCCAGGCCCTCGGTCTCCACGCCGTGCTCGACGCCGCGGGCGAAGAGGATCTGCATCCCGACGCAGATACCGAGGACGGGGCGGCCACCGGACAGGCGGCGGTCCACGATCCAGTCGCCGCGGGCCGCGGTCAGGCCCCGCATACAGGCGGCGAACGCGCCGACGCCGGGCACCAGCAGCCCGTCGGCGTTCATCGCCCGGTCGAAGTCGCGGGTGATCTCCACCTCGGCGCCGGTCCTGGCGAGGGCGCGCTCGGCGGAGCGGACATTGCCGAAGCCGTAGTCGAAGACCACAACTCGCTTGCGGGTACCGCTCATCGGGCCTCCTCAGCTCCAGTAGTCGAGCCGCAGCACACCGGCCACCAGGCAGAGCCCGGCGCCGATGGACAGCAGGGTGACCAGGCTGCGCGGCATCCCCTGCTTGACGAAGGAGATGATGCCGCCGACCAGGAACAGCCCGACGAGGATGAGGACGGTGGACAGGCCGCTCATGGTCAGAGGGCGCCCTTCGTGGAGGGGAGGATCCCGGCCGCCCGCGGGTCCGGCTCGCTGGCGTACCTCAGAGCGCGGGCGAGCGCCTTGAACTGGCACTCCACGATGTGGTGCGCGTTGCGCCCGTAGGGCACGTGGACGTGCAGCGCGATCTGGGCCTGGGCGACGAACGACTCCAGGATGTGGCGGGTCATGGTGGTGTCGTAGCTGCCGATCATCGGCGCCATGTTCTCCGGCTCGCTGTGCACCAGGTAGGGGCGGCCGGAGAGGTCCACGGTGACCTGGGCGAGCGACTCGTCCAGCGGGACGGTGCAGTTGCCGAAGCGGTAGACGCCGACCTTGTCGCCGAGGGCCTGCTTGAAGGCGGCGCCCAGGGCGAGGGCGGTGTCCTCGATGGTGTGGTGGGTGTCGATGTGCAGGTCGCCCTCGGTCCGCACGGTGAGGTCGAAGAGGCCGTGGCGGCCCAACTGGTCGAGCATGTGGTCGTAGAAGCCGACCCCGGTCGCCACATCGACCCGGCCGGTGCCGTCGAGGTCGATCTCGACCAGGACCTTGGTCTCCTTGGTGCTGCGTTCTACCCGCCCTGTGCGGCTCATGCGCCCTGCTCCTGCTTCTTCTGCGTCTGTTGGGTCTGCTCGGCGGAGTCGTCCGCGCCGGGTCCGTGCCGCAGGGCGCGTACCGCGTCGAGGAAGGCGTCGTTCTCCGCGGGGGTGCCGGTGGAGACCCGCAGCCACCCCGGTACGCCGTTGTCGCGGACGAGTACCCCGTGGTCCAGGATGCGCTGCCAGGCGGCGTGCGAGCCGCCCGGCCCCTCGAACCGGCCGAACTGCACGAAGTTGGCGTCCGACTCGGTCACCTCGAAGTCCAGCGCGCGCAGCTCGGTGACCAGCCGGTCCCGCTCGGACTTGAGCTGCTCGACATAGCCGAGCAGGGTGTCGGTGTGCTCCAGCGCGGCCAGCGCGGTGGCCTGGGTGACGGCCGACAGGTGGTACGGCAGCCGCACCAGTTGCACCGCGTCCACCACCGCCGGGTCCGCCGCGAGATAGCCGAGGCGCAGCCCGGCCGCGCCGAACGCCTTCGACATGGTGCGGGAGACCACCAGATGCGGCCGCCCCGCCAGCAGCGGCAGCAGCGAGGTGCCGTGGCTGAACTCGACATACGCCTCGTCCACGATCACCATGGACGGCTTCGCCGCCTGCGCCGCCTCGTACAGGGCGAGGACGGTCTCGGCGGGGACCGCGTTGCCCGTGGGGTTGTTCGGGGTGGTGACGAAGACGACGTCGGGGCGGTGCTCGGCGATCGCGGCCGCGGCCCGCGGCACATCGACGGTGAAGTCCGCGCCGCGCGGCCCGGACACCCACCTCGTGCCGGTGCCGCGGGCGATCAGCGCGTGCATCGAGTACGAGGGTTCAAAGCCGAGCGCGGTACGGCCGGGCCCGCCGAAGGTCTGGAGCAACTGCTGGATGACCTCGTTGGAGCCGTTGGCCGCCCAGATCTGCTCGCGGCGCAGCGGATGGCCGCCGGTGCGGGTCAGATAGCGGGCCAGCTCGGTGCGCAGCTCGACGGCGTCCCGGTCCGGGTAGCGGTTGAGGTCGCGGGCGACTTCGCGCACCCGCTCCGCGATCCGCTCCACCAGCGGCTCGGGCAGCGGGTACGGGTTCTCGTTGGTGTTCAGCCGGACCGGCACATCGAGCTGCGGCGCACCGTACGGGGACTGGCCGCGCAGCTCCGCGCGGATCGGCAGGTCGTCGATACGGGTGGGACCGCTCGCCTGCTCTGTGCTGCTCACTTGCCTCCGGGGACCTTCCACTCGAACCTCGCCCTGACCGCCGCTCCGTGCGCGGGCAGGTCCTCCGCCTCCGCAAGCGTGACCACATGGTGGGCGACCTCGGCCAGCGCGTCCCGCGAGTAGTCCACGATGTGGATGCCGCGCAGAAAGGACTGCACGGACAGCCCGGAGGAGTGGCAGGCGCAACCGCCGGTGGGCAGTACGTGGTTGGAGCCCGCGCAGTAGTCCCCGAGGGAGACCGGCGCCCATGGGCCGACGAAGATCGCGCCCGCGTTCCGCACCCTTCCGGCGACGGCCGCGGCGTCGGCGGTCTGGATCTCCAGGTGCTCCGCCGCGTAGGCGTCGACCACCCGCAGGCCCTCCTCCACCCCGTCCACCAGGACGATCGCGGACTGCCGGCCGGAGAGCGCGGGCGCGATCCGCTCCGCCACATGCTTGGTGGCGGCGAGCTGCGGGGCCAGCTCCCGCTCCACCGCGTCCGCCAGCTCCGGCGAGTCGGTGACCAGGACGGCGGCGGCCAGCGGGTCGTGCTCGGCCTGGCTGATCAGGTCGGAGGCGAGGTGCACCGGGTCGGCGGTGGCGTCGGCGAGGACGGCGATCTCGGTGGGACCGGCCTCCGCGTCGATCCCGACCCGGCCCTTGAGCAGGCGCTTCGCGGCGGCGACGTAGATGTTCCCGGGGCCGGTGACCAGGTCGACGGCGGGGCAGTCCGCGGTGCCGTGGGCGAACATGGCGACCGCCTGGGCGCCGCCCGCCGCGTACACCTCGTCCACGCCGAGGAGGGCGCAGGCGGCGAGGATCGTCGGGTGCGGCAGCCCTCCGAAGGCCTCCTGCGGCGGGGAGGTCACGGCCACCCCCTCGACACCGGCCTCCTGCGCGGGCACCACGTTCATCACCACGGACGACGGGTACACCGAGAGCCCGCCCGGTACGTAGAGCCCGACGCGGCCGACCGGCACCCACTTCTCGGTGACGGTGCCGCCGGGCACGACCTGGGTGGTCACCGTCTCCCGGCGCTGCTCGCGGTGGACGAGGCGGGCGCGGCGGACGGACTCCTCCAGCGCGGCGCGCACCGCGGGGTCGAGACCGGCCAGTGCCTCGCTCAGGGCGGCGGCGGGCACCCGCAGCGACTCGGGCCGCACCCCGTCGAACTTCTCGCCCCACTCCAGGACCGCCTCGGTGCCGCGATGCCGGACGTCCTCGCAGATGGGCCGCACCTTCTCCAGGGCGGCTTCCACGTCGAACTCGGCTCGGGGCAGGAGGTCGCGCAGGGCGCCGCCCTCGGGGAGGGCGGCACCGCGCAGATCGATTCGGGCCAAAGCGAATGAGTGCAGCACGTGCCCAATTCTCGCAGACCCGCGCCCCGCCCCGGACGCACGTATCACTGGCTGATACACGCCGCGGACACCACCGGTGTCACTCCGTGCACGGTCCTGGTGTTCACGCCGCCGGGACCGGGCATGAGCAGTCGTGACCGGGGAGCAACTGCGGTGCGGGGCAAGGGATTCAAGGAATGACACGGGGAGGAAGGGTGCCGGTGGTCGACGGCGGCGGCACGGTGGAACTGCCGGACGGGCTGACGGGGGCCGAGGTCGGGATGTGGCAGGCGTTCCGCAACGGCAGCGTCTACGATCTGCGCGGCGGTGATCCGCTGGTGGACGACGCGCACGGGGGCCACCCCTGGGGGCCGGAGCGGACGGTGCGGGCCCGGATAGTGGCCTGGCTGCTGCTGGCGGGGCCGCCGCCGCTGCCCGGCCGGGTCGCCTCGCTGAAACTGCACGGGGTGCAGATCACCGGCGCCCTGGATCTGGCGGGCGGCCAGGTGGAGCCGTATGTGGAGATGAAGGGCTGCCGCTTCGAGAAGGAGATCCTGCTGCCGGAGGCGCGGGTGACCACACTGCGGATGGTGGACTGCTCGATCCCGCGGTTCGAGGGCGCCCGTCTGCACACCGAGGGCGATCTGCATCTGCCGCGCTGCCGGCTGCACAACGGCATCCGCCTCAGCGACGCCCATATCGGCACCGACCTGCTGCTCAACCAGGCCGTCATCTACCGGGACCGCAGCGGCCGCTCCCTGATGGGCGACGGGCTGACCGTCGGGCAGGACCTCCAGGCCGAGTTGATGGAGTCGCACGGTGAACTCAGCCTGCGCGGCGCCCAGGTGGGCGTCTCGCTCAGCCTCCGCGGCAGCCACCTCGCCAACGTCTACGGGCGCCGCGCGTTCAACGCCCCCCAGATGACCGTGGAACGCGCCCTGTACCTGACCCCGGCCAGCCTCGGCGACCCGGTGCTGACCAGCGGCGCCACCCCGGCCCGCGGCACCCGGGTCCAGCGCTTCGAGTGCCAGGGCGGGATAAGGCTGGACGACGGCCGGTTCGGGGACGCCGTCGACATGGACCAGGCGCGCTTTCTGCTGGAGAACGAGCAGGAGCTGTCCCTGCGCCGCATCCAGACCCCCGAACTCCGCTTCCTCGGCGAGCGGCCGCAGCGCGGCCGGGTCGTCCTGTCCGGCGCCAAGGTGATCAACCTGGTGGACCGCGCGGTGAGTTGGCCCCGCGAGGCCGGCCTGCTCTCCATGGGCGGCTTCGCTTACGAGAACCTGGTGCCGCGCGGCCCGTTCAGCCTCACCCAGCGGCTGGAGTGGCTGTCCGCGGCGACCGCCGAGTACAACCCGGAGCCCTTCGAGCGGCTCGCCACCGTACTGCGCAACGGCGGCGAGGACGCCGACGCCCGCGAGGTGCTCCTCGCCAAGCAGCGCCGCCGCCGCAAGACCCTCCCGCTGGCCGCGAAGCTCTGGGGCTACGCCCAGGACGTGACCGTCGCCTACGGCTACCGGCCGGGGCGGGCGGCGCTGTGGATGGCGCTGCTGTGGGCGGCCGGCACGATCGCCTTCTCGCACGCCCCGCACCCGCCGATGAAGGCCGACGAGCACCCCGACTGGAGCGCCCCGCTCTTCGCCCTCGACCTGCTGATCCCGGTGATCAACCTGGGTCAGGAGGACTACTGGCGGCTGTCCGGGCTGTGGCAGTGGGCGGCGGCGGTGGTGATCGTCCTCGGCTGGATACTGGCCACCACGGTCGCCGCCGGCGCCACCCGGCTGCTGCGCCGCGGCTGACCGGGGGCGCGGGCAGCGGGCGGGGGTTGTACTGGGGCGCGGGCGGCGGGGCCATTAGGCTTGCGCGTCGTGACCGTCCGCCTGCCGCTGTTCCCGCTCGACTCGGTGCTGTTCCCGGGTCTCGTGCTCCCCCTGAACGTCTTCGAGGAGCGCTATCGCGCCATGATGCGCGACCTCCTCGCGGCACCGGAGGGCGAGCGCCGCTTCGCCGTCGTCGCCATCCGGGACGGCCATGAGGTCGCGCCCAGCCGCCCCGGGCTGCCGGACCCGACGGCACCGGCGGAGCACGGCCCGGCCGCCGGTTTCGGCGGCGACCCGGCGCGAGCCCTGCACGGCGTGGGCTGCATCGCGGACGCGGCCACGGTGCGGGAGCGGCCCGACGGCACCTTCGAGGTACTGGCCACCGGCACCACCCGGGTACGGCTCGGCGCGATCGACACCAGCGGCGACTATCTCACCGCCGAGGTCGAGGAGTTGACGGAGGAGCCAGGCGACGAGGCGGGGGCGCTCGCGGAGGGTGTGCTGCGGGCCTTCCGCGGCTACCAGAAGCGGCTGGCCGGCGCCAAGGAGCGGTCGCTGTCCACGGGCGCGGAGCTGCCGGACGAGCCGTCCGTGGTGTCGTATCTGGTGGCGGCGGCGACGGTGCTGGACACGCCGACCAAGCAGCGGCTGCTCCAGGCCCCGGACACCGCCTCCCGGCTCCGGGACGAACTGCGGCTGCTGCGCGGCGAGACCGCGGTACTGCGCCATCTGCCCTCGCTGCCCGCGACCGACCTCACCCGCGGCCCGACCAGCCTCAACTGACCGTCTCCGCACGCCTGTTGCCAGGCGCCGCGGACACGACCCAGGGGGACCGAAACCGATGGCGAAGAAGAAGCAGAAGCAGCACTCCGGCGGCACCCCGGCGACGGTGGCGCTGACCGGGGCCGGGGTGGCGTTCACCGTGCACTCCTACGTACACGACCCGGCGCACCCCTCCTACGGCGAGGAGGCGGCGGAGGCGCTGGGTGTGCCTCCGGAGCGGGTGTTCAAGACGCTGGTGGCGGAGGTCGACGGGGCGCTCACGGTGGCCGTGGTGCCGGTGGCGGGGTCGCTGGATCTGAAGGCGCTGGCGGCGGCGGTCGGCGGCAAGCGGGCCGCGATGGCCGATCCGGCGGCCGCCGAACGCGCCACCGGCTATGTGCGCGGCGGCATCTCCCCGCTGGGCCAGCGCAGACGGCTGCCGACGGTCCTGGACGCCTCGGCCGCCGAGCATCCCACCATCTGCGTCTCTGGCGGACGCCGCGGCCTGGAGGTGGAGCTGTCCCCCACCGACCTGGCCACCCACACCGCCGCCGTCCTGGCCCCCGTCACCCGCACCTGACCGGTACGGAGCCTAGGCCGTGTCGTTTGGATCTCCGTGGCGTCGCGGGCCCTGGCACGCTCCCCCAGCTACCTCTGGGAGGTGCCCCACTCGCCGCACCGGCCGAAAGCCCAAGTAGCTCCGCTACGAGGACTTCCAACCGGCACGCCGAGAGCACGCACCAGACCCCGCTCCTTGCTCCACGGAGATCCAAACGACACGGCCT